>DATFTB010000251.1:0-6769 GCA_035262325.1 Candidatus Acidiferrum sp.
CATCGTTCGTAGCAAAACTGGCGTACAAAGCGGAAGAGGCTGGTCGCCCGTTTGCGAAGGTAGACGCGAGGGGCACATCGCAACGTTGCCCGTGCGGTGCAAAGGTGCCGAAGAAACTTTCGGACCGGGAGCACGTTTGCAGGAAGTGTGGTCTCATCACCACTCGTGACCAGGCAAGCTCAACGGAAATACTAAGGCTCGGACTGAGCCTTCACACGCTAACGAAGTCTGAAGTAGGGACCTGCGTTGTGTGAGAAGCCCCCGCCTTCAGGCGAGGGAGTAAGTCACCACTTCGACACGAAAGAGGCGCTGCCTTACACGACGCTCTTGCCGCCGCCGGAAGAGCAGCAAGAAGAAAGGATCGAAGACCCTGGCTGAGCTGCTCCGTCTTCTCAGGGACTTCTTCGCGACCGCTATGGCGTTCGGTGCCGTTTTCGTTCCCGATTTTTTTCTCCAAGCCGCCGTGCGTTCCGAGCCTGGAATTCGAAACCGGCCGCTGGCTCTGGTCGATGGCCCCGCGCCAACTTTCCGGGTGATGGCTGTCAACCGCTTGGCTAGCCAGCTCGGCCTGACACTTGGTCTGACCAAAACAGCCGCAGCGGAATTTCAGGGTGTGGAGATAAGGCCGCGCCGCAAAGAGCTCGAAGAGGCTGCGCACGCCGCGTTGCTGGACGCCGCATGGTCCGTTTCACCGCGTGTGGAAGACACGGCCGTCGACACGGTTCTGATCGACCTCGCAGGCCTCACTACCCTTTTCGGTTCTTACCAAAACATCGCGCGGCAAATGAAGACCCGTTGTTCCGCGCTCGGGCTCGGCGTCCATGTAGCCATTTCGGCAAATGCGGAAACGGCTCGCGTGCTGGCGCGCGCGCTCCCTGGCCCAACGATTGTTCCGGATGGCCAGGAAGCCGCCGCTCTCAAGGCCTTGCCGGTTGCCTTGCTCTCGCCGGGCGAGGAACTGGCGGAGGTCTTCCGCCAATGGGGCGTCACAACCTGCGGGTCTCTCGCGGCGCTGCCAGTCTTGTCTCTGTCGGAGTGCACGGGACAGGAGGGCGTGCGCTTGCAGGGAATCGCCAGCGGCAACGGCAACCGTTCTCTTCTGATCGCGGAGCCCATCCATCTTTTCGAAGAATCTTTGGAACTCGATGATGCCGTCGAGGAGCTTGAACCGCTCTCTTTTTTACTCGGCAGGCTCCTCGATCAACTGTGCGCGCGTCTTTCCACCCGGGCACTGGCCGTTCGCGCGATTCAGTTGCAGCTCGATTTGGAACCTGGCTTTGAAAATGCGCTCGATTCCTCCCGGAAATTTCTGCGCACAAACAACCTTCCCGAAGCGTTTCATTGTTCGTTGGCACTGCCGAGGCCGGTCCGAGACGCCAAGCTCCTTTTGAAACTCCTGCGGCTGCGGCTCGCGGCCAATCCTCCCCAAGCGCCCATTCGGAAGCTTCGCATGGGTGCTAAACCGGACCGCCCCACGGCCTTACAGGGGGGTTTATTTCTTCCGGCGGCTCCCGACCCCGACAAGCTGGAACTCACGCTCGCCCGTCTGGCCGCGGTCGTAGGAGAAGGCCACGTTGGATCACCCGTGCTGCTCGACTCGCACCACCGCGAGGCGTTTCGCATGCAAACGTTTTCCGCGCCCTCTCGAGCATCTTCCTCCCACCTTTCTGTTCCAGAAGAACATTCAAAAATGAGTTTCCGCTTTGTCCGGCCGCCACTGCCGGCGAATGTTACGTTTCAAGGCGGACGGCCGGTTCGAATTTTGTTTCAGGGAAAAAGCTGGAATGTCATGCAGGCTTCCGGACCCTGGCGCGCCTCAGGAGCGTGGTGGGAAGAGCCAAACTGGCAGGAAGATGCCTGGGACCTCGAATTAGACCTTCCGGGCAAAGTGCCGGCTCGAGCGGTTTACTGCATCGTCTTCGATTCACTGCAAAAAAAATGGTCCGTGCGAGGGAGCTACGACTGAATGTACGTGGAACTCCATGCCCGGTCGGCTTTCAGTTTTCTGGAAGGCGCAAGCTCGCCCGAAGAACTGGCCGGGGCTTGTCGAGCGCACAACATGCCTTCGATGGCGCTGCTCGATCGCGACGGCCTGTACGGCTCTCCCCGTTTTCATTTGGCCATGAAAAAGCTCGAACGCAAGGCACACATCGGCGCCGAGATCAGTTGTGGGGAAGGAGGCCGCCTTTCGCTGCTGGCAGCTTCCCGGGAGGGTTATCAGAACCTTTGCCGCCTTCTGACCCGCATGAAATTGCGCTCGGAAAAAGGGAAGGGAGCCGTCCATCTCCGGGAAGTGCGGCAATACAGCCGCGGGCTGGTCTGCCTCACCGGGGGAGACGAAGGGTTATTCGACCATACACTTCGTCAATACGGTGTGAAACCGGCAGCGGCACTCCTCGGCGACTTGTGCACGATTTTCGGCAAAGAAAATGTGTACGTTGAGTTGCAACGCCATTTTCGGCGCGAAGAAGAACGCCGCAATCAGGCTGCCGTCGACCTCGCGCGGGTTCTGGATCTCCCACTGCTGGCCACAAACGGCGCTTGCCACGCGCTGCCCGAACAGAGAGAAATTCTGGATGTCTTTACTTGCCTGCGTCATCACCGTGTTCTCGCCAACGCCGGCAGGCTTCTTTCCTCGAATTCGGAGCGCTACCTCAAGTCTCCAACGCAAATGGAAGCTCTTTTCGCCGACCTGCCCGAAGCCATCCAGAACACAAGCGAACTCGCGTCGCGTCTTTCCTTTACCATGGGCGACCTGGGTTACCGGTTTCCCCCCTATCCGACACCGGATGGTCAACCGCAGATTGATTTTCTGCGGGCCCGCACACGGGAAGGCATGCTCGACCGTTACGGAGCCGGAAACGAAAAAGCGGCGGCACAAATCGAGCGCGAACTTGCTCTCATCGGAAAACTCGATCTGGCGGGATACTTTCTTATTGTCTGGGACATTGTCCGTTTTTGCCGCGAAAACAATATCCTGGTGCAGGGACGCGGCTCCGCGGCCAACAGCGCGGTCTGCTACGCGCTCGGAATCACCGCTGTCGATCCTGTCGGCATGGAGCTGCTGTTCGAACGGTTCCTCTCCGAGGAGCGTGGCGAATGGCCTGACATTGACCTTGACCTTCCGAGCGGCGACCAGCGCGAGCGCGCGATCCAGTACGTCTACGAACGCTACGGAAAGCTTGGCGCCGCCATGTGCGCCAATGTCATCACCTACCGTGGCAAATCGGCTGCGCGTGAAATCGGAAAGGTTCTTTCGTTCGACCCGGAAACGCTCGACCGCCTTTCCCGCCTGGTCAGCGCCTGGGAATATACCGACTCGAAGGACACACTCACGCGGCAATTTCAGGATGCGGGTCTTGACCTCAAGCAGCACCGGATTTTGAAGTTTTTCGAGCTTTGCCAGAAAGTTCAGGATCTGCCGCGTCACCTGGGTCAGCATTCGGGCGGAATGGTCGTCTGCCAGGGGCAACTCGATTCGGTCGTTCCCCTCGAACCGGCAACCATGCCCGGGCGCGTCGTTGTCGAATGGGACAAGGAAGATTGCGCGGATATGGGGATCATCAAGATCGATCTTCTGGGCCTTGGCATGATGGCCGTCCTCGAGGAAACGATCCAGCTCATTCGCGATCACAACCGTGAAGAAATTGACTTGGGGCGTCTTCCCGCGAACGATTCGGCTGTTTATTCCGCGCTCGCGCAGGCCGATACCATCGGATTATTCCAGGTGGAAAGCCGCGCGCAGATGTCATGCCTTCCCCGGCTGAGGCCGAAATGCTTCTATGACATTGTTGTTCAGGTAGCCATCATCCGCCCCGGGCCGATCGTGGGGAAAATGGTCCATCCCTACCTGAACCGCCGGCTGGGCCGCGAAGCGGTTGAGACGCTGCATCCTCTCCTTGAATCCACGCTGGCGCGAACCTTGGGCGTCCCGCTTTTCCAGGAGCAACTGCTTCGCATTGCCATGATCGCCGCGGGATTTTCCGGCGGAGAGGCCGAAGAACTTCGACGGGCTTTCGGTTTTAAACGCTCTGAAGCGCGCATGAAAGAAGTGGAAGTCAAGCTGCGCCGGGGAATGGAAGCGAAGGGAATCACGGGCGAAACACAGAACAGAATCGTTCAATCCATCACTTCCTTCGCGCTATACGGCTTTCCCGAATCGCACGCCGCGAGTTTTGCCTTGATCGCTTATGCCAGTGCTTTTTTGAAATGCCACTATCTGCCGGCTTTCACCGCCGCCATGCTGAACAACCAGCCCATGGGTTTCTACCAACCCGCAACCTTAATCAAAGACGCCGAACGGCACGGATTGAAATTCAGGCCGATCGACGTCTCGCGCTCCCAGTGGGACTGCACGCTCGAGGAGAGTGCCGACGGCTTGCGGGTTCGGGTAGGTCTTCGCTATGCAAAGGGTCTGCGGCAGGAGGTGGCGGCCGAACTCGTCGAAAAGCGGACGGAGCGCCCTTTTATTTCCATTGACGATTTGAAACGGCGGGTGCCAAAGATCCGGGTTGACGAATTGCGTGTTCTCGCGTCCGTCGGGGCCTTGAATTTTATTTCGAAGAAAAAAGGATTTCATCGGCGAGACGCGTTGTGGCAAGTGGAGCGCGCCAGCCGCGAACGAGGCCCTCTGCTCGCATCGGCAGACCTCGATGCGGTCGAGATCGAATCCCGCGAACCATCCCCGCTTGTTCCTATGACCCCGAAGGAACGCCTTTTCGCCGATTTTCACGGCACCGGGCTGACCGTCGGGCCCCATCCTCTGGCGCAATACCGGTCCCAGCTCGCCGAGCACGGGGTCTCGCCGGCAGCTTATTTGAAACAGCTCCCTGACGGCACACTTGTGTCCGTGGCAGGAGCCGTGATTGTTCGCCAGCGGCCGGGTACCGCCAAGGGATTCGTCTTCTTAAGCCTCGAAGATGAAACGGGAATTGCCAACGTGATCATCACGCCCCAGCTCTTCGAACGGGACCACGGCGTTGTTGTACATCATTCTTTTCTGCTTATCCGAGGCGTGTTGCAAAACCAGGATGGTGCGGTTTCCGTGAAAGCTGGAATCATCGAGCCCTTTCCGCTCCTCGATGCCGAAATCGGTTCGCATGACTTCCACTGAATCCGCCCGGGAGCTACCTCACTCCCAGCCACCGCCAAGGGCCTGATAGAGCTGGACCAACGCATTCAATTCGTTTCCCTGGGCTTGCGCCAGGGCCAGTTCTGCGGAAAAGGAGTTGGTTTCGTTTGTCAGAACTTCGAGGTAGTCGGTGGAGCCGGCTTTGAAACGCAACTCCGAAAGTCGCGCCGCGTCCCGGGCCGACTCCACAAGGTTTTGCTGCTGGATCCGGAACTCACGGTTCTTGCGATAAGCGACGAGAGCGTTCGATACGTCGCGAAAAGCGCCCTGAATCGTCTGCTGGTAGGTCAACAGCAACTGTTCGTGCTGGGCCTCAGCCAGGCGAACGCCCGACTTGAGCCGTCCGCCTTCGAAGATCGGCTGTGTCAGTGTTCCCGCGAGCGCCCAGACGCCTGCCGGCCCTGTAAACAGATTTGTCAGCGAAGCGCTTTCAAATCCCGCGTTTGCGGTCAGCGAGATTTGCGGAAAATAAGCCGACCTCGCCACACCGATCTGCGCATTGGCGGCAACCAGGTTTTGCTCCGCTTCCCGAATGTCCGGGCGTCTTTCGAGAAGGGCCGACGGGAGCCCGACGGGAACCTCGGGTGCGTGCGGTTGCTCGGTGAGCTTCAGGCCGCGGGGAATGTCCGCCGGGTTCCGTCCGAGGAGAATGCTGATGGCGTTCTCCTCCTGCGCAATCTGCCGCTCGAGGTCAGGGACTTCGGACGCGGCCGTGTACACCAGTTGCTCCGACTGCCGGACGTCCAGCAAGGTGTTGATTCCGTGTTGCTCGAGCGTTTTGGTCAGTTCGAGCGAGTCCTGCCGGGAGCTCAAGGTGCGCCTCGATATCTCCAACTGGAGATCGAGCTGCCGGAGCAGAAAGTAAGAGCTCGCCACGTTGGCGACCAAGGTGGCCATCACTTCTTTTTGCGCCCACTCGTTGGCGAGCAGCGTTGCGCGCGCCGCTTCGGTCGCCCTGCGGTAACGGCCCCAGAAGTCCAAGTTCCAGGCGGCGGAGGCCGTAACCTGCCCCTGGGCGAGCTCGTAGGCCGGGATCGGGCCGACCGCGGGATTGCGAACGCTGGTAATGTTGCCGCCCACGCCTAACGAAGGAAGCTGGTCTGCGCGCGTGATCCCGAGCTGCGCCTGGGCTTCGAGAACTCTCGCTGCGGCAATGCGAATGTCGTAGTTGTTCTCGAGAGCGGTGCGGATAAGCCCCTGGAGCTCCTTGTCCTCGAAAACTTCCCACCATTTCTCGTCAGCGAGCGATGCGTTCGCGGCATTGCTCTGGTCGAGGCTCGATGACGCTGCCGGCGCGCTCGCGCCCCGATAGGCCGTCGGGACCGTAACCGCAGGCCGTTTGTAGTCGGGCCCGACGGTACACGCGGCGAGACAAGACAAAGCCAGCGAAACGAGCAAAGCCTCGAGAAACGCTCGGCGCAGGCGCATAGTCGTCCTAATCTCCGTTGCGCTCTTCGAGAGCATAGGCGGGGGTTCCGGCTGGAACTTCCGAAAAGCGCTTACGCGTCGACCGGAAGAAGGAAAAGCGGTCCAGCACTTTTTCCTGGAACTCCTCAAGGTACAGGTAAATCGCCGGGGTGACGAAAAGGGTCACGAACTGCGACACAATCAGGCCGCCGATCACGACCAGGCCCAGCG
>DATFTB010000252.1:0-4580 GCA_035262325.1 Candidatus Acidiferrum sp.
CGTAGTCCGCAGCCTCGGGCTTTCGGGCGTATGCGTGTAGCCGTTCGGCTAGCGCTCGGTATGCTTCCGCTCGTGTCATTCGCGGTTTCCATCTGTTCGTTTTGGAAACTATCGAACCTGAACCGCGGTTCCAGACAGGCCCCGCGCAGTTGGAACCCGCAAGATCTTCCCAGCGTAGCTGAATTGGGGGACACACCATTTCGGTCCGCTAATGACCAAGATTCGCCTCATGTCCGCTTTTGGCCCAAGTGGACATTCCACTATGTCGCATTTGATGTCTTTCCGGGGGTAAAGCGGACATGAGCTTGTGCGCTGCACATGTGTGCTTTTGACCCAAAACGGGCATGCTCGGCCAGAAATTAGTCAGGTAGTTAGTGCAGCACTGCGCTGCCTTGAGTTACAGATCGAGGCTATTTGGCTTTAACAACAGAATTGCATCGTATGCAGGTCGAATTCGTAACCACCGACGTGTTTACTGATAAGCAATTCGGCGGCAATCCCCTTGCCGTTGTGGCCGACGGGACCGAACTGTCCACGCCGCAAATGCAGGCGATCGCAGCTGAGTTCAATCTGGCTGAAACGACGTTCGTGCTACCCCCAGAGAGGCCTGAGAATACCGCGAAGGTGCGGATATTCACGCCGCGTGCGGAACTGCCGTTTGCCGGTCACCCCAATATCGGGACGGCGTTTGTGCTGGGGCAACGCGGCGAGTGCCATGGTCGGCCGATCCAGGGCAATATTTTGCAATTTGAAGAAATCGCTGGCCTGGTCCGGATTGAACTATGGAGGGATGCTTCGTCAGTCATCGGTGCCCGTCTCGCCGCACCGCAGCCGCTGGCCGTCATCGAAGATGTCGAGCCCGAGGTCATCGCCGAAGCTTGCACGATCTCGGCCGCAGACATTGAGATAGCGCGTCACCGGCCCTGCATCGCGAGTTGCGGCATGCGCTTTGTGTTCGCCGAACTCAAGGACCTTCGAGCGCTGGCCGCGGCGCAACCGCGCACCGACGTCTTTGCGCGACAGCTGCCGATGAACCGAGTAACCGGCATACATTTGTATGTGTGGGAGAGCTCCAACGGTGCTGATATCCAATCACGGATGTTTGCGCCGCTCTATGGGGTGCCCGAGGATCCCGCTACGGGCAGCGCAAACGTTGCGCTGATCGGCCTACTCGCGCACCTGCATCCCGAGTTAGACTTGCGCCTTACAAAGACGATCCGTCAGGGCATCGAAATGGGGCGACCGAGCCGGCTCATGGCAAGTGCCGATAAGAGTGCTGGGAGGGTGATCGCGACCCAGATTGGCGGCACATGCGTGCCAATGATGCGGGGTGTACTCGAACTGCGGTAAGCACCGCGAGGCAGGCCTACCTTTGGACAAATGGATGACTCCCCACGCTCGGCCGCGTCCAGTGTGGTAGTTTAAGCGGCTACGATGCCTTGTCCTGAGCCTTCGGGGGAGGCGATGAGACGGCGCGATTTCATCAAGGTCATTGGCGGCGCGGCGGCGACGTGGCCAGTTGCGGCGAAGGCGCAGCAGTCCGGTCGAACGCGACGCATCGGCGTACTCATGGCGCATGCCGAGAGCGACCCAGAATTTCACGATTATTTGGCCGCGTTCCGGGAAGGACTCCAGAAACTCGGCTGGACGGAAGGCCGCAATGTCCACATCGAATTTCGTTGGGGGGCGCTCGATGATGCGGAAGCGAGGCAACGTGCTGCGAAAGAACTGATTGAGCTGCAGCCCGAAATTATTCTTGTGCAAAACACTCCTCCTACGGCTTCAATGTTGCAACAAACGCGGACCATCCCTGTCGTGTTTGTAGTCGTTGCTGATCCTGTTGGCAGCGGCTTCGTTCAAAACTTGGCTCGGCCAGGCGGTAACGCCACCGGTTTCACCATTATGGAGCCGACAATTACTGGCAAATGGCTGGAACTGCTCAAGGAGGTTGCGCCGCGCAGCAATCGAGCCGCTCTGTTGTTCAATCCGGCAACGACGCCATTCGCCAACGTTTACCTGAGCCCATTTAAAATCGCCGCTTCGTCACTCGGTTTAGATGCGGTCGCTGCAACTGTTCACGACAAGGCTGATTTCGAAACCGTGATAGCTGCGCAGGCGCGCGAGCCGAATGGCGGACTGATCGTGATGCCTGATGGCTTCATGAACGTCTATCGCGCGGAAATCATCTTGCTAGCTGCTCGCCACCGTCTACCGGCCGTCTATCCGTGGCGTTTCTTCGCTGAACAAGGTGGTCTACTCTCCTACGGAAGTGAACAGGGCGATTTGTTTCGCCGAGCGGCGACCTACGTGGACCGCATCCTCAAGGGTGAGAAGCCAGCTGACCTGCCAGTACAGGCGCCGACCGAGTATAAGCTGGCAATCAACCTCAAAACCGCGAAGGCGCTCGGTCTCTCGGTGCCGCTAACGCTGCTTGACCGAGCCGACAAGGTGATCGAATGAATGACGGAATGTCCGCTTTTGGCCCTTAGCGGGTCTGCTGGCCCTTAGCGGGTCTGTGGGGTTCAGGATCGATTGCCTAGAAGGGGGCCGTTACCGGTCAAAGCGAACATGTGCAATGCAATAGCCAACGTCTGCTATTGGCCACTGGCAGACATTCCGCGTGCATTCGGCACATCACGTTTGAGTTGGCGGACACGAGGTGGACCAAGGTCCCCTATACGGATCGGATTTGTGGAGTCATGCCTTGGGCAAAGCAGCCTGGGCTGCATGTTTGCGTAAGAGGAGCTGTATATGGGTATCCTTGACGAGTTACTTGGCGGTGGCGAACGGCAGCAAGACTACAGGGACTTTGTTAATCGATACGAACAAGGACATCCGTCCGAGGGCTACTCCGATCAAGAGGTTCTCAAACGATATGGCGATGTCTCACACGCCGTGCCGCCTAACCAATACACACAGGCGGCGATAGAGGCGCTAGGCAAGCTATCGCCGGAAGAGCGGGCGGCGTTCGTCAAGATGCTGCAGGAGCGGGCCGCCACGCTCGGCGTGACGCTGCCGCGACAAGTGGCGCCCGAACCGAAGGAACTGGGTCAGGTACTCACCGATCTGCATGGGAAGCCTGGTCAGCTCCGGGATATGCTGGGCGGTGGCGACGTCCAGCCTCAGGGCCAACCACAAGGGTCGAACCCGCTCATCGCCATACTTGGGTCCCCGCAGGCCAAGGCCGTGCTCGCGGGCATCGCCGCAATGGTGGTCAAGCGCGTTATGCAGGGCGCGTCCCGAACCGTATAGGGCATACGCCATGGGCCAGCTGTTGGCTGTGCTGATTGTTCCCCCCATCGTGGGGCTTGTGACCTATTTCGTAGTGCGACTCCTCTGGGAGCGAGAAAACGGTACCAACGAAGGTCACACTAGAAACGGGCTTGAAGGGCCGAAGGTCGCCGATCCGCCGTTGACCTGAGCGGTTAGTCGCCGCTCGGTAGCGCGAATGTATGGAGCATTGCTGGGTCATAGCCTCTGGCTCCGCTGAGCTCACCCGCGCGGGCCAGGTAGGGCAATGATGTTATTGTGGATGCGTGCGATGCTACCGCGCCCAGACCCGCGACTTGCGGCACAGTGGCTACATGCCACCGATTTTCTTTTATCTGCCGCTTATCATTGCGTCGGGGTTAATCGAGGTCATGTTTGGCTCGGCGTACGAACGGGATGAGAGCGACGCTCGCAATCATGACGTGACGATCGGCTCCGCGTCCCTGGTCGCCTTTCCGGGCCGGCAGGGAAACACCGCCAAACCATTGTGAGCGAAACGAGCGGTCCGCAGTCTGCTTCTGACCCAAAGCGGACATTGGTGAGCTCAACTGGCGTCGACTCAACGGCTAGATGGCCTGATGTTGATCCAGGTCTTCGACGCAGCGTAAGGTCAAATGCGTTTTAGGCTAAGTAATCGACGTGCTGCTTCTAGCAATCGGCGCATTGGTCTTGGGTTTGGTTGCCGCGACGTTGACGCGGTACGCACTGTCTTGGCAGACGCTTTCAAATTCCGACCGGCTAGGCGTACTGGTTTTCTTTATCGTCGTTGGGCTCCCCTTCGCTATCGCAGGGTTGGCCATGATTGCTCGGTATGTCTGGGCCTTTGATGTTGTTAGCGGTCCAATTTGACCGCTTTCTAATTTTGCCGGTGTGGGGATGGCCGCTAGCGGCCGAAGAAGCGAAAGGGATTCAGATAGAAGTGGCGCGGTTTGTCTGCTGACCCATACGCATCAAGACCCGATGAAGGTTTAGTCGATGCTTCTTCCATTCGCTTGCGAGTTGCCTTCACCGTCTTGCGCTTTTGATTGGGCTGCGCATCCTTTTGCGTTGTTTGCTTGAGAGGTTGTGCAACCTGCTCTTTATGTGCAACCGCAGCTGCTGACGACGTCGGTTTCGTAGAGGGCTGTAGTGCCATCAGGCTGGCGATGCCGAAAGTAATTATCGCGCCGAGCACAAGCAAATAAGCAATCAAAACCGAGACGCCGCGCATTACGTCACTCCACCGCCGATGATCGAACGGGCACTAACACACATATCAAGCTCGATGTGGCCAGAATGTGGGCTATCCGATGCAGCATTTGCGCGAATGT
>DATFTB010000253.1:0-4053 GCA_035262325.1 Candidatus Acidiferrum sp.
CATGAACGAGGGTGGCGTTGCGCGGCTTCGTTCGGCAACCGAAAACGTTGAGAAGACCCTGCAAAAAATGGCCGAGGAACTGTACAAGAAGGCCTCGGCCGGCAGTGGTCAAGCCGACGCGGCAAGCGCAGGTGCTCCTTCCGGTTCGCCCAGCGGCGGCCAGCAAGGCGGCCACAAACCCGGCGACGTGATCGACGCCGAATACGTAGACGTCGACGACAGCAAGAAGCCGAACTAAACCAAGTGACCCGGTGAGTTCTGACGGGTGAAGCGTTCGAAGCACTGAATCGGAAATGACGGGCTGGGGCTCAGCGGCACTGGGCCCCTCCCCGCCTAGAGCTACAAAGGCCGCGATCAGCTTCGGCCGCTAGAAGAGCAGGTATGCCGACGAGCGCAAAACAGGATTACTACGAGCTGCTGGGAGTCTCCCGCAAGGCCAGCGCAAAGGAAATCCGCACGGCTTTCCGAAAGCTCGCCCGCAAGTATCATCCCGACCTCAATCCCGGCGACAAAGCCGCCGAAGAAAAATTCAAGCAGCTTCAGGAAGCCTACGACATCTTGTCCGACACCAAGAAGCGTCAGATGTACGACCAGTACGGCTTCTACAGCGAAAACGTACCTGCCGGCGACTATGGCCCGAGGCCGGACGAAGGCGGCGAACCCGTCAATTTCGATTTTGGCGGCTTCGATTTTGGCGGCCAGTCCGGCGGAGGCTCGAGTTTCCGCGACCTTTTTGGGCAGTTTTTCGGCGGGCGCCGCGGCGCCGCTACAATGGAGCCGGAGCACGAACCCGGCGGCGACCTCGAATACCAGATCGAAATCGATTTTTGGGATGCCGTGCGCGGGGCAGTGAAGAAACTTCAGATCACCCGCCTGGACACCTGCGCCACCTGCCACGGCACCGGCGCTGTCGGAACGCCGCAAACCTGCCCCACCTGCAACGGAACGGGCCAGATACAGCAGACCGCCGGAAAAATGCGCTTCAACGTGCCTTGCAACCGTTGCGGCGGCACCGGCAAACTGCGCACGCCTTGCCCAACCTGCGCTGGCGAGGGCCGCGTTCGGCACACGGAAACGATTGAGGTACGCATTCCCGCCGGCGTCGATAACGGCGGCCGCGTTCGCGTTCCCGGCAAGGGCAACGTCGGCACCATGGGCGCGCCCGGCGGCGATTTGTACCTCCGCGTGGTGGTTCGCCCCCACCCCTACTTCGAACGACGCGCCAACGACCTCTATATAAAGGTCCCGGTCACGGTCTCGGAAGCCTCCTTGGGGGCCAAGATCGAGGTCCCAACCATTGACGGCCGTTCGCTCGTGCGCATTCCTCCGGGAACCAACAGTGGCCGAACGTTGCGCCTCAAGGAAAAGGGCGTGCCCAGCGCTCGCAACGGCGTTCGCGGCGATCAATACGTTGAAATCCAGATCATCGTGCCGGAACCCACCGATGAGCGCGTGCGCACGATCATGAAAGAACTCGAGGAGGTGGTTCCTAGCGACCCCCGCAAAGACCTCTTTGCCAAAGCAGGAGTATGAGCAGGAACAAGCTTATCTGTCGTCGGTCCGCTTTAACTTAGACTTACAACCGGAAACTTATTTTCATGCCACCGAAAAACAAAAAACGAGCGAAGGCCGGCTACATGATCAGCGCCGTCGCGGAAATCTACAAGCTGCATCCGCAGACGCTACGCCTTTACGAACGTGTTGGACTGCTCAAGCCCTCGCGGTCCCAGGGAAACACCCGTTTGTACACCGACTCGGACCTCGAGCGGCTCGATGTGATCCTGACTCTTGCCCGCGACATGGGTGTCAATCTCGCCGGCATTGAGGTCATCCTGAACATGCGCGAAAAAATGATTGAGATGGAACACCAAATGGCCGAATTCGCGCACGTCGTCCAGCAGGAACTCTCCCGCCTTCGAAACCGCGCCGAGGAACCGCGTCCGAAGACCGCCATCGTCCGCACCGTCCCCCGCGTCGTCAAGTAGCAGACCAAGGGATCCGCCAAGCCTCCATTCGTGCTCGGTTTCCTTCGGGGACCGGGGCTTCGGCGACGACCGAATAAAGACTCGACAACCCGGCGGACTGCCGCCGGTCTCTCAGCCCTTTGCCGGCCGCTCGGTCACCGGTTTTCCGCCGGCGCCGGGAAGCTTTCGCTTGCCCGCGCCTTTTTCCAAATCTTCCAGCAACCGTTCCAGATTCTCGTACGCATAAATCGTCGGTGCGTGATTCTGCATCAGCCCACCGGTATCGGCCGTCGGCCCGTAATTGCTGTGCAGGTCCCGACCCAGCATGCGCAGCATGGCCATCTGCTGCCCGCGGTGGTGCGAGGTATGAGTCATCCGCCGCGTCATCACCCAGGCCATCGAGCGCTGCACATCAAAGAACGTCGTTTCGCTCTCCCACCACTCTTCTCCCTTCGCTTCTAACGCCATGAGCCGCTTCCCGCTGTCCTCCGCGTAGCGCCTTATGAATTCCGTCCGGCTCTCGACCGCCGGCAGCGGCTGCGCGCCAACATCGATCTTCAGCATCGTGCGAAACCACAGGTCCTCGCTCACGCACTGATGCACCATCTGCTCGCGCACGCTTCGACCGCGGCCGTCCGCGGCGCGCGGGCGCACTTCGAGATCCTCGTCTCGAAATTCGCTCCACACGCTCGCGATCTTCACCCGTTCCGTCGCATACGTCTCCACCAGAAAGTCATATCGCATTTTTCTCCTCCATCCGGCTCCTGACATCGTCGGGCAAGCCTTCGGTGATCCCCGGGCACGAAATGCGTGGCTTTCAGAGCTTAGCGCGGGATCCGCTTTTTTCCTCGATCCCGGAAGACCTGTTTTTACACCGGCCCCGGTCGATGCCGTGGGTAACGAGATCTCCATCGAAGGTCTTCGGTTCCGGAGATGCTCGCGACTCCTGCCACAAAAATTCTTCCCTTGACGCCTCGCGCACGCCGGGGTATCTAATAATCTGCGCAGCGTTCGATTGATCTGCCCCCACCCCGTTACCTCTTAGCGCCTGCGCGAACATTCCACACTATGAAGGAGGACTTATGTCCGCTGTCCGTGCCATCCCCGAAGGATTCCATACCATAACCCCGTCGATCGTCTGCAAAAATGCCGCCAAGGCCATCGACTTCTATAAGGAAGTTTTTCACGCCAAGGAACTCAACCGCATGGCAGGTCCGGGAGGCTCCATCGGCCATGCCGAACTCCAGATCGGAGACTCACGTCTGATGCTCGGCGACGAGTTTCCGGGTATGGCCACAGCCCCGGGTCCGAATGCACCGCCTTCCAGTTACCTCTTTATCTACAGCGACAACGTCGATGCCCTCTTTGACCGCGCGGTAAAGGCCGGCGCCAAGGTGGAGATGCCGCTCCAGAATCAATTCTGGGGTGATCGCTATGGCAAGATTCAGGATCCATTCGGCCACCGCTGGGGATTGGCGCAACACGTTGAGGACGTATCTCCCGCCGAGATGGAACGCCGTTCCTCAGCCTGGGTCGCACAAATGAGCAAAGCTGCGGGCTCGAGCGGACACGACTAGACCAGCCGCAGCGCGCAACCTTCTTGACGGAGGGCCCTGGCTTCGCCCAACGCGTCGCCAGGGCCCTTGGTGCGTCAGCGGTTTCCCGTCCCGAACGTCTCCGCCCGTTCGGCGCAGCCTTGGCCCTCGAAAAAATCAATTCTGGAGGAAGTCGATCGGAGAAACGCGGCGGAATCACAAGTCACCGTCCCTCCAACGGCCACAACCACGCGGCCCCGCGCACGCCACTGGCATCCCCGTGCTTGGCCACGAGCACCGGCGTATCCGCTTCCTTCCCGAACACATACTCTTTCAGGCGTTTCGGGACGTCACGATAAAGCCGCGGCACTTGCGAAACTCCCCCGCCAAGCACAATCACATCCGGATCCAGTATGTTCACCAATTGCGCCAAACTTCGCGTAAGCCGGTCCTCATAGCGCTCAAGGCAGGCGAGCGCCGCCGCTTCGCCGGCCTCGGACCGCGCCACAATTTCCTTCCCTCTCAATTTCGTCTTGGTCGCGCGCTCGTAATCC
>DATFTB010000254.1:0-8460 GCA_035262325.1 Candidatus Acidiferrum sp.
TAACAAGCCACGCGGGCATCTCGCGTTTTGACTTCGGGCACTTTCGACCTGGCGGCTACACTCCGCACGTCGCCAGGTCCTCGGATGGAAAACTGTGGTTCTCGGCCGGGGACGGCGTCAGCGTCGTGGATCCCCACCACCTTCCATTCAACAAGCTTCCGCCGCTGGTGCACATCGAGCAGATCACCGCTGACCGCAAGACCTACGACCCAGCTTCCGATGTAGGTGGGCGCCTGCCTCTGCCCGCGCGGGTGCACGACCTGCAGATCGACTATACGGCGCTCAGCTTGGTGGTCCCGGAAAAGGTGCTCTTTCGCTACAAGCTGGAAGGCCTGGACAGCGATTGGCAAGACGCCGGCAATCGACGGCAAGCGTTCTATACCAATCTGCCTCCCCGCAACTACCGCTTCCGCGTGATGGCTTGCAATAACAGCGGCGTGTGGAACGAGCAGGGCGCGACGCTGGATTTTGCAATTGCGCCGGCGTACTACCAGACCTGGTGGTTCCGTTTGTCGTGCGTGGCTGCCTTCCTTGTATTGGTGTGGGTGCTCTATCAATTGCGCCTGCGGCAGGTGACCGCGCAAGTCCGGCAACGCTTGGAAGGACGTTTTGAAGAGAGAGAAAGGATTGCCCGCGAATTGCACGATACGCTGCTGCAGAGTTTTCAGGGAGTTGTGCTCCTCCTTCAAGGCGCAGTTAACCGAATGCCCGATCGTCCGGACGTAGCCAAAGCTAGAGAGCAACTTGAAGGCGTCATCGATCAAGCGGCTCGAGCAGTCACCGAAGGCCGCGACGCTGTGCAGGGGTTGCGCGCGTCCACGATAGAGACCAACGATCTCGCTGCGGCTCTTCACACTTTGGCGGCAGAGCTAGCGGCGAATCAAACCAACCAGAATCCTCCCGTCTTTGACGTGCAGGTGGAGGGAGCAACGCGCGATCTTCACCCGATCTTGCGGGACGATGTCTACCGGATTGTCGGGGAGGCAATGCGCAACGCATTCCTCCACGCAGAGGCGAGTCGGATCGAAGTCGAGATTCACTACGACGAGCGCCAGTTGCGGCTGCGAATTCGCGATGATGGAAAAGGCATCGACCCGCAGATTGTGACCGAGAAGGGGCGCCCCGGTCACTGGGGCCTGCGCGGCATGCACGAAAGGGCCAAACGCGTGGGCGGTAATCTGGGAGTCTGGAGTAAGCCCGATTCTGGCACCGAAATTGAAATGACAATTCCCGCCTCCACTGCCTACGCCGCATCTAATCAACACCAAGCTATCCAGAAAAGGTGAAGTCACAAGTGACTAGTGTCGCGCATACTCATCTGCGGTATTTTTTCCACCGCAAATTTGTTGGCGTCAGGAATGTGCTTTACCGATTACCTCGCAAACCAGGCACAATTCGGCCCACCAAGGCTTTCCGGTCCGTGCGGAATGCGCAAACGGAGCTATGCTCTTCGAGCGCTGTTTAGTTTTCCCCGCTCAGTGACGGAGAAGGGTCTATAGCAACAATGTCCGATTTTCATCCAAAGTTGCCCATGACTTCATTTTTCTCGTGGCGGTTTGCCAAGAGTTCTCCTGTGTTTTGCGCTGATCTGCTGCCGGGGCCTGAGAAACCCACACAGTCAGAAGGGATTCGCGGGAGGCTAGCCGAAGTTGCGCACTCCTCGATCGCCTGAGCGAACTAATTCTCTGACGAACAAATGTAGCGGCTGGTAGCCTAAACGCTGCAGAGCGCGACGGCCTGACGCAGTGAAGCCATAGGGTCTCGGGTAGGTATGAATTCGTGGCCGACGAAACCCTGAAAACCCGTGCTCGCGATCGCGCGCATAACCCCGGCCCAATTTACCTCTTGGCTGTCATCGAGCTCATGACGGCCCGGCACCCCACCGGTGTGGAAATGGCCGATCCAGCGGCTATTCGCAATGATCGTCTGGCTCAAGTCGCCCTCCATGATTTGCATGTGATAAATGTCGTAGAGCAGCTTTACATTCGGAGAGTTGACCTCCTCGATCACCCGCACACCCCATGCGGTGTGGTCGCACATGTAGCCCTTGTGATCCACTTTGCTGTTCAGCAGCTCCAGGCAGATCGTTACCCCGTGGTCCTCGGCGACCTTCTTAATGCGATTTAGACCCGCAACGCTATTCCTCGAGCCCTCCTCAGCTGACAAGCCGTCGCGGTTTCCCGAAAATGTGATGAGGTTCGGAACTCCCGCCTTTGCCGCATGGGGAATCGATTTTCGGAATGCCGCCTCAATTCTGGCATGATTCTCGACGCGGTTTAGAGCATTCGGGATTTCACCCCCGCCGCCATAACCGATGCTGCAGACCAAACCATACTGTCGGGGAATTTCCCATTCCTCTTCGTTGAGCAGATCGATGCCTTCGAGTCCCATCTCCGCGCCTTTCGTGCAAAGCTCTTCGAGTGGAATCTTCTGGTAGCACCACCGCGAAGCGGATTGCCGGATGCGCGGCTTGCCGGCAACTCTCGCAAGGGAATCGAGGGTGCCGCTTGGCAGAACGCCGGCCGCCGTGATTGCGGGAACAACGGTCTTCAGGATCGCGCGTCGAGCCATTTTCGCCATATTCCTCGTAATCCTTTCAAACTGGCCGCAGTATCTAGCAATTCCACAGGCAACGCCCGACTTCGCGACTCACCGCGGCCGCTTGACCCGCCAGAGCGCTCGAAAGCCCCTTCTAATCGCAAAATCTCGCCGTTACACTTGCTCGAGATAGTGTATTTCGGAAAGCTTCCGCAACTGCGCGCTCGCCGTTTCTGGCGTTATATCCCGTTGCGGCATGGCCAGCATCTCATAGCCCACCATAAATTTTCTTACCGTGGCGGAACGCAACAACGGCGGATAAAAGTGTGCGTGAAGGTGGAACTCCGGATAGGCACCCTCGTCCGTCGGGCGTTGATGAAATCCCATGGTGTAGGGAAACGACGTGCGGAACAGATTGTCGTAACGAACGGTAAGCCGTCGCAGGATGTCCGCCAAGCCCGCGCGCTCTTCACCGCGCAGTTCCGGCAAGCTCGTTACGCGTCGCCGACTGATGAGCAGCGTTTCGAACGGCCAGACTGCCCAAAATGGGACCAGTGCGACGAAGTGTTGGTTCGCGCAGACAATTCGCTCGTTTTGCTCGAGCTCCAAGCGCAGGTAGTCCTCCAGGAGAAAGGAGTTTTGTCTCTGGTAGTACTCTTTTTGTGAAGCAATCTCGCGCGCAAGCTCATCCGGCACCGTTTCGTTGGCCCAGATCTGGCCGTGTGGATGCGGGTTACTGCAGCCCATCATGGCACCGCGATTCTCGAAAATCTGCACGGCCCGCACCCGAGGTTGGCTTCCCAACTGCTCGAACTCTTCACACCAAGTGTCTACGACCGCCCGAATTTCGGCGACGCTCATCCGTGCGAGCGTAAGATCATGCCGGGGCGAGAAGCAGACCACCCGGCACTTTCCGGCCTCGCTCTCCGCCCGCAGCAGTTCGCTGTGCTCAAATTTTCCGTCGGCGAAGTCGGAGCGTAAGGCGGCAAAATCATTGTCGAAAACAAAGGTCCCTTGATAGACCGGGTTTCTCACTCCGCCCGCCCGTACATTTCCTGGGCAAAGATAACAATCCGGATCGTACCGCGGCAACTCCTCCGCTGGCGACGCCTCCACCTGCCCTTGCCAAGGACGCTCGGCGCGATGCGGCGAGACCAGTACCCATTCTTTCCGCAAAGGATTAAACCGCCGGTGTGGCTGGCTGTTTAGGTCAAGTGTACTCATCGGCCGGATCTCGCCGCTAACGGAACTTGTCAGTGTGCAGCCAACAGAACGGCGACGCCATAGACGGGTAGACTCACCGAGGTCTTCTCCCCGCCTTCCAGCACATCCTTCATCGGCCGAGAAAGGGGAATGGTTTGCGCCGTTTTTGCGAAATTGATGATCACGAAAACGGCGCCGTGCTCGCCTTGGCGTACGGAGACTTCCACCCCTTCCGGCACGGAAGGAAGGGGCGTCTTGACGGCGCTCGTGTCAGTCATCCACTTAGCAGCCTGTTGCATGGTCTTCGGATCCAGCCAGGCGCCAATATAAGTGACGCGTCCTTTGCCAACCTGCCTCGTGATCGCTGCGGGTTGACCGTCCAACCATCCATTGCTCTTGCCGTAGCGCATCAGCACCTCCGTGGCCGCGTTTTTGGCGCCGAGCAGTTCGGCCCACAACGGGCACTCACCCGCTCCCCACTGTCCCTCTACCGGAACAGGACCTATCAACGCGTAGTATTGTTCGACGCGGCCTCCAAGGAATTCGGCGAGCGGACCAGGTTGCCGTTCTGATTGAAGGCTGTTGTCGTCATCCTTCATGGCGGAGCGCTGTCCCAAGACCAGATGTCCGCCGCCCTCGACGTACGCGATCAGATTTTTGGCCGCTGCCTCTGATAGGACGTTGAGGCCAGGGGCGACGACGAGTTTGTAGTGGCTGAGGTTCGAGGTCGGCTGCAGGATATCGACCGATTGGGAGATGGCTCGCAGAGGACCATAGTAGGAGAGAAATTCCTCCTTGGGATCGTAGTTTTTGTTGTGTGGCTGCCACTGGATGGCCCAGCGGCTCTCATAGGAGTGCAGCAGGGCGACCTCAGACTGCACAGTCGTGCCCGCCAAGACCGCACTCGCCTTTTCAAATTCCTTGCCGACCTGCGCAACCTCTGGGTACAGCGGAACGGGTGTGCCGTCCGCGCCAAGCAACGTGCCGTGGTACTGCTCCTGGCCATTCATGGCGCTGCGCCATTGCCAGTAGCTCACGGTGTCAGCGCCATGTCCAATGGCGTGCCAGGCCATGGCGCGGACCTCCCCTTTGTCCAGTGAATTGTTGATGTCCGCCCAGTTTACGTGCCCGGGCTGCGTTTCCATAACCCAGAAATTTTTCTCCTTGAACCCGCGGGTGAGATCGTGGGCCGCCCCGTTCTTGACCGGGTCGAGGTGTCCTTCACCGACATAATCGTCCCAGGCGGCCATGTCCAGATCCTGGAGCACGGTGTAATGGTCAAAACCATCGTAGAAGCCCATGGTATTGGTAGTGACGAACTGTCCTGAATCGGAATTGGCGCGGATGACATCTAACTGGTTCTTCTGGTAGCTCCGCCAGGTATCGCTGACGAAACGCATCCAGCTGAGAAGCAGCCCTGGATTTCCATACTTGACCTGAATAGGAATCTGGTCCCAGGCGGTGTAGGTTTGACTCCAATACGCCGTCGTCCAGCGAGCGTTAAGGTTGTCGAGCGTGCCATAGCGTTCCTTCAGCCATTGCTGAAACTGCGCCCTGGTGCGGGAGTCGAAGGAAACCTCGGAATATTCGTTGTCGATCTGCCAGCCGAGTACGTTTGGATTATGCCCAAAGCGATGTGCCATCTGTTCGGCGATCTTGCGTGCGAACTCCCGATACTTGGGGTTGGCCCAGTTGAACTGCTGGCGATTGCCATGCTGCACAACCCGGCCGTCTTCCGCAGTGCGGAGAGTCTCCGGGTATTTTTGTGTAAGCCAGGCCGGCGGGGCGGCCGTAGGCGTGCCAACCACTGTGTAGATCTGGTGTTTCGCTGCGAGGGCGATGGCACGGTCCAGCCAATCGAGGTCGTAGTGGCCTTCCTCGGACTCCATCCGGCTCCAGGCAAACTCGCCGACTCGCACCACGTGGATGCCGGCTTGCTGCATCAGGCTCAGGTCGGTCTCCCAACGCGACTCCGGCCACTGCTCGGGGTACCAGGCGGTGCCGAGGAGAAGGGCGGGGTGGCTGGAAGTTCGAGATTCGGCGAAGCGGTTGGCCCAACGCGTAGGAGCCAGAAGAATAAGCAACGCTGTGAAACAGTACAGGCTACTCTTCATTCTTGATTTCGACACGATGATTCTCCCCGAAGATGCGATTCCGAGCGACACCGACGACTGAAAACCGAGTCTATCTCATGTCGCGACCGAGCCCTGTCCAGTGATCATTTCTGCCCCTTCCGAGCATCGGGTGCCTGATTCCCTGCGGGCGATGACGAACCAACCAGGGCACGCGTGGCGCCCGTTGAAATGCCGCCGTCCACAAGCAGGGTTTGTCCCGTGACATAGCGGCTCGACTCCGAAGCCAAAAATACCACTGCGCCGTCGAGGTCGTGAGGTTGCCCGGGACGCTTGACTGGAATCCGGTCGCAGATGTACTCGACCCACTCCTTGTCTTCATAGAGGGCTTTGTTCTGTTCGGTCGAAAACCAGCCGGGCGCCAGGCAATTGACCGTTACTCCGTAGCGGCCCCAATCGTCTGCGAGGCTCATGGTCAATTGGCGGATGCCGCCGCGGCTTGCGCCGTAGGGACCCAATCCAGCGTAACCCGAGACACTGGTGACCGAGCCAATGTTGATGACGCGGCCGAACCCGCGCCCGATCATGCCGGGGGCCATTGCTTGCGCTACGAAGAAGCTTCCACGAAGATTTGTTTCGAGAATCAGATTCCAGTCCTCCCAGGTGACCTCGAGAGCCGGTTTGCGTACATTGCAACCCGCATTGTTGACGAGGATATCGATGTGATCGAAGTGTGCCTCGGCGCTCGCCGCCATCTTTTGGATGCTACGTAAGTCACGAACATCGAGCTCGAGGCAAAGAGTGCGGCGACCCAGTGCCTGAATCTCCGCTTCGAACGGAAACAGACGGGTGCGTTCGCGGCTGGTTAGCACTAGGTCCGCACCTGCTTTCGCCAAAGCACGCGCCATATACTGGCCGAGCCCGCGGCTTGTTCCTGTCACAATGGCCACCCGGCCACTTAGGTCGAACAGTGACTCACTCATGTGCGCTCTCCGGGCGTGAGAATTACTTTCATCAAATGGGGCTCGCGAGCGTACAGGCGCGCGAACCAGCGGGGTCCGTCGTCGAGCGGGGCTACGGCCGTAATCAGTGACCGGACCTCGAGTGCGCCTGAAGCCAGAAGCTCTATGGCTCGCGGGTATTCCCCCGCCGAAGCGCACGAGCCTTGGAGGCGAATTTGTCGGGTGACCACCTTTTGTAGCGGCAGAGCCACCTCCGGGGCGACGTTGCCGACCAGCACAACCGTCCCTCCTTTCCGGACGCTGTCGATCGAAGCCTGCACGGTTTCCGTGCGACCGACCGCCTCCATCGCGACGTCGACTCCCGTTCCTCCGGTGTGTTCGAGAACCGCCTCCACGGGGTCGCTACCGGCGGCGATCACATCCGTCGCGCCAACCGTCCGTGCCAAGTCGAGTCGCGATTGATCGAGGTCCGCGGCGAAGATGCGCGAGCAGCCGGCGGCCGACAACACTTGTACAAGCAACAGTCCAATCATTCCTGCGCCGACAACCAGGGCCGTATCGCCAGCCTGAACAGGCCCGAGCGAAACGGCATGCAGGGCAACGGATAAGGGTTCGAGCATCGCCGCTTCTTCAAAGGAGAGGTTGTCGGGAAGGCGGTGCACGGCGTGCGACGGAACGGCGACGTATTCGGCAAACGCTCCGGGACGGCGATAGTCGGTACAAGAAACTCCAAGTACCTGGCGATGCTCACAGAGATTTACCTCCCCCCGAAGGCAGGGGGTGCAAGAACCGCAGTAGACGGTCGAATCAAACGTGACTCGATCGGCGTTCGCAAATCCGGTCACGCCTTCGCCCCAGGCACATACGGTTCCTGCAGCCTCGTGTCCCATGACTATGGGTGGAATGCGTCGGCCCGTCGAGCCATCGTACCCGTGGATGTCGCTTCCACAGATACCACAAGCGGCGACACGTACAAGCACTTCACCCGGACCTGGAACGGGTTCTGGAAGGTCAACAATTTCCAGATGTTTGTAGCGGGAGAGCAAGAGTGCCTTCATACGCTGGTCCATCCCATCCCGAGTGCTCGGCTAGAAAAGAGTGCCCGCGCCGTTAGCTGCCGAAGAGACATAGAGCTCCGGCACCCGCCCGGTAACGCGCTCGTATTCCGGGCCAACCGTGGTTTTGAATCGCTCGACCTGATCCGCCGGGACGAGCGCAACGGCGCAGCCGCCGAACCCTCCGCCGGTCATTCTTGCGCCATAGACTCCTTCGCCTTGTGCGGCCAGGCTAACCATAAGGTCGAGCTCCTCGCAACTGACTTCAAAATCGTCGCGCAAGCTTGCGTGCGAGCTGGCCATCAGCTTGCCGAATGAGGCAAGATCTTTTCTTTTGAGGGCTTCGGCCGCCTGAAGCACGCGGGCATCTTCGCTGATAACATGGCGTGCACGTTTTTGAATCCGCTCCGGCAATTGCCCGCCGAGCCGCAGGAAATTTTCCATCGTGACATCGCGCAGGGCTCTGACGTCGGGCAGACGCTCGGAAAAATAGCGTGCCGCGACTTCGCATTCTTCGCGCCGCCGGTTGTATTCCCCAGCCGCCAGGCTGTGACGCACCATGGTGTTGCAGATCACCAGGCGAACCTCTGGCGGAATCGGGACAAGCCTGTATTCGAGCGAGCGGCAATC
>DATFTB010000255.1:0-12376 GCA_035262325.1 Candidatus Acidiferrum sp.
CCAGTGTCGTTCGATCCGGGCCGCGCCGGCGGCGAGCTCAGGCTCGGAACGAAAAGCGCCGGTGTTACAGAGGGGAGCGGCGACGAGCATGAGCTCCGAATTCTACTGGACGCCTCCCTTGCAGAGTGCATCGTCGACGACCGCGTGGCAGTGACCGAACGCCGTTACACCAGACCGGAAGCTCCATTGCGCTTGATTGTTCGGGAGGAGGACCTCGATGCGATCACGGCTTTGCACGTATGGGAAATGAAGCCAATCTCGAACGACCGCCTCACGTCCTGAAGCCGTGCGATGGTCCGAGCTCTGTCGCGGCGCGATAGGCGCTTGAAAGGTTACGCTTTGCGTCGCGGATTAAATTCCACGGGGGTTGCCATGTCACATGCATTACGCGTCGGCCGGATGCTACTTGCGCTGTTTCTCGTTCCCACCCTTCCGATCCGCGCAAGTCAGTCGGGAAAGCCGGCAGAGGAAGCATCCGAGAAGGCCGAGGGGCTGAAACCGATCCTCGACTATATCTCGAGCGCTTGGGACACGCTGACGCGCTCGATGAGCGAGTGCTCCACGATTGTCGATTCGAAGGTCGCCGGCAAATCTATCCTGTACGTGCCAGCGGATTTTCCGATTGGCGAGAAGCTGCACGCGCTGGAGGTTCGCTGCAACATCGAGGTAAGGCCACTGCCGAAAGTCATCCATCAGCTCGGCGAGGTTGACACCAACACATTCCGTCCGCACGGGTTGTTGTACCTCGAATATCCCTACGTCGTACCCGGGGGGCGTTTCAATGAGATGTACGGTTGGGACAGTTATTTCATCATCCGCGGGCTGGTTCGCGCCGGAAAGATCGAACTCGCACGGGGCATGATCGAAAATTTCTTTTTCGAGATTGAGCATTATGGCGCGGTGCTGAATGCGAACCGGACTTATTACCTGAGCCGCTCGCAGCCGCCCTTTCTCACCTCCATGATCGTGGCGGTTCATGACGCCCAAAAAGCGCGGGGGAAGGAGGAGCGCGGCTGGCTCGAACGCGCTTACGCGTTCGCCGTACGCGATCACAATATGTGGGTCGCGGAACAGCAGATGGCCGGCGACACAGGCTTGTCGCGATATTTCGACTTCGGCGAAGGCCCCGCCCCCGAAAGCTTGAAGGATGAAACGGACCACTACCAGAAGGTCGCCGAGTATTTCCTACAGCACGATGACATCGGCAGCCGGTTCCTGATGAATCGCCAACCGGGCGAATCCGCCGATGCCTCGATCGGCGCATTGTACTCTCTGAAGCTCTGCAGTCTTCCGCTGACCATGGAAGCGCAGCGCTGCGAAGCGGTGAAGGAGATCTCCCTGAACCGCGATTACTACAAAGGCGACCGGTCGATGCGCGAATCAGGCTTCGACATCTCCTTTCGCTTTTTGCCGTTCGGCGCAGAAACGCACCATTTCGCGCCGGTCTGTCTGAACAGCCTTTTGTACAAAAGCGAGAAAGACCTGGAGGCTATGAGTCGTGAGTTGGGGCGAGCCAAGGAGGCGGAGGACTGGGGCAACAAGGCGAGCGCCAGACAAAGAGAAATCGTGGACTGGCTGTGGGACGGCGAGCGCGGCGAGTTTTTCGACTATGACGTTCCGGAGAAAAAGCGCTCGGTTTACGAGTACGCCTCCACGTTTTATCCGCTCTGGGCCGGCCTAGCCACGAAGGAGGAGGCGGCGGCGGTCCGGAAAAATCTCGACCACTTCGAGCGGCCGGGCGGGCTGCTCACAAGTCCATATGAAACCGGAGCGCAGTGGGACGCGCCCTACGCCTGGGCCCCGCTGCAATTGATCGCGGTCGAGGGTCTGCGGCGCTACGGCTTCGAGGATCAGGCGAACCGGCTGTCCTACGCGTTTTTGAGCAACGTCGCGGAGAATTTCCGCCGCGACGGCACAATCCGCGAAAAATATGATGCCGTGCATCGCAGCGCCGAGGCGGCGGTAAAGAGCGGCTACTCGATCAACGTAATCGGCTTCGGCTGGACGAACGGAGTGTTTCTGGAGTTCCTGCACCAATTGCCGAAGGCGGAAGTGGAAAGGCTCGGAACGGAGCAGGGCGCTCGGAAGTGAATGGCCGCGAGAGTCAGGGCTTGCTGGTGTCGCGCATCTCTAACCGCTCAGCCTGCTTGAGTTCGCGTTCGGCATCGTCCGTGCGGCCGAGCTGTCGATAGGCTTGGCCGAGCAACTGGTGAGGCATGGCATTGTTGGGGTCCATGCTGATGGCGCGCTCGAGCGCGCGTACGGCCAGTTCTGTCTCGCCTTTTCTCTCCAGAACCTTTCCCATCAAAATGAATGGGCCGGTCGCAGTGGCGTCCAGCCAGATGGACCGCTGCAGCAGTTTCTCGGCTTCGTCGAACTTCTGCGTGCGCAGGTAGGCGTCACCGAGTTTGTAATACACAGCCGCGTATCCGGGATTGATGGTGAGCTCCTGCTCGAACTGCGCGGTCGCTTCGGGAATTTTCGACTGGTACAGATAGAGCTCGCCGAGCAGGAAGTGGGCCATCGGCAGTTTCGGGTCGAGTGCAATTGCCTTGTGCCCGTATTCCTCGGCAACGGGACCGAAATCGAGCCGCAGGAGCATGCGTCCGCAGAACAGGTAGGCCGGCGCTGAATCGGGCGGCACGCCGAACATCTTCGCAAAGGCAGCCCGCGCCTCCGGATATTTTTTTGTCTGGATATACGCTACACCTAGAATGTAGGAAGCATCGACGTTCGCCTCCGGGTACCACGCTCGTACCTTTTCGAGATAGGGAATCGCGTCGCCCGGCTTGCCCGCGAGGTAGAGCGAAAGGCCCGTCAGCTGGACGGCTTCGTCGTCCTTCGGGTTTTCCTTTTGCGCGGCCTCGAGATTGAGCACGGCGTTCACGTAGTCGCCTTTCCTGTAATACGCCACCCCCAGTTCGTGGGAAAGCCCTGTCGGTTGCGGCTCGTGTTGGCGAAGCGCTTCGAGTTCCGTGATCGCCTGGTCGAATTTGCCCAACTGCAACAGTTTGCGCGCCGAAGCGAATGGAGAAGCGGAGTCGGACGGAACCGAAGCCGTATTTTGTGTTGCGCCGAAGGTTGGTGCCTTGGCGACAGAAAGAATCAGGGCGAGAAGCATGGACTGGCCGAGAAGCGCAGCAAAAGTCCGGGGAAAGACCATGGCGGACCTACCTTTTGAAATCTTCACGATTAAAACACAATTCTTCGTTCGCGGTGCCACCACGTTCGAGCTTTCTACCTTCGAAAACTGCAAACGAGGTACACTCGTTCGGTGCCTATCGGACGGCGACGGCAAAGGCTGCTGCGGAGCCTGAATAGATTTTCGCATCCAGGGAATTGGAACCGCAGAAGCTGCGCGCGGATTCTGGCCCTTTTCCTGATCGTGTTGGGATTGCCTTGCGGTATCCGCTTGTGGTCCGAGGCTCCACCTCCTCCCGCCCCGGCAAAGTCCATCGCCTTCTTCACGGATGAAGCCGCTAAGGCTGGCCTGACAATGAGAAATGTCTTTGGCGGAGTCGATTCGAAGAAATACATCATCGAAACGACTGGCACCGGCGTGGCCATCTTTGACTACGACAACGATGGCTCGCCTGACATTTTTGTGGTCAATGGAACGACGCTCGATCCTGTGCCGGGAGGCGCGCAGCCGACCAGCCACCTGTATCACAACAACCACGACGGCACTTTTGCCGACGTCACGGAGAAGGCCGGTTTGTGGCCTACCGGCTGGGGTCAGGGTGTGTGCGCCGGGGACTACGACAATGACGGCTTCGAAGATCTCTATGTGACGTACTACGGGAAGAACGTTCTCTACCACAACAATGGCGACGGCACGTTCACCGACGTGAGCGCCAAAGCGGGTGTGGCCGGCACGGGTAAAGCCTGGGGTTCGGGTTGCGCGTTCGTTGATTACGATCGCGACGGCAAGCTCGACCTCTTTGTCGCGACTTACGTCGACTTCGACGTGAACAGCGCCCCGAAACCCGGCGAACGCGCCGATTGCCTATGGAAAGGCGTGCCGGTGATGTGCGGTCCGCGAGGTCTGCCCTGGAGCACCAACCTGCTCTATCACAATCGCGGCAATGGAACCTTTGAGGACGTCACTCAAAAGTCGCACATCGACAAAACGAACGGGCACTACTCCTTGAGCGTTTCGACCCTGGACTTTGACGAAGACGGGTGGCCCGACATTTACGTAGCGTGCGATAGCACGCCGAGTATTCTGTACCGCAATAATCGCGACGGAACGTTTACCGACGTGGCCGTTGTGGCCGGCGCGGCGTTCAGCGAGGACGGAAAAGAGCAGGCCGGCATGGGAACCACGGTGGGCGACTTCGACGGGGATGGGCATCTCGATATCTTTAAGACGAACTTCTCCGATGATACTTCGACGCTATACCGCAACCTCGGAGACGGCACGTTTGAGGACGCGACGTTTGCCGCCGGACTCGGTCTGCACACGCAGTATCTCGGCTGGGGCACCATGTTTTTTGATTTTGACAACGATGGCTGGCCGGATTTGTTGCTGGTCAATGGCCATGTTTATCCGGAAGTGGACCGGCAGCATCTCGGCAGCGACTACGAAGAGCCGCGCGTCCTGTATCACAATCTCGGAAACGGGAAATTCGACGACATTTCCGCGGCCGCGGGCCCCGGGATCACGACGCACAGTTCTTCACGCGGCCTGGCAATTGGCGATTTGTGGAACGATGGCAAACTTTCCGCCGTCGTGAGCAACATGAACGCGCCGCCGAGCTTGCTGGTCAACCAGGTACGCGCATCAAACCATTGGATCGGGGTCCGGACCGAGGGCGTGAAGTCGAATCGCGATGGCATCGGCGCCCGGATCCTCCTCAAAACCGAGACGCGCATCCAGGCGGACGAGGTGCGCAGCGGATCGAGCTACAATTCAAACAGCGACCGGCGCGTACACTTCGGACTCGGCTCTTCGAAAGCGGTCGCGCCGATAGAAATACGCTGGCCGAGCGGATTGACCGAGACGTTCGAAACTCCAGCCGTTGACCGGATTGTGGTTCTGAAAGAGGGCACCGGAAAACCCGCCGCACCGCCGGCCAAAAGCAAATAGCGATCAAAAGCGCGCCTCATTTCGTGTAGAGCGTTTTTGCAGTGGCAACACCGACATACTTGTCGGCCCCGCCGTAATAGAGGAGGTAGCGGTCTTGGTCGGCAACGAGTCCTTCCACAAACACCACGTTGGGAACCTGCCCTACTTTTTCCCATTCAAGTTCAGGCGCGAACAGCGGCACCTCGGAACGGTAAAGAACCTTGCGCGGATCGTGCCGGTCAAAGACAGCGACGCCGGTGCGGTAGACCAGTGTGTCGTCGGCGCCGTTGTAAACCAACACGATTCCATCCGCCGTGAGGACCGGCGGCGGGCCCGGCTCGACGACCCGCGAGTCGAATTTTCCAGGTCGCCTGGGAAGCACCGGAGTCTTGGTCGCTTCGCTCCAGTGAATCAGGTCATTTGAATAGGAAAGGCCCATCTGGTCGGTGCGATCGGCTGCCGTTCCGAGCCAATACATCCAGTATTTCCCTTGGATCTTCTGCTTCAGAATTGCGCCGGACTTTGTCCAGCCGGCATTCCAGTTGCCCTTATAAGCAGGCAAAAGAATGCCCTTGCGTTCCCAGTGAAGGAGATCACGGGATACGGCCAGGCAGAGCTGCGCGTCCTTCTTGTTGTAGCCTGTGTAGGTGAGGTAGTACAGGCCGTCGATTTCCACGAGGCGCGGATCTTCGACGCCCCCTTCTTGCTCGTAACCGGTCTCCGGGACCAGAACAGGCGCGGCCCGCCTCGCGAAATGAATCGCGTCGCCGCTCTCTGCGTAGCCAATGCGCGACGTTCCCTTGGCGTCCTGTGCGCGGTAGAGCAGGATGGTCTTTCGGTCGCGCCGGATCGCGGCCGGATTGAATGCACCCGCGGATTCCCAGCCTGATCCAGCCGGCGAGAGGACAGGGTCATTCGAAAGACGCAGGAATTCCGACGATCCAGCAGCCCAGAGCGCGATCGACCGAGCCAATAGAAGGGCCAGGAGGAATCCGGTAAAGGGAAACGGGCGCTTCGGGAGAATCATAGTGCACCGCCTCGCGAAAGAGCTCTATTTTCTGGGCGCGGGATCCTTTTCGTTGGTAAAAGACACCTTGCGAACGATGCCTTCTCCCTCTTTCACGTACACCAACTGGTTCACCGCGACGTCTTTCAAGACGTCTACGGTCCCGCTAGGCCAGCGGATTTCGAGCAGATCCACTTTCTGCGCGCTCCCGAGGCCGAAGTGGACGCGGAGATCGCTCTGCGAGAAATAGCTGCCACCGCTGCGCACTTCGTCAATCTGCTGGTGGGGTTTCGCTTCATCCGGCATTTGCGCGACGCATCGCAAACGGGCTCCGATTCCGGTGCGGTTTGACTTTGTGCCGATGGTGCGCACCTTGATCCAGCTGTTTTTCAATGAAGAATCGGAGCGGATGAGCTGCGGTGCTTCGTTCACGCAATTCACAATGAAATCAAGGTCCCCATCATTGTCGAAATCGCCGAACGCGCAGCCACGCGACGCGGACGGGTCGGAAATTCCCGGGCCGACGGACCCCGAGATATCCTCGAATTTTCCGTTTCGCAAATTGCGGTACAGCAGTTTGCGCTGCGCGTAGCCCGCTTCAGTCCGGAGCTGCTCGACCTCCGGATAAACATGGCCGTTGCAGATCAGTATGTCCGGCCAGCCATCGTTGTCGAAGTCGAAAAAGCCGCAACCCCAGCCGAGATACTGCGTGTGCTTGCCGAGTCCGGCGGGGAAGGTCGCATCTTCAAAGGCCGCGCCGCCGAGATTGTGATACAGCGAAGGCGTGTCACCCGCAAAATTTGTTTTCAGGATGTCCAGGTTGCCGTCGAGGTCGTAGTCTGCCGCGGAAACGCCCATCCCGGCCTGCGGCTTGCCATCGGCGCTCAGGGCGCAACCGGCCTCCAGTGCGATGTCCGCGAATTTCCCGTTTTTCTGGTTCTGGTAGAGCGCGCTCGGGGCCGAATCGTTGGCCACATAGATGTCCGGCCAGCCGTCGTTGTCAAAATCCCCGGTCAGCACGCCGAGGCCGTAGGTTCCAGTTGCCTGGAGAATTCCTGAACTTTGCGAAACGTCGGTGAATGTACCGTCGCCGTTATTGTGGAAGAGAATGTTTTTGCCGCCGTTCAGACCCGGAGGCCCGCACGCCACCATCACGCCTTTGTAGAGGCAGGGTCCCGATTCCGGTACAGGTGCGGTCCGAAGGTCGAGGTCAATGTAGTTAGCGACGAACAAATCCAGTCTTCCGTCGCGGTCGTAATCGACGAACGCGCAACCGGAATTCCAGCGCTTGCCGCTTCCGGCGACGCCGGCTTTCTCGGTCACGTCAGTGAAGGTGCCGTCTCCATTGTTGTGGTACAGAACGTTTTTGCCAAAATAGGCAACGAACAAATCCTCATAGCCGTCGTTGTCGTAATCGCCGATGCATACGCCCTGGCCCCAGCCGGAATGAATGAGCCCTGCTTTCGTGGTTACATCGCTGAAGGTCCCGTCGCGGTTGTTTTTGAACAGACGGTTGGTGGGTGCCTGATCCGGCGGAAATCCCTCGAGACGGGTTCCGTTCACCAGGAAAATATCCAGCCAGCCATCGTTGTCGTAGTCGTAGAACGCTACACCGCAGCCGGTCGTCTCCAGCAGGTATTTGTTCTTGTGCTCCCCGCCGAAAACAGTCCCCGCCTTCAATCCGGACTCCTTCGCGACATTCACGAAATTGACGCCCAAAGAGGCCTTTGCTGCCTGAGCCGGCATGTCCTCGATGCGCGCGAAAGGTGCAAGAAAAGAAAGCAAGCGCTCCAGCGGCAGAACCATCGCAGACCGGCTGATGGACTCGAGAAACCTGCGTCGTGTCGACCCCAAGGGGACGGTACCTTCCCGGCTTCGGCTTGTGCTAGACTCCGCGCCAGTCATTTATAGTAACCGACTTGCTGTTTCATAAGCCCTGCCGGGCAACCGGGCAACGGCGATGAAGAAACACCCACGACATCGCGGAGTTTCACCGCTTGGGCCGGTCGCGAGCGGGAAATCGGTGTCGGCGACGCTATGGGCAGTCCGCGCAGCGGGGTTTTGTTGCTTTTTTGTCTTTGCCGCCCTCCTCGACAGTGCGCCGGAAGAACTATCGAAACCGCTGGAGTTGACGCGCGCCGCGCGCCCTTGGGAATTTTTGTGTTCGGTCGGCCAGCGCGCCGCAATCTTCGGCAACGAGTCAGGGAACATCGAGGCCTGGGTTTATCCGCTCAAGCTGTTTCGCGATTTTGCGCTGACGTTTCACACGGAAGATCGCGCATGGAATGCTGATGCGCTGGTACGCAGCGTGATTGCGCGCCCGGAGTCGACAACGCTCGTATATGTCGGCGACACATTCCGCGTCGATGAGACTTTTTTCGTGCCCGTTGAAGAACCAGGTGCGGTGATCAAAATCCAGGTGGACACGGAGAAGCCCCTGGAGATCGAGGCTTCGTTCCGGCGGGACTTCCAGCTGCAGTGGCCAGCGGCGCTTGGCGCGACCTACGCTTCCTGGGATGAACCGCTCCACGCCTTTATGTTCGGGGAGGAACTGAAGAAATACGCAGCAGTGATCGGATCGCCCAGCGGAATTCTCTCTGCCGAGGAGTTCGAGACGAATTATGCTCGTTCGACGGTGAGTTCGCTGCGCCTCGGCACGACGGCCAGGGGGAAAGATACAAAACTCATCGTCGTTGCGGGCTCCCTGAACGGCGCGGCAGAAGCTCGAAGCACCTACCAGAAACTGATTGCACACCTTGGCGACCTCGAGAGAGCGTCGGCCGAGTACTACGCGAATTACCTGCGGCGTACGGTTCAACTGGAGTTACCGGATCGGGATCTCGAGCGAGCCTACGATTGGTCGCGCATCAGCATGCTCCAAGGCTTGGTGGCCAATCCTTATCTCGGGAAAGGCCTGGTCGCCGGTTACCGCACATCGGGTGCTTCGCAGCGCCCCGGATTCGCCTGGTTTTTCGGCCGCGACGCCCTGTGGACTTCGTTGGCCTTGAACAGCACCGGTGATTTCTCGACGGCGCGGGATGCACTGCGCTTTCTGATCCAGTTCCAGCGGGACGACGGCAAAATCCCGCATGAGATTGCGCAAACGGCGAGTCTGGTCGATTGGTTCAAGAACTATCCCTACGGCTTTGCTTCCGCTGACGCTACGCCACTTTTCATCATCGCTTCGCAGGATTATGTGCGGGCAAGCGGCGATGCCGCGTTCGCGAGAGAAAACTGGAACAGCCTCTGGAAGGCCTATCAATTTCTGAGATCCACTTACGATGAAAGCGGCCTGCCAAGGAACCTGGGAGTCGGGCACGGATGGGTCGAGGGCGGACCGCTTCTGCCGGTGAGGAGCGAGCTGTATCAAAGCGGTTTGGGTGCCGAAGCATTGCAAGCGCTTGCGGAACTCGCAAAGGTCGCGGACCGAAACGAGGAAGCCAAGGCGCTGGCGGCGGAATTCGAAAAACAGAAGCCGAAGCTTGAGGCGGCTTTCTGGTCTCCCGAGCACAAACTGTACGCTTTCGCGCTCGACACCAACGGCAAGCGCGTTGACGAGCCGAGCGTGCTTGCCACCGTTCCCATGTGGTTTGGATTGCTGGACCTGAGCCGGTCGAAAGCAATGATCGGACAACTGGCCGCGCGTGATCACGCGACGGACTGGGGCCTGCGAATCATCTCCGACCATTCGCCGTTGTATAGTGCCGGTGGCTACCACTTTGGTTCGGTGTGGCCGCTCTTCGGCGGGTGGGCGTCGGTCGGCGAATATCGATACCATCAGGCGCATCCGGGACTGCAGGCGCTTCGCGCAAACGCGCTTCTGGCGCTCGATGGTTCACCCGGCCACGTTACCGAGGTCCTTTCGGGCAGCTACTACCAGGGCCTTTCGACGAGTTCGCCGCACCAGATCTGGTCCGCGGCCATGGTGGTAAGCCCAATTTTGCGCGGACTGCTGGGCCTTGAAACGGATGGGCTTTCCCGGACCATCACGCTCGGGCCCACGTTGCCGGCCGATTGGTCTTCTTTCGCAGCGCATGGTCTTCGAGCAGGTGATGTCACAGTCGAGGCCGCTTTTCACCGCACCTCGGACGAAATGGCGTTCGAAATCAAGCGTTCTGGCGGCGGCGAATGCTTTTTGGTCTTGCAGCCGGCACTCAGTCTGCGCGCCGAAGTCAATTCCGTCGAATTGAACGGGCGGCCCCTTCCGTTTCATCTCGAGAAGAACGAAACCGATCAGCATCTACAAATGCGCTTTGCCGTTTATGGGGGCACCAGCACTTTGCGCATCCGGCTGCACAACGACTTTGGTGTGGCTTACACTGCCACTCGTCCGTTGCTCGGACAGAGAAGCGAGGGTTTGCGCGTTCTGTCAGAAACATGGTCGGACGCGAGGGACCGCCTTACGCTCGAGGTGCAGGGGACGCCGGGCGCACCGTACTCGTTCGCCTATTTCCGCGGCGAGGAGCTAGCCGCCGTCGAAGGTGCGGCCCTTTCGCGCTTCGATCGAGGCAGCGGAGTTTTCACGATAACGATGCCACCGGATCCCTCCGCTGAATCTGTTCGCGGTAAAATCACCCTCCAATTCACAAGGAAATAGATCACAACCTGCTCGCCGCCTTGAACTCCCAACAATTGGGGTCCTTAACATCTCCCGCGACGAAGCAGCACCCTGACTTTGGCCTGGCGGCTCAGGGGTCGGCTGGCGCGCATTGCAGGCGCTGGTGCTAAATGCCGCAGAAGGGGCGCAAGTCGGCTCGCGGGCGGTTTCGCTTGCGGCCGACCGAGTGTACATTGCAAAACGCGATAAGTAGTCCGCACGGCCGGCACCAGGCTCAGGCGATGCCCAGCTTTTTCTGCAGTTCTTCGAGGGAATGGCCTTTGGTTTCCGGATAAACGAACAAAACGACCACAAACTGCAAAACCATCATCGCCGCAAAAAATACAAACGGGTAGCCGCCCGACTTGGCCGCCATCACGGGGAAAACGAGCGAAATGATCCCGTTCATCAGCCAATGTGAAAAGCTTCCGAGACTCTGCCCCTTGGCGCGCACACGGTTGGGAAAGACTTCGCCGATATACACCCAGATCACGGCGCCTTGCGAGAAGGCGAAGAATGCGATGTAGCCGATGAGGAGCCACACCAGCAGGTGCTCATCTCTGTGGCTGAGAAAAACGGCGGCAACTCCGGCCAGGCATAGCGCAGTGCCAGCGGCGCCAATGAGCAGGAGTTTCTTCCGGCCCGCCTTGTCGATGAGCGACATTGCGAGCATCGTAAACACCAGATTCGTGGCACCGATCGCGACGGCCTGCAGATCCGAGGAAACCTTGCTGAAACCCGCGAAGGCAAAGATGTCGTTCAGGTAGTACAAGATCGCATTGATACCAGACAGCTGATTGAAGAGTCCGATGGTGACGGCCAGGAAGATGGGCAGGCGATACTTGCTCGAGAAAAAGGCTTCATCGGTGACGTGTTCGGCGTCGATCGATCCCACGATCTCCTGTAGTTCCTGCTCGTAGTTTTCCTCGCCGATCATTCGAAGAACGTCGCGCGCCTCATCGACCCTCTTTTGCTTCACCAGCCACCGGGGACTGCGCGGAATGAAGAACAACATCACGAGAAAAGCGGCGGCCGGAAGGGCGGCTACACCGAGTTTCCAGCGCCACTCTGTGGCGCCGAGCCCGAATAAGCCCACGATGTAATTTGAAAAATAGGCCAGCAGGATCCCGAACACCACATTGAACTGAAACAATCCGACCAGTCGTCCGCGCCACTTTGCGGGGGCAATCTCGGTGATGTACATCGGGCCAAGCACGGAGGAACCGCCAATCGCGAGTCCGCCGATAACACGAAAGAAAACCAGCGCCGACCAGTTCCACGCCAGGGCGCAGCCGACCGCCGAAACCACGTAAAAAACAGCCATCACGCGCAGGCTGTCTCGCCGTCCATATTTATCGCCGGGAATTCCCGCGGTCAGGGAACCGATGATGGTCCCGACGAGCGCGCTCGAAACGGTGAGTCCGAGCGAGGCCGGGCTGAGCTGATAAAGATTGCGCAGCGCTTGCGTGGTCCCGGCGATCACCGCAGTATCAAAACCGAACAAAAGTCCGCCGAGCGCGGCCACGATGGCGCTTCGCAGCAAGTAAGGATTCAGTCTCATAACCTTCAGCTGGAACCGAGTACTTCCCCTGTGTATCCGAACCGATGCTCCTCGGCACTTGCGATCGCCCTTCGTCGAAGCGGCCGGTCCGGAAGAGCCGCCAGATTGTAGTCGATTTCACGGACGAACGCGCGCAAGTTTTGG
>DATFTB010000256.1:0-16693 GCA_035262325.1 Candidatus Acidiferrum sp.
TTCTGCTGGCCGGTGTATTGCTCGTGCCTCAGCAGGCTCGTCCCGCAGTCGCGGGCGAGCCCGCTGACGATGACCACCACGCCCGAGTGGTCGGAGGGTATTTCGAGGAATGGAGCATCTACTTTGCCGGCTTTAACATCGCCAATTTGCAAGCGAACGGTGTTGCGGACAAGCTCACGCACCTGACCTACGCCTTTGGCAATGCCACTCCCACTGGATGCGCGATCGCGGATTCCTGGGCCGACTATCAATCTCCTTACCTTCCGAGCGTTAGCGGCGCTCCATACCCTGGACCGTTATACGGCAACTTTGCCGCGCTCCAGCAGTTGAAGCAGCTTCATCCCAATCTGAAGGTACTGATCTCGCTTGCCGGGGCCGATGGTTTTGCCGCGGCCGCCAGCACCGCCTCGGGGCGCGAAGCCTTTGTCGCGAGCTGCATTGACCTCTTCATCAACGGCCATCTCGCGGAGGGAATCTCTGCCGAGGGTGTCTTCGACGGCGTTGATATCGATTGGGAATTTCCCCTGGCCAACGACACCGTGAACGCGACTCTCCTGATCGAGGAATTCCGGAAACAGCTCAACGCCCTCGGCAAGACCAACAAGAAACATTACCTGCTGACGATGTTTGGTCCTGCGGGCCAGCAGAACTTTTCCAACATTCAGTTGGCCGCGGTCGCCACCCAACTCGATTTCTACAATGTCCAGGGATACGACTTCCACGGCACCTGGGAGACCTCGACCAACCACGCTTCTCCGCTCTTCGATGACAAGCAGGATCCGGTGCGCGACGAAAACTTTTACATCGACTACACCATCGACGCCTACCTCGAGGCCGGGGTGCCACCGAACAAGCTCGTCCTCGGCATCCCCACCTACGCCCGCGGCTGGACGGGCGTGCCGAGCGCCAATAACGGCTTGTACCAGGCTTCCACGGGCCCGGCTCCCTTTCCGCCCGCCGACTACCTGCAAACCCCCGGTGTCATCACTTATCTCACCCTCACGGGACTCACCGGGTTTACTCGCTACTTTGACTATAAGAGATTCGCGGCCTGGCTCTACGACCCCAACTCGCAAACCTTCTGGTCTTACGACGATCCGGTCACGGTGTGGCTGAAGACGGCTTATGTGCGCACGCGCGTCGAGGGAGGCCTCGGCGGCACATTCGTCTGGGCGCTCAAAGACGACGATACGAACGGCACGATCGTAAAGACCATGGCGGCGGGCCTCGAGTAATCCCCCGTTCCTTTGTGGGGTCGGAACTTACCCAGAGGCGCAGACGCTTTCCTTCCTTCATGCGTCTCGCGTGTTGGACGGCTCGTGCTTCCTGGAACTCACTTGGCGCGTTCGACCGCGCTGCGGGATGGCTTCGGCTTTTGCCAGAGAATGTCGGAATCCGCTGCTTGATTTGGAAAGAACTTCTCTGACGCTGCATTTGTGGGAATGAGGGAGACATCCACGCGGCGGTTGTAAGCCAGCCAAGTCGTGCGGGTCTGGCGCACGCGCTTTTCTGGAGGCTGATTTGGGTTGCGAGCCTGCAGGTCGCTCACCGTGGCTTTGTCGAGCGGCTTCTGCTTGCCGAAGGCAGAGGTATCGATCTTGTCGGCTGCGATTCCCTGCGACACCAGGAAATCCTTAACCGTTTGAACCCGGAATTCAGACAAAGCGTCGTTGAACTTATCCGTGCCGCGCTCGTCCGCGAATCCGCCGAGCTCGAGCTTCGCGTCAGGGTCATATTCGAGGTACTGCTTGAATCCGGCGGCAAGGTTGCTCAGGATTTCCTGCTGACTGCGAACCAGTCCGAACGTCGGCTCGTTCTTGGTGGGATAAGCAGTCGGGAAGAAAACGCTCTGGAGCAGCACGGTTGGAATGGGCTCGACCGAACCCTTCAGGCGTACCGCTACCGTCTTGGTGTCCGAGCCACCGCACACATTCGTCGCCTTCAAGGTGTATTTGAACTCTTCATCGACCGGTCCATTGCCGGTTTGCGTTGGGTTGAGGGTGATGGACTTGGTGCCACTCGGATCAACGGAGCCACCCGGGTCGAGCGAAACTGCGTCGGAGTTGGACGACGACCAGCTGAGCGTAGTGCTTTCCTGTTTCAGGATCTTGTCGCCGATGCGGCGGTAGGAAACCTCCATCGGCGAAGCGCTGAGCGACGATTCGACGACAGGGTTGACCTCGACGGTCGTACTCGGCGTTGCGACACCGCCCGGTCCTGAAGCCGTAAGCTGATACGTCGTGGTTTGCCGAGGCGAAACGGTTTTTTCGCCGGACGTGGGAACGGGGCTCATGCCGCTCATGTCGGCTTCGACCGTTTCTTTCGAAACCCAGGCTAGCTGCGTATTTTGGTTGCAATCGATCTTCGACGGATTGGCAGAGACCGACGCGCTGACAGGCGCTACAACCACGGTGGCGCTGGCAATGCCGGACCTAAAGCGTTGGGCGTTTTCAGCCAGGTCGCCGGGGATGCAACTCTTTCTGCACTCCGAGCCACGCGCCCAGTTCCTGGTCTTTTCTCTTCCATTCTTGATATAAACAATCACGCGCTGGTCTTCCGCGACCGTGACCGGGCCGGACCACAGTTCCTTGCCAAACCGCGTGACCGTCACTTGGTGCGTTCCTGGTGGCACGATCAATTCCTGGCGCCAAACGAAAAAGTCGTTATCGAACTCGTCCACGTGCCCGACAAAATACAGCGGCTTCTTGCCGTTCAGAAGAACGGCGGCGTCTGTTGGCGCGCCCCACCCCGCTTCAATCTGGATGCGCCCCCGCGGGCCCGGCACGCGTTCCCCAACCGGTTCGAGCTTTATGTTCATCGGTACGGTCTGATCCGAATCGATCGAGACATCTTGCTCGACAAATTTGTAGCCATAGTTGGCGACAACCACGTGGTGCGTTCCGACGTCGACCCTTATGGTGCGATTGCCGGGACCAATGGCCTTGCCGTCGACAAACGTGTAGGCCTGTTTGGGAGTCACCGACATCTTCAGTCTTCCTGTTGCGTTTTGCGCCCAGGCAACGGGGTGGAGTGAAAGCGAGACGAGAACAACGAGGCAAAAGGTCTTGATTCTTTGAACGCTCATAAAGCCACCTCCCGCACATTCTCTACGCCCCCAGGCAAACTCACCCTGAAGGCGGAAACACGGGACGGTCGCGTCCGCTGGTGATTTTGACAGCATGAGGGGCACAACGCAACGTTCTAAATTGCAGGACCCGCGGCTCGTGCGACGGCAGTGTGCAACCGAGTTAGTTCCAGTACCCTCGGCCAACTTGTATACGCGCAACGGCAGCAGCGGGATCATCGTTAATTAGTTGCGCAAGCTTGGGCTTACGCGGATTTGTCAGGGCCAGGAAACACCGCTAAGCTAGCGTAAAGTACTAGGACAAACCATGCGCCCCTTTTCGAGCCCTCTTGTCGCTGTCGTTTTGGTGCTCGCCTTGGCCACCTCTTTATTCGGCCGCGGGCAGTTTTGGGATTTTTTGGGCTACACACAGGTCGACGCCGGTCACGATCACGGCCGGATCCAGATCGTTCGCCGCGACCGCCTGTTTCGCACGATTCAATTGCGAGTCAGCGGCGAGGCCATGTTTCTTGACCGGGTCGTCATGCACTTCGGCAATGGCACCTCTCAGGAGCTCAGCGTCAGCCAGCGGATTTCACCCGGAGGAAAAGACTACGCCATCGACCTTCCGGGCGAACGTCGCACGCTTGAAAGCGTCGAGCTTTGGTACTACAAGGAACCTTGGGGACACAATCCGAGGGTGAACCTGTACGGTATCCGTTTGCCACAGACCGACGCCGAAGCACTCGCCCCAGGGCATTAGAACGGCCCGCGCGCCGATTTTTTCCACTGCTGCCGCTAGACCAGCGAACAGCAAGGCCGCTCCCACAAAGACGAAAGAGGATCTAGCGAGGCTTTGCTTTTCGGAAGCAGCTTTTTTCCTGTCCACAAGAGCAAGGCGCGCTTGACTTCAGCTATAGATCTGTTAAGAAAAAGCCTCCGGCTGGCTCGTGTTGCCTCAATTCCCAGCCCCTCGAAGCCCCACTTAGCCGGCCAATCCACTCCTCAGGAGAAGCTTATGCGAACCTTAGTTCCCCGCAATGCCCTCTTCCACGAATTAGCTGATTTCCGCCGAGATTTCGACCACATGTTCAACCGGTTTTTCAATCTGCGTTCACCCCAAGAAGAACAAACCCTGACGGAAGGATTTGTTCCGGCAATCGAGACGTCTATCGACAAAGACGGCAAGAAATTCCAGTGTCAGGTCATGCTTCCGGGCGTGGATCCGAAAGATGTAAATATCCAGGTCCTCGGCAATACGCTGAGCATCAGTGGTGAGCGCTCCAGTTCGCGCGAGACCAAAGAATCGGACTATCTGCACCGAGAGATTACCTACGGTGCCTTCCAGAGGCTGATCGAACTCCCTGAAGGCGTCGACAAGGACAAGCTCACGGCCGAATATCGCAACGGCGTGTTGGAGATCGCCGCGCCCTTTTCCGCTGCCGCCCTTCCGCGCAAGATCGAAGTAAAGTCATTGCCGACGGCAAAAGGCGCGGGCGCGTGACTTGCGTTGCCTGTCGCAATCGCTCGGCAAGAAGACCGGAGGGCCGGTTTGAAAACTGGCCCTCTTGATTTGACGAAGGACCGCAGGATCAGTCAGCGGGGAGAGGGTAGTGCGTCGAAGCTTCCAGGCGGCGCGCGACTTTCGCGTTGCGGCGCTGGGAGCTGCCGACGCGACCGCGCTCATAGCGATGAATCGATTCGCGGACGCGAAGGCGGGCCTTGTGGAGTTGAGACTTCGAGGTTCCCGTGGCCCATCCGAGGATTGACGCGATTTCACGGTGCTCGTAGCCGTGAACATCATGCAGCACCAAGGCTGAGCGGAAGCCTTCGGACAATCGACCGACGGCGGCCTGCAGCAGGAGGCGATCGGGCAGTCCTTCGACGTGTTGATCGGGGGTTCCCGGCTCCACCGGGGGCCGGCCGTCTTCCTTTCGAGCTTCCGCGACTTCATCCAGGGAAACTTCGTTGAGGCGCCTTTTGCGGAAGCACATCAGGACCGTGTTGCGAGCTACGCGATACAGCCACGTAGAAAATGTAGAGTGTCCGTGGAAATCGCGTAGACCTCGAAACACGGCGAGGAAGGTTTCCTGGGTCAGATCCTCGGCGAGAGAAGGATTACGAACCATGCGCAGACACAGGGAATAGACCCGCTGAGAGTGCAGACGATAGAGGCGCTCAAACGCAGCCGAATCTCCTTGGCGGGCTAGTTTCAAGGCTTCGCCTTCCGTCAAAGTGCAGTTTTGCGATTGCATTGGAGAGATCACACGTTCCTCTCTGCAAATTTCCAAAGCGTTGCTGATTCACAAACAAAAAATCTCAGGCTGATCGCTGCGGGGCGGGAGAAAAAACGGCGGCGCAAAAAGCCTCAAGGAGCCCGAAAAAAAAGGTTCAGGGGTGGTTCAGCAATTCAGCTGCCAACAGCGAATGCCGCGCTAAGGCTATTAGAGCGTAGTTTATCGTGTGTTTGGCGCTAAGGGCCAGATCGACGGTCGTACTAGTGCGTGTAAATTGTTCTCAACCAGATGAATTTGTCTCACGGCAAGAAAAAAAGCACACACTGTCCGAAATACGGGCCGACCCGAGAGATTCGGGAGTCTTTTCCGGAACCGCGGGACAAAGCGCCCGCCACTTTCCTTGGTCACGGCAAGTCCTTTGAAGCTCGGGCAAAGCGCAAGGGCAGCCACTCGAAGGCGAAGATAAGGATCGCTCACTTTGTTCGGGATGACGGATCGCCGCCCGAAGCGAGAGCCGCCTGGCGTGTTTCGGCAAGCGCGTTGAGAGCACGCTCGTGACCTGCAATGGCCGTTTTAGCGCCGGCGGGCGCTTCTCCTTGACAGTCTAGGGGAGTAGGGCTATATTCCTAGCCTATCTAGGAGAGGACACCCTGTGGACAAGCAACTGGAACTTCTGCAAGGAACGCTCGACATGTTGATCTTGAAGGCCATCTCGCTCGGGCCGCTGCACGGGTACGGAATCCTGCTGCGCATCCAGCAAATCTCGAAGGACCGGCTGGAAATTCAGCAAGGCTCCCTTTATCCGGCTCTGTACCGGCTGGAGGATCAGGGCTGGATCGGGAGCGAATGGGGCGAATCGGACAACAAGCGCAAAGCGAAGTATTACCACCTAACCGTGGCGGGAAAGCGCAGGCTGCAGACCGAGGCTGACAAATGGAATCGCATGGCGGAAGTGATTGAAGGGATTTTGCGCGCGAGGCCCGAGGAAGTATGAGGACTTGGAAACGCATACGCGCGTGGTTGAGCGCGCTCCTGAACCGCTCGCACATGGAAAGCCAGATGGAATCGGAGCTCCGGTTCCATCTTGAAGCGCGAGTAGAGGATCTGGTGCGCAGCGGAACGGAGCGAGCCGGGGCAAGGCGGCAGGCGCAGATGGAGTTTGGGGGCTTTGAAAGAACCAAGGAGGAGTGCCGCGACGCGCGCGGAGTGAACTTCGTCGAAGGCTTGCTGCAGGATTTGCGCTACGGTTTGCGCTTGCTCGGCAAGTCGCCGGGTTTTGCCGCGATCGCGGTCGTGACGCTAGCACTGGGGATCGGGGCAAACACGGCCATATTCAGTGTTGTCGATGCGATGCTTTTGCGACCGCTTCCCTTCCCGGAGCCTACGCGGCTAGTGCGGTTGTGGGAATGCCAGCCGAACCGGGGGTACTTCAGAAATGTTGTGAACCCCCGGAACTTTCTCGACTGGCGCGACGACACGAACTCGTTTGAGGCCATGGCGGCGCTAGCGGGAGGGATGACGAACCTGGTTGCGCATGGCCAGCCGATCGCCGTGCCGGGCGTGCGGGTTTCGCCGGAATTTTTTTCGATTCTCGGCGTTCGACCCGTGCTCGGGCGAGCTTTTTCGGCGGGCGAGGGCGTTGCGGGCCACGACCGGGTCGTGGTGCTCAGTTATGAATTGTGGCAACGACAGTTTGGCTTGGACACCGGGATCGTCGGGAAACAGGTGAACTTGGAAGGGCTGCCGTATGCCGTGGTCGGGGTGATGCCGCGAGGCTTTTCCTTTCCGAAGACGAAAGCGGAACTGTGGACGCCGCTGCCGTTGGCACGCACGAAGGACTGGGAGGACGGCCGGTATCTTTCGGTGGTGGCGCGGATGAAGCCCGCTGTGACGCTCGAGCAGTCGCGGCAGGACATGCGGCGGGCGGCAGAGATTAACGCCAAAGCACGCCCGGACTTCGACGAGGGGTGGAGCGCGGAAGTCGAACCGATGCTCGAGGACGCGACCAAGGACGTGCGCCGTCCGCTGTGGGTGCTGCTCGCTTCGGTGGGTTTTCTGCTTTTGATCGCGTGCGCGAATGTGGCGAACCTCTTGTTGATGCGGGGCGCCGGACGGATGCGCGAAATGGCGGTTCGCTCGGCGCTCGGCGCCGGGCGCGGGCGGATCGTGCGGCAGTTGCTGATCGAGAGCCTGCTGCTGTCGTTCGCAGGAATGGCGGCGGGACTGATTTTTGCAGCAATAGGATTGCGCAGCCTGCTCACGCTGATTCCGCAGAGTGCACCGCTGCCGCGCGGCGAACCGATCGCGATCGATGCGCGCGTGCTGTTGTTTACTTTCACCGCTTCCCTGCTTACGGCCGCGCTGTTTGGGGTGGTACCCGCGGTGCGGTTGTCGCGGACCGATCTGCAGAATGCGCTGAAGCAAGGACTGCTTCAGGGTGGCGTGGGCGGCCATCAAATTTTGCGGCGATGTTTTGTGGTGGCGGAAGTGGCGCTGGCGTTGCTGCTTTCCGTGGGCGCAGGCCTGATGCTTCGGAGCTTCGCGCGGCTGGTGGCGGTGGATCCGGGATTTGACCCGGAGCACGTGGTGACGATGCAGATCTCGCTGGCCCCTTCGAAGTACGAAGACAATCTCAAGCGGTCGCAGTATATCGAGCATATTCTGTCCGAGGTTCGCAACGTTCCGGGTGTGCGCGCCGCAGCGTCAATTCACTTCCTGCCGTTGACGGAGAAAACTTCAGGTTCGTGCTTTGAACCGGCCGGAGGGCCTTCACCAACGGCGCAATCACCCGTTTCCGAATTCCTAATCGTCAGCCCGGGCTATTTCGAGGCGATGGGAATTCCGATGATGAAGGGGCGCGATTTCGAGGAGCGCGACAATTTCAATGCGCAACCTGTTGCGATCGTCAACCACGCCTTTGTAGAACACTACTTCCCCGGACAAGACGTGCTGGGGAAGCAACTGCAGGTGTGCTGGACGTTTGAAAAGCCGGTGGAAATTGTGGGCGTGGTGGCCGACGCGCGGCAGGGTGAACTGCAAACGCCGCCGACGGACACGATCTTTTTAGCGAACTCACAAGCGCCCATGTACTTCGCGTCGCTGGTGGTGCGCGCCAAAGGGGACCCGCGGCAGATCGCGCTTGGTGCGGAAGACGCCGTGCATCGCGTTGATCCGGAACAGGCGGTGTCTGACATAAGAACGATGCGGTCGGTGTTTTCGGACTCGGTTTCGAGCCCGCGATTTCAAGCCGTGCTGTTGCTGGTGTTTGCAGGGCTGGCCGTGGCGCTGGCGGTGATTGGTGTGTACGGCGTCGTGTCGTACACCGTGAGCGAGCGTACCAATGAAATCGGCATTCGCCTAGCGATGGGGGCGCGTGCGCGAGATATCGCTCGCCTGGTGCTGCGTGAGGCGCTCACGCTGGCGATTCTTGCCCTGGCCATCGGGCTGGCGGCTTCGCTGGCGTTGAGCCGAGTGCTCGAGACGCTGCTGTTCGAAGTGACGCCGACCGACCTGGGGACGCTTGGTTTAGTTTGCGGCGTGATTTTGGCGGTGTCCGCGCTGGCGGCGGTGTTGCCGGCGCGGAGGGCGACGCGAGTGGATCCGATGGCGGCGCTGAGGTACGAGTAAGGGTGTTTGGCGAAGGATGGAAGGACCGGAGCAAGCGAGTCTTCACGGCCCTCGGCACCCAGGGCTTCAGCCAGGGTCGCGAGTGCCCTGTCAATGGCAGGACGCTTTATGTCGCGGCCGTGCCACGAACCCTCGCCGGAATGTGAGCGGAGTGGTTCTGAGCGAGTTGTGGAGCGAGCGGGAGGAAGGATGAGGTTGTGGAGACGCGTTAGGGCGTGGTTCTGGGCGACGCTGCGGCGTTCGCGCATTGAGCGCGAGATGGAGGCCGAGCTGCGGTTCCATGTTGAGGCGCGCGCCGAGGATCTAATACGCAACGGTGCAGGGAGCGAGGAGGCCAGGCGGCAGGCGCAGATCGAGTTTGGCGGCGTGGAGCGGGCCAAAGAGGAGTGCCGCGATGCGCGCGGGGTAAACTTCGTGGAAGGTGTAGGGCAGGACTTGCGGCACGCCTTCCGGACACTGCGCAAGTCGCCGGGCTTTACGGCGGTTGCGGTGCTGACGCTGGCTTTGGGGATTGCCATCAACGCGACGATGTTCAGCCTGGTGAGCGCATACCTGATGCGGCGGCCGCCGGTCGACGACTCCGAACGGCTGGTGGTAGTGTCGTCGGTAAACCCGGCGCCGGTGTTCCAACCTGATGCGTATCCTGTTTCGGCGCCGAACTACCTAGCGTGGCGAGAAGCAAACCACGTATTTTCGGAAATGGCGGCGGCGGACGAAAACCGGACGGTCAATCTGACGGTCGAGGGTCAACCCGCCGCGCTGCGTTCCGCCGCCGTGTCGGCCAATTATTTCAGCCTGCTCGGTGTATCGCCGGAGTTCGGGCGAACGTTTTCGGAGGGAGAAGATCAGCCTGGGCGAGACCACGTGGTGCTTTTGAGCCACGGACTCTGGGTGCGGAGTTTCGGCTCGGATCCGGGAATTGTAGGGCGAACGGTGCGCTTGAACCGGGAGAATTACACGGTGGTTGGGGTCATGTCGTCGCGCTTCCGGCTGCTCGGTTTCACGCGCGACCTGTGGACTCCGCTGACACTGAGCGCAGAGGATGAAATGGCAGCGGCGCGCAAAGACCGTTCGCTGCGGTTATTCGGGCGACTGAAACCCGGAGCAACGGTTGAGGAAGCACGCGCCGAACTGAAGGAGCTGGGACGCAGAGCGGAGGAGAACTTTCCCGAGAGCGAGAAAGGCTGGGGAGTCTCGCTACGCACTTTACCGGACTTCCTGACCTACAACTTCGCAATTCGCACAGGGTTGGCGATCGTCATGACGACCGTGGGATTCGTTCTGCTGATTGCTTGCGGCAACGTGGCGGGATTGCTGTTGACGCGGGCCGCGGGCCGGCAGAAAGAGCTGGCGCTGCGGATGTCGCTGGGCGCGAGCCGCCTGCGAATCGTGCGGCAATTGCTGACGGAAGGCCTGGTGATTGCGCTGTTGGGAGGCGCCGCGGGTCTGCTGCTCGCGGTTTGGGGTGTCAATCTTGTGCGGGCAGGCATGACGTTCAACGAAGAAGTGAGCGCGGTGCCGATGGGGCTTGACCGGAACGTGGTGCTGTTCGCGTTGGGCGTGTCGGTGCTGTCGGCGGTATTGTGCGGCCTCGCGCCTGCGCTCAAAGCTTCGCGAACCGACGTGAATACGAATCTGAAGGACGAAAGCCGCACCGCGTCGGCGGGTCAGTCGCAGAGCCGGCTGCGGACGATCCTTGTCACCGCTGAGATTGCGCTGGCGCTGTTCCTGCTGATAGGAACGGGGCTGCTGATTCGTGGGATCTACCTGCTCGAGCACCAGACGCTTGGCTTCCGAGCAGACCATCTTCTTACCGCCAGCGTAACCCTGGACAACGCGCGATACAAGGACGCGCCGCGGCAAATCCGGTTTGTGCGGGAAGTGATGCCGCACATCGAAAGCGTTCCGGGCGTTGAACAAGCCGCTGCAACCTCGGACCTGCCCGCCACCGGCCCAGACAGCGTCAGCTTCACTATTCAGGGTCAGGTCGAGCGGCCATCCAGCCAGCCGTTGAGCACGCTCGACAGCGTTGTAAGCGTCGACTATTTCCGAACCGCCGGGATTCCCGTGCTGAAGGGACGCGCGTTCACCGAGGGGGATGACGCCACGGCACCGAAAGTGGTGGTGGTCAGCCAGGAATTCGTGCGTCGGCATCTGCGCGATCAGGAAGCGCTCGGGAGGCACATCCGGTTAGAAGTAAGCGGCGGGACGGGGGAGTGGAGCGAGATCGTCGGCGTTGTCGGCGACGTGAGGACGTACTCGGAGGCGAGCCGGTTCGATCCGGAGGTTTACGAGCCGATGCTGCAGCGACCATTGCCCTCGTTCCTTCTATTGGTTCGCACAACGCGCGAGCCGAGCAGCCTGGCGCCGGATCTGCGCAGCGCGGTCGGGCAGGTGGATGAAGAACTTCCACTCGATCGCGTGATGAGCATGCCGGCTGTGATCGACAAACAAAAGCGCGGGGACAAACTCGTCGCGATGATGCTGGGAATTTTCGCCGCCCTCGCCCTGATCCTGGCCGCCATCGGGATTTATGCGCTCATTGCGTATTCGGTGAGGCAGCGTACACGCGAAATCGGGATTCGTATGGCGCTGGGGGCCGCACGAGGTGACGTGCTGCGCATTATTTTGGGGGACGCATTGAAGATGACGGCGATTGGGGCGGCGATCGGACTTGTGCCGGCGCTGCCTTTGCCGAGAATCTTCGAGGCCTCGTTCTTCGACCTGCATCTTCAGGAACCGCGGTTGTACCTCTTTGTGCCGGCGGTGATTTTTGCGGTGGCGATGTTGGCGACGTACATTCCGGCGCGGAGAGCGACGCGGGTGGATCCAATGACGGCGCTGCGGCATGAATGAAGGCAAGATCTAGCAGATAAGAACCCCAAACCTTAGCAAGCGCGGACGGAGAAGAGGGCTTGACAACTGAAATGCGAAACCTTACAGTTACGTATTATGCGTAACCGTATGGCTACATATTCGAGGAGCTCGACAGCAGCAGCCTTCCAAGCGCTGGCCGATCCGACGCGCCGCGCCGTGCTGGACCTTTTGCGGCAGGGAGCGCTGCCCGCAGGACAGATCGCGCGGCAGTTTCCGGTTTCGCGTCCGGCGATTTCGAAGCACCTGCGGCTGCTGCGGAGAGCCCGCCTGGTGGAGGAGCGCCGCGAAGGGAGACACCGGCTGTACCGGTTGAACGCCGAGCCGCTGAGGGGTGTCGACGCCTGGCTGAACGAGTACCGGAATTTCTGGCAAAGCAACCTTTCCCGTCTGAAGGCCTTTGTGGAGACCGAGCACGAGAAACAGAGTGCGCACTCGAGAAAAAAAGAAAAGAGTGGATTGGAGGAGAAAAATGGCAACGTCGCGGATCAGTCCTGACGCAGATGCGGTGGTGAGCGAGATCGAGGTGGCGGCACCGCCGGAGCGCGTGTTTGAGGCGCTCATCGATGGGAAACAGGTGATGCAGTGGTGGACCAGCGAACAGTGCGCGATCGAGGGGTTCGAGATGGAGCGTAGGGTGGGCGGCCGGTGGCGCTATGACTCAAAGGAAGGCACCATCAACGTAAACGGGGTGACAAAATTTCATTGCGAAGGAGAAGTGTTGGAGTACGACCCGCCGCGACAGCTCGCCTACACGTGGATTGCGAACTGGCACGAGGACAAAAAGCTTCGGACGCTGGTGCGATGGGAGTTGACGCCTGTCGCGGGTGGAACGCGGGTGAAGGTGACGCATAGCGGGCTGGCAAAGGAACAGGTGGCGCGGCTTGACTACGGCAAAGGCTGGGGAGGACTGGTCGATCAGTTGCGGCGCTTTGTGGAGAGGGGCGGCGCCGCGGCCGGAGCGAAAGGTGTTTCCGATGCGGATGCCATTGAGAGCGAAATTCACATCGCTGCGCCCGCCGAGCGTGTGTTTCAGGCGCTGGTCGATCCTGTGCAAGTGGTCCAGTGGTGGGGACAAAAAGGCGTGTACCAATGCACGAAATACGAGAGCGAGTTGCGCAGGGGTGGGAAATGGAAAAGCGAGGGCGTGGGTCCTGACGGCAATCGGTTCGAAGCGAGCGGCGAGTATGTGGAGATCGACAGACCCGGCCTGCTCGAGTACACCTGGATGGCGAGTTGGACGGGCGATTTCAAAACGAGCGTGAGATGGGAGTTGAAGCCGACGAAGGAAGGCACGCTGGTGCGGATCCGGCATCGCGGGTTCGCGGCCCGTCCGCAGGTGGCACAGGGGTACAAGGGCTGGCCACGGATGTTGGGATGGCTGCAGGCGCTGCTCGAGCGTGGGGAGACGGCGGCGGACCGCTAGGCAGGCCTTTCCTTCGGGCTGGGTGATTCCATCGGACCTCGTGGGGTTCCCTTCGCGACGGGATCACAGCAGAGGAAGTCTAGCCAACGCAACGAAGACGGCGCCCGCCGCCGACGGTCTACCGTTACAAGATGCCACGGTTTAAGCGGAAGCGGCGTCGAGGGCCTGGCCTTCGGCGAGGATGCGTTCGGGGACGCGGCGGAGTTCGCGAACAATGCGGAGCCACGAGAGGACCTTCAGGGTGTAGTAGGTGATGTCGATTTCCCACCAGTAGAAACCCTGGCGCGCAGATGCCATGTAGTAGTGGTGGTTGTTGTGCCAACCTTCGCCGAGAGTGACGAGCGCGAGAAGCCAGTTGTTCTTGCTAGTGTCGGTAGTCGGAAAGCGGCGTTTGCCGAAAATGTGCGAGAGCGAATTGATGGTGAACGTGCCGTGCCATAGGAGGACGGTGCTGAGGAAAAAGCCCCAACTCAGGAGTCCCCAGCCGCCCATGAGCCCGAGCGCGACCGCGAGGACGGCCGGCGGGACGAGATAGTATTTGTTGAGCCAGCGGAGTTCGGGGAATTTTGCGAAGTCGCCGATGTAGCCGAAGCGCGTTTCGTTGTACTTGTCGGAGAGAATCCAGCCGACGTGAGACCACCAGAAACCGAAGAGCGTGGGCGAGTGCAGATCCAGCTCTTGATCGGAGTAGCGGTGGTGGTGTCGATGATGCGCGGCCCACCAGAGAACACCCTTTTGCGAAGAGGACATGGCCATCCAGGCGATGATGAACTGAAACCAGCGGCTGGTCTTGAAGGAGCGGTGTGAGAAATAGCGGTGATAGCCGGCGGTCACGAAGAACATGCGCACTTCATACAGGAGGAAGCAAGCGAGCAGGTAGGGCCACTTGAAGGGCACGAGGAAGACGCCTAGAGCCGCGATGTGAATAAGGATAAAGGGAATCGAAGAGATGACCTGCAACCGCGCCCCATTGGGCAGGGGGATAGTCAAAGGCCGCGCCACTGACGCCATGCCGATTCGCTCCTGCGCGAAAATTAGGTAGCTGCGCGCAAGAGCCGAGCGTGCTCAGCGCAGCGAACCACAGAGATTAATTGTACGGGAGTTTCGCTAGCGGTCAAGCGATATAGATGAAGAGGTTGTCATAAGAGACGATTATAGGGAGGATATGCTATGGTGCGAAAGAGCGTTGCGAAGGTGAACGAATGGCGGAGCGCCCTGTACTGGTTGGATTGATCCCCCAAGTGGTGGTGCTTGACCCCGGCGACCAGGTGAGTTGGATTTCCGATGCCGGGAATTTACGCGTGGAATTTGACAGCAACCGCTGTCCATTTTCTTCCAACATTTTTCAAGCGCCAGTGGGGATGAGGCTGTTGAGCGGTCCTGCGGTGGCGGGGACGAAGCCGGGAAGTTACAAGTACCGGCTGTGGCTGAACGAACAGATGGTAGGAAAGGGCGAAGTGATCGTGCGCTAGGAATCGCAACGCGGGTCGCGCCCGCAGGGAGTGGCCGACGACGGCTTGTGAGACACAACCAGCAAGGTCCATCCTTCGCCCGCACCAGACGCGGGTTCCGGATGACAACGCCTGTCGGGCTGCGCCGAAAGAGCGAGGGTCTCCGGGCTCCCAGCGAGCTATGCGCCCGCGGCGAGACCTTTAAGCATCTGTTGCAAAGCGCTGGCGTCGGGTAGTTGGCCGTTCGGCGAAACCTTATCCACCAAATGCGGGAGCAGCGTGCTCATTGTATTGGTGAATTGCGAGCTGTCCATCCCAGCCTGCTGAGCTGCCTGCTGCAGAGCGCCGCCATGCAGCACATTCTGCAGCTGATTCCCGGAGACGGGTAGATTCGGACCATTGCCGATCCAAGAACTCATGATGTGTCCGAGGCCACCCTGCTGAAACATACTCTGCAGACCAGCGAGACCGCCCACCTGGGGGCTGTTGATTAGACTAAGTATGGCGTTGAGCGCGCTGGCGTGTTGCGTACCTCCCGCCATGGCGAGAACTTCATCGAGTAGTCCCATAAATCCTCCTTTGAGAGAACTCCGGGAGCGGCCGGGCGGAAACGGAACGCTCCAGGTATCGAACAACAAACAGATCCCGCGCTTCGCTCGGGATGACCCTGCCCGCGTCTAGAACATCGTACCGGTTACTTCTGCTTCGCGATGATGAGGTCCTTGATCTTGTCGTAGGTGGCTTGGGGAACGACCTTTTTCTTGACCAGGTCAGTTTTCTTGGCGTAAGGGCGGCCGTCGATGATTTTCTGGGCATACTTTTCGCCGATGCCAGGGAGAGCGTCGAGCTGGTCCTTGGTCGCGGAGTTGATGTCCACAAGCTGGGCGGCGGAGGCGGTTGCAGCCGGTTTCGTCTGCGCCGTGGTGGAGCTGGGCTGCCAGACAGCGACGCCGATTCCGAGGAACAGGACCAGCGCGAGAAGCAGCATGCGGCTCATGTTTCTCTTCATTTTTCTTTTCTCCTTTGGGCCAGGTACAAAGTCACAACACCCGCGGCGTCCTAGTTCTTCTCGGAAGCGCGATAGCCAGCCTTGATGGCCTCGGCTTCGGACATGTATTTGCCCTGCTTCGTCTTTCCGTAGTAGCGGCTACCGGGCTTGTGATAGACGCCGGAATCGGTGTTGACCCAGACCATGCCGTTGCTGTTGGCCGGCGGGGTCTGCTGCGTGGCGGCCTTCGTGGGAGCAGGCGCGGGGGTCGCCGCCGGGGCAGAAGCGGGGGCCGCGGTAGCCGCTGGGGGTGTGGAAGCCGCCGGTGCGCTTGAAGCGGATGCAGGCGGTGATTTTTTGGACTTGGTGGATTTGGCGGCGGTAGACGAGTCGCTTGTACTAGCCGAAGAGTCGTCCGTCGCTGACTTGGCGGATTTGGACGTCTTCTTCGAGGTGCCGGCATCGGCGGCAGCGGTGCCCGAATCGGCCGTGTCCGCCTTCTTGGATTTGGAGGATTTCTTGGCGGAGGAAGTGTCAGCCGAGGCCGTGGAGTCGGCCGTATCGGACTTCTGGGACTTGGAGGACTTCTTCGCGGAAGAGCTATCCGCAGTGGCCTGGTCCGTGGAAGCAGTCGACTTCTTCTTCGAGGAGGACTTCGAGGAAGTGGAAGAGTCCTTGGCCGATGACTCGTCCGTCGTCTTTTTCTTCTTGGACTTCGACGCGGTGGTGTCCGTCTGGTCCTGAGAGGAATCGGCTTGAGGTTTCGGAGCCGCACGCAGGGAGAGATTCCCCGCGAAGAGAAGCAGTGCGGCTACGAGCGCGAGAAGAGCAGATTTACCGGTGCTATTCATTTTCGAAAGGTCCTTTCGCCCCGTGCGGATTCAGCCGCCTGATCATGACACTGACGGTGCTCGGGCGGGATTTCAGGAGGCACGACGAACGCATTGCGGGGCTTCCGGGGCTGAATGCGCGCATAATGAAAGAGAAACGCGGGGAAGTCAAGGAAGAATGCGGAGAGGTTGGGGG
>DATFTB010000257.1:0-7141 GCA_035262325.1 Candidatus Acidiferrum sp.
GCGTTCGTCAGAATTATGGCCTTAACGCCCATTCGCGCAAAGACGCGAATGGGAAATGCGAGTTCCTTGGCAGAATAGCCTTCATACAAATGCACTCGTCCTTGCATTCCGGCCACTTCCACCCCTTCCACGGTTCCAATCACGAGTTGGCCCGCGTGCCCAATGGCCGTCGAGCGCGGGTAATGAGGAATCTTTGAGTAGGGAATCCTGGTGGCCTGCGCGAACTCATCGGCAAACGCCCCGAGACCCGAGCCCAAGACGAGGGCGATTTTTGGCCGCAACCTTGTCTTCTTCTGAATGAACTTCGCCGCCGTCTCGGCACGAACGAACTCAGGTCCTGGCCCGGCCGCCTTGTGCGGCTTTGCCGCACTCATGAAAGGATTCCCACGATGCAGGCAGACATGAGGTTCGCCATCGTTCCCGCAAGCATGGCGCGGATACCGAACCTGGCCAGTTGCCCGCGTTGCTCCGGTGCCAGCGCGCCAATACCGCCAATCTGAATGCCGATCGAGCTGAAATTCGCGAATCCACATAATGCAAAGGTGGCAACCGTAAACGACCGCGGGTCGAGTGCGCCTTTCAGTTGTCCAAGCTTCGTGAAGGCCACCACTTCATTAATCGTCATGCGCGTACCCAGCAGATTCCCGATCATCGGCGCGTCTTTCCAGGGGATTCCGATCAGCCATGCGATTGGCGCGAAAATCCAGCCAAAAAATTGCTCCAAGCTCTCAGGGAACCACCGAAAACTATGCGCGAGAAGCCACCCGTGCGCTCCTCCGATCAGATAATCCACCAGGGCGAGCAGCGCGATAAACGAAATCAGCATGGCCCCGACGTTGATCGCGAGTTGCAACCCGTCGGAAGTTCCCCGTGAGATGGCGCCGAGAAAATTCGCCTCTTTTTCCATTTCCGGCATGTGCACTTGTCCCGCCGTGAGCGGTTCTTCGGTTTCGGGGACCAGCATCTTGGCCATCAGCAGCGTACCTGGCGCCGTCATGATTACGGCGGTCAGCAGATGTTTCGCTTCGATGCCCGCTGCGATGTAGGCCGCCATGATACCGCCCGACACGTGCGCCATGCCGCAAGTCATCACGCACATCAGTTCCGATTTTGTCAGCCTGTTCAGAAAAGGGCGAATCGTCAGCGGCGCCTCGGTCTGTCCCATAAAAATGCTCGCGGCAATATCGAGCGATTCCGCACCGCTCGCTCCCATCACGCGCGTCATGACCCAGGCGAACGCGCGAATGAACACCTGCATCACTCCAACGTGATAAAGGAACGCGAAGACCGCCGCGATGAAGATAATGGTCGGGAGCACCTGGAAAGCAAAAATGAACCCGAACGAGGAGCTCTTCAAGCCCAGCCCGCCAAAGACAAACTCCGAACCCGCGAACGCGAAACTGAGGAGTTTGTTGACGATGTCGCCGAGGAATTGAAAGATTCTTCGTCCCAACCCGAACTTCAGCACGAAGACGCCGAAAGCCAGCTGCAGCCCGAGGCCCCACAACACGGTTTTCAGTTGAATGGCTTTGCGCGCCGTAGAGAAGAGATACGCGAGCCCAAGCAAAACCGCCATGCCCAGCAACCCCGCAAATCTGCCCATCCAGGCTCCCTTTCTCCGCAAACGACGGTCCGCGAGCAACAAGCAACCGGGCTACGCTCCGATGATCCTGCGAATCAGTGGCGGCACGGGCGGAGCCGTGTCTCCAATTACGAAACTTGATTCGATCAGCTTTTTGGCCTCCGCCAGCCGCTTGTCGGAATTGTATTGGATTGTCGCCAGTTTTTCGCCTGCTTCGACCCGGTCGCCAACGCGCCTGTGGAATTCCAGTCCCACGCCGTGATCGATGCGGTCTTCCTTCTTGCCGCGGCCGCCCTCGAGCATGGCCAGGGCAACGCCGAATTCGCGGCAATGCGTGGTGACAACGAAACCCGCCTTAGCGCTGGCGACATCGACGCGATTCTTTGCCATCGGCAGCCGCGAAACATCATCGACCACACGGGCATCCCCGCCCTGCAGCCGGATGCAACTGCGCAGTTTCTCCAATGCCCTCCCCGATGCCACCATGTCTTCGGCGAGCCGCCTGCCTTCCTCAACTGACCGCGTGCGTTCACCCAGAAAAAACATCCAGGCGGAGAGCTCGATGCTCAGCTCGCGCAGATCCTGCGGCCCTTTGCCGCGCAATACATCAACCGCTTCGATCACTTCATTGGAGTGCCCGGCCATTCGCCCGAGCGGTTGGCTCATGTCGGTCAGCAGCGCGACCGCCTTTTTGCCCATGCGCCGCGCGGTATCAACCATCACTTCGGCCAGCTTCATCGCGTCTTCTTCGCGCTCCATGAACGCCCCTGAGCCGGTTTTCACGTCGAGGACCAGCGCATCGATTCCTTCAGCCAGCTTTTTGCTCATGATCGATGCGCAGATCAGCCCGATATTCTCCACGGTCGAAGTGGCATCACGCAGCGCATAGATTTTCTTGTCTGCCGGAGCGATCTCCGCCGTCTGCCCGATCAAGCTCATACCGCACTCCCGCAGCACACGCCGGAAATCGGCAAGCGAAAGTCCGGTCGTGAATCCAGGAATCGCCTCGAGCTTGTCGAGCGTCCCGCCCGTATGGCCGAGGCCGCGCCCGCTGATCATCGGCACGGCCAAGCCGCCCGCCGCGACAATCGGTGCCAGGATCAAGGAGGTGTTGTCGCCAACTCCGCCGGTAGAGTGCTTGTCCACCTTCTTGACCGGCACGTCCGAGTGGTCGACGACTTCGCCCGAGTACAACATGCACTCGGTCAGCGCGGCTGATTCCGCGGGACTCAGCCCACGAATCCACACGGCCATGAGCCATGCCGCCATCTGATAGTCGGGAATGTCACCCTCGGTGTATCCAGAAATGAGGAAATCGATTTCTTCTCGGGAATGCTCCCCGGAATCGCGTTTTTTTCGGATGAGGTCAACGGCGCGCATGCGTTTCGAACGAATCTGCGAGCCTAACATCCCATAGAAACTGCCGTCAACGCAGCGCGGCCTGTTAGCGCAGACTGCCAGTTCAGCGCTTTGTCCAAGAATAGGCGGTGGACTTAGCCTCGCTTGCCATTCTTGGTCCGATCGGCTTGCTGAATTTCCTAGACTAGTATATTTTCCCGCGTGAACCTCTCTCGGGAGAATGCATGGCCAAGTTACCCCGCATCGCGGTCATCGGCAGCGCAAACACCGATCTCACAACCTTCAGCGACAGCTTTCCGCGACCTGGGGAGACCATCTTTGGCACCAGCTTTGATCTCGGCTTTGGCGGGAAGGGCGCGAATCAGGCGGTGGCTGCGCGACTCTGCGGTGCGGATGTGGTGATGGTCGCCAAAGTCGGCAACGATCTCTTTGGCGAGGCGACCGTCAAGAATTTCGCCTCACTCGGCATCGACGCGTCTCATGTGCGCATCGTCGATGGCGTTTCAAGCGGGGTTGCGCCCATTTTTGTCGATCCCAGCGGCCAGAACCGGATCATTGTTGTAAAGGGTGCGAACGATACCCTCAAACCCGCCGACGTGGATGCCGCGGCGGCTGATCTTCGTACGGTAGACACGATTGTCCTGCAATTCGAGATTCCGCTCGAAACGGTCTATTATGCGGTTCGGCTCGCTCACCAACACAAAATCCGCTGCATCGTGAATCCCGCGCCCGCGCAACCAGCCGACTTGGCCGCCTTATCCGCGGCCGAATATTTCATCCCGAACGAAACCGAAGCGGAAATCATCGCGGGTGTCCCGGTACATTCGATCGAAGAAGCGAGGCGCTGCGCTTCGGCGCTGCTCGCGAAGGGCTTCCGCAAGGTTGTGATCACGCTCGGCAGCCGTGGTTCGTTGCTTGCGACCGCGGATGGCGCAGAGCTCATGCCGCCCTCCCCCGTTTCTCCCAAGGACACGACTGGCGCCGGCGATGCGTTCATCGGCAGCTTCGCAGTGTTTCTCGCCGAGGGTTTGCCAGAAAGGGATGCGCTCGCGCGCGCGAATCTTTATGCCGCCCTTTCCACCATGCGCGTCGGGACGCAGAAGTCCTTCCCGAAGCGCGATGAATTCGAAGCGGAATGGACGCGCCGCCGGGGAAAGGGGTGAAATGGTTTGTTTCTCAACCGTGAGCTTGCCGCGAAGATGAAGCCACGCACAGACTCTCGGTTGAGATCCTTCGGGTGGCGCAATGCGCCACCCCAGGGTGATTGAATTGGTGATTGCGGGAGTCGCCGCCAAATCGTGAGGAGCGGAAATGTTCGTTCTGCAAAGTTATCCGTGGGCCGTGGTCTTCTGCGTAATTACGATGTTCTGCTGGGGTTCCTGGGCGAACACGCAGAAACTAGCGCGCAAAGGCTGGAGGTTTGAGCTTTTCTATTGGGATTACACGATCGGTGTTTTGCTTTTGACCCTGGTACTGGGCCTCACGTTGGGCAGCCAAGGCACCGCTGGACGGCCGTTCTTGGCGGATTTCGAGCAGGTTTCTCATTCCAGCATTCACTCGGCGCTGCTCGGCGGAGCGATTTTCAATCTCGCAAACATTCTGCTTGTTGCGGCGATCGATATCGCCGGAATGTCGGTTGCGTTTCCCGTGGGCATTGGCCTTGCGCTCGTTCTTGGCGTCCTGGTGAATTACGCCGAGCATCCCGTCGGCAATGCCACGTTCCTGTTCGCGGGCGTGGCGCTAGTTGTCCTGGCCATCATTCTGGATGCGGTTGCGTATCGCAAGATTCCAGGGACGGCTGCGGGAGTCAGCACAAAAGGGCTCGTGCTGTCGGTGGCGTGCGGCATCCTGATGGGATTTTTCTACCGCTTCGTCGCGGCCTCGATGTATCCAGACTTCACGCAACCCGAGCCGGGAAAGCTGGGACCGTATGCGGCGGTGTTCGTGTTCTCCGTGGGCATTTTTCTGAGCAATTTTGTGTTCAACACCTTCATCATGAAGAAGCCCTTCGTGGGCTCGCCGGTCAGCTTCAGCGATTACTTCAAAGGCGGCGTGCGCACGCATCTCACTGGAGTTCTTGGCGGAATCATCTGGGGCATCGGAATGTCGTTCAATATGATTGCTTCAGGACACGCGGGATTCGCCATTTCCTACGGACTTGGCCAGGGTGCGACCATGGTTGCCGCGCTGTGGGGCGTGTTTATCTGGAAGGAATTCCGCTCCGCACCCGAGGGAACGTCCAAGTTGCTTGCCGCGATGTTTGTGTGTTTTTTGGCGGGACTGAGTCTGATTATATTCGCACGGATGTCTTGAGCGGTTAGCGGTTTCCGGGCGTTCTGGCGCTGGACGCTTTTATCTCTCAAATGAACTGGCCAAAACTTAGGGGAAGTCCCGTGTTAGACAGCGTGCGATACGCGATCGAATCTTCGCGCGATGTTTCGACAGACTACGAGAAGGTTATCGAAGTCGCGTCGTGGATGGCATTTGAAGAATTGCCGGTCCCGGAATTCGCCCTGCCCTTCACCGTGGGCCGAGGAGACGCCAACGAAATCATCGACTTCATTCTTGTTGCCGACTCAATTGATACTGCGTTCACCGACTTCGCCCGTCACGAAGTGTTTCAGGTCGACTACGGTGGCAAGCACTGGTCGGACGCAGAGGCGGAGTTCGCCTGTCTCGGGCGCGCGATCGACCGGGGCGTTCCGATTCTCAATGGCGATTATCTCCGAAAGATCACGCACGCCGAGCTGGACAGCATATTCACGGGCAACATACCCATGCCCATGCTGGACGAAAAGCTTCGAGTGCTGCACGAGGTCGGCGGCGTGCTTGCGGAAAACTACGCAGGGCGGTTCCACAAATTCGTGCAGTCCTGCTCGCCGCGCCTGTACGACAACGGCAACGGGCTGATCGAGCGAATGGTGAAGGAATTTCCGCGGTTCAATGATGTGAGCATTCTCGACGACCGCGAGATTAGGTTTTACAAGCTTGCGCAGCTTGGCGTGTGGATGTTGTACGCGACACTTCATCCCGTCGGGAAGTTCCGGCTGGACGACTCGGAGAAAATGACGGCGTTCGCGGATTACATCGTTCCGCTGGCGCTGCGGCTTCACGGCATCACGCGCTACTCGGACAAGCTCGAGCGGGCGATCCAGTCTCGCCAGCTGATTCCGCGCGATTCGCGGTGGGAAATCGAGATACGAGCGCATTGCATTTACGCAACGGCACTGCTGTGCGAAGAGGTGAATAAACTCCGGCCGCCGAATCGGCAGGTGCTTATTCCGCAGATCGACGCCCGTTTCTGGACGCATTTTCACAAAACAACGTCGCCGCACCATCTGACGCAGACAATCATGTATTGAGTTTCCGGGTGCCTGAGGAGGAGAGGAACATTTGTATGAACTGGTTTAGTCGGGCGGTTTTTTTGGCGGCGCTGTTCGCCGCATGTGCATTTGCGCTCGAAGCACAGGGCAAACGCAAAGTGATCATCGATCAGGATGCTGCCGGGCCGGGCGGAACCGACATGCAGTCGATTCTAGCGCTGGTGAATTCGCCCGACACTGACGTGCTCGGCATTACGGTGCTGACCGGAGATGCATGGCGCGACGAAGAAGTACAGCACACGCTGCGGCTGATGGAAATCATCGGCCGCGCGGACATTCCCGTTGTGCCTGGCGCCGTGTTTCCGCTGGTCAACAGCAACGAATACATCGCGAAGTGGGAAACGCTGCACGGCAAGCTGGTGTACAAGGGCGCATGGAATTTTGCGCGCGGTTACGCGGTGCACGGACCCTATGAAATTCCGCCAATGCCGGAGGGAAAGCCGACGATCAAGGCCTCTACAGAAGATGCGGCACACTTTCTGGTGCGCGTGGTGCGGAAGTATCCGCATGAAGTGACGATTTATGCGGCTGGCCCGATGACCGACCTGGCGATGGCCATTGCTCTCGATCCGCAGTTCGCGGAGTTGAGCAAAGAGTTGATCTTGATGGCCGGCAGCATCAATCCGCAGACGGATGATCCGGAGTTCGCGCTTTCGCCCACGCACGAATTTAACTTCTGGATGGATCCAGAAGCCTCGCACGCCGTGCTGCACGCCCACTGGCCGCGCGTGGTTGTGACCACGGTCGATATCTCCGTGAAGACACGCATGGAAAAGGAGGTGACCGAGGAGGTGCGGAAGAGCGCGACGCCCGCGGC
>DATFTB010000258.1:0-52401 GCA_035262325.1 Candidatus Acidiferrum sp.
CTCAATTCGCTGCGCGTCTGTATCACCCGCAGAATCGCGTCGCGCGTCACCATACCGATGATGCTGGCCGTGCCCTCCTCGCCGTGACTCACTACCGGCATCTGATTCACATCCGCCGCCATCAACCGTTCGAGCAGCCGCTGCAGCGGCTCTTCGGGCGATGCCCACAGAATGTTTTCGCGCGGCACCATCGCAGACTGCACGGAATTGATGTGCCACTCAGCGCGGGGCACCCGGTTGAGGGCCGCCACATTCATCAGGCCTACCAAGCGGTCGTCCATCGTCACGATATGAATGCGTCGACCCGTTCTGAGGACCTCGTTGCTGTACTCCTCGAGGCTCATGTTTCCTGGAACGGTCGGTACGTCGCGGCTCATCACGTCCGCGGCGCACAGCCCGCTGAGCGTCTCTCGGATGGTCACCTGCGCCACGCTTGCCTGCGCCGCATTCAGCAGGAACCAGCCGATGAAGCCCAGCCAGATTCCTCCCCACTTCCCATTGAGCGCCGACCACACCCCAAAGATAATCAAGCCGTATGCGATGATCTTGCCACTCGCGCCCGCGACCCGCGTGGCACGCGCATAGTCTTTCGTTGCTCCCCACACCATGGCTCGAAAGAGACGCCCCCCATCGAGCGGGAATCCGGGGAGCAGGTTAAACGCCGCCAGCAGAAAATTGGTTTCGTACAAGTGCGTCGAAAGGGCGCCGAACATCTGGCTGTAAGGAAAAATCCGGGTCAGCAGGTAAAACAATCCCGCAAGAAACGCGCTCGCCACCGGCCCCGCGATCGCAATGTTGAATTCCTGAATCGCTTCTGTCGGCTCGCGCGCGATCCGCGCCAGTCCGCCGAAAATAAAGAGCGTGATCGATAGAACTTTGATCTTGTAGCGCTGCGCAACCACACTGTGAGCCAGCTCGTGAAACACCACCGAGGCGAAAAACAAAGTGCTCGTCAGGATCCCGAGGGTCCAGTGCTCCGCCGTTGTCCACTGCGGGTGCTCTTGCGTAAATTGCATCGCGAGCGAGAGCGTGATCAGCCCAAAAATCAGGATCCAGCTCAGGTCCAGGTAGATAGGGATGCCAAAAATCCGGCCGATTCGGATTCCCTGCACTTCGGGCATGGAAGACCTCGTTAAGCCTATTCCGCTCTAGACTACCGCTGAACCCCCGCCGCACCAAACCTTCTCCCGCCGCGGCCATCATCTCCGGCCGGAACGCGCGGTTTTTTGCCTGGGATCGGCGGGTCGCCGAGCCGGCTCGCGGCTCGCCACGTCCTGGTCACGGCGGCGCGTCTTGCCGAACACGCCGTGTCCGACGCCCCACGGCTCCGCTTCAAGCCGCGCGGGCTAACTCGCGCATTTGCAATCTCCTGCGATTGGCCGCCCAGGTGCCAACTCCCTCGGCGTGAAGCGAAAGGAGCGCACACCATGCAACGACGAGTCGCGACGGCAAACCGGAAGCGCGCCAGCAACAAGATGCTGCAAGCCGCACTCATCGGTCTGGCCCTGACGCTTTCGGCCACGGCCGTTTACGCGCAGAACTCCCCAAAACCCGCCGCGGTATCGAAGCCGCACTCCGCGCGTCGCGTCGTCGTCAGCATCCCTGATCGCAAACTTGCCCTGATGGAAGAAAACCGGGTCGTGAAAATCTACGACGTCGCCGTCGGCGCGCCGGCTAGCCCCAGCCCCAGCGGCGAGTTCCAGATCACCGAGCGCCTCGAGAATCCAACCTACTACAGCCCCGGCGTGGTCATCGAACCCGGCGCGGGCAACCCACTCGGCACGCGCTGGATGGGCCTGGACATCAAGGGCTTCGGCATCCACGGCACCAACAGCCCCGATTCCATTGGCTACAACGCCTCCCACGGCTGCATTCGCTTGCGCAATCGCGAGGTCGAGGAACTGTTTGTGCGCTTGAAAGTCGGAGACCGCGTCTCGGTAATCGCGGAACGCACCGATGAAGTCGCGCAGATTTTCGGCCCCGCGCCGGGCTCTTCGAGCACGCACACCCAGGCGGCAAGGAACGCAGTGCGCTTCCCGTCCGCAGACGAGCCAGGAAGTGAACGCTGAAGGCCGTTTCCCGGACCACAAAGGAGAACACAGATGGACACGATGCTTGGATTCGCAGGTTTGGTGATTACCACCCTGGTGGCGCTGTTTATGGCCCTGGCGCTCGAAGGCCTCCTTTTACGCGCCCTGGTGGCCCTCATGCAACCGGCAACCGCCGATCGGCGCGCCCCGAAACCCGGACTTGGTCAAGGCGCGAGGCTGGTAGCCCAGGCTTATGAGAGGGCTCGCTAGTGCGAGCAGGTGAATTTTCTGGTTCCGGCATGCCCTTCCGGAAAGTTCCCGGATGTCTGCCGTTCCAAGAAGTAGGAGAGAAAGGACAACACCATGCTCGCTCTAAAATTTTTCCTGATGATTCTCGGTCTCGGCCTGTTCGGCAGCGCGGGAATCATCGTCGCGTACGACGTCTACGTCGCGGCAAGACTCCGCTGGCTGCTTGAACAATCCAGCGGCCAGGGAGGGGCGGAAGGAATAACGCTCAAACCCGACCGCCCTTTCCGACCGGTCCGTTCGAAGCTGGCAGGGGCTCTCGCTTTGGCGGGAATCCTGCCGGCGCTCCTCGCACTCAGCATCTCCGTAGTTCCGGACGGCTACGCGGGCATTCGGGTAAGCCAGATTTCCGGCGTGCACCCCGCTACGTTGTATCCGGGCGCGCACTTTCAGACTCCCTTTATTGATACCATCGTCCTCTACGACACTCGCGAGCAAGTCTACACAACCTCTGCCGCTTCCGGGCCCAAAACCACCGGCGAAGTCCTGAGCGTCCAGGCGCGCGAAGGCCTGAACATTGGCCTTGCCGTCAGCGTCCGCTACCGCCTTGATCCGACCCGCCTCGGCTCCATTCACCAGAATCTGCCTCAACCGGTCGGCGATCAGGTCGTAGCTCCCGTGGTCTCCTCCATCTACCGCCAACTCGCGCCCAACTACGAAACCAGGGAAATATTCGCCGTAAAGCGCGAGGAGCTACGCACGCACGCAGCCGAGGCGATCAAGACCCGCCTCGCAAGCGACGGCATCGTCGTTCGCGAAGTCCTCCTGCGCGACATCCAACTCCCGGCTGAATACGCCAAGGGCCTCGAAGGCCTCCTCCTTAAGGAACAGGAGAACGACCGTCTCGGCACCGAGCAGGAAATCAAACAGAAGGAAGTCCGCATCGCCGAACTCGAAGCCGAGGCGCAGAAAGCGCGCGATGTCAAGCGGGCCGAAGCGCAAGCTCAGGTCCGCGTCCTGCAGGCCAAGGCGGAAGCGGACGCCATGCAATACACCTTGCCCCTGAAGCAGAAGCAGATCGAGCAAAGCAAACTCGAAGCCGAAGCACGCAAGGAAGCCACCTTGCAGAATGCCGAAGCCGCGGCTCAAGCCAAAATCATCGACAGCAAAGCCGAGGTTGAGCGCCAACGCAACCTCGCCGATGCCGAAGCCAACCGCATCCGCGTGACCGCCGCCGCCGATTCCGAACGCATGAAGTACGAAGCCAGCGTCCTCAAGCAGAATCCCATGCTCATCCAGAAGATCATTGCCGAACGCCTTTCCGACAAGCTGCAAATCATGATGGTTCCGATGGACGGCAAAAACTTTTTCGCTGCCGACGTTATGCGCTCCGCCTTCCAGAACAACCTGAGTAACAACGGCGGTTCCGCGTCTCTCGACACGCCCGACGCCGCGGACGAACCTGCACCGGTTGCCACGGCAACGTCGCAGCGCAAGCCCCAAAAACGGCCGTAACCCCGAATTCGGGGAGGCGGCTAGAGCAAGGGCCGCTTCCCACGAGCGCCGGCCCACCCCGAGGGCGGCGCGCTTCGCTTCGCGAAAGGAGAAGAGCCATGCGAGGAAAATCAAGCACCGCCGCGCTTGACACTTTCCGCCAAGGGCCTCTTCGGACCGCGTGTCGCGTCCCGCGCCGCCAAGCCGGCGAAACACCTCGAGGGAAGTGCAGCTTTTCAAGGGCCCGCCCTTGGAGGCGAGCCGTACTTCGCCCCGGGCCGGTTGCTCCGCGCCCCACCGTTGCGCGCCGGGGCTTGGCCGTAATCCGTCAAGCCCAAATTGTCTTAATGAGGAGCTTTGTCATGAACACTTCAACTCAACTCGGCTTTTCTAGCGGCCGCCCAGAGCGGCGCGCCGTTCTCCACGGTCGCACGATCCTGCCCGCGATGTTGCGCATCACCTTCAGTCTGCTTCTCTGGACTCTCGGCGCAACCATGAATATCGCGGCGGCCCAAAGCAACGAACATCGCAAGGTCAGTAGGTTTCCGATCGACCGCGAACGCATCGAGGCCGTTCAGCGCTGGGTAAATTCCGGGCGCGACGAATGGTGCCGCGATCCGCAGTCCGTCGCCTCCGCGGCAATCCGTCGCCTCTCTCTTGAACCGTCCGGCTCTGAAATCGCCCTCGCCTCGCTTCCGCTCGAGGCAGAAAGCGCCCGCGCCACCAGGATGGTCTACAGCTACCATTCGCTCGACGGCCGCAGCACCTACCGCATAACGGTTCGCCGTTTCCGCTGGCTCCTGCCGACAGCGGGCTCCTTTCGCCAGATGATCTGGGTGCCCGAACGGGCCGAGATCATTACCCGGCGCAATCTCGATTGAGCTGGCGGCCCAAAAGTTCCACTAAACGACAAAAAACAACCCTCTCCTGACCGGCCGGGCGGCACTGACCACGCCGCCCGGCATCTATCTTTAATCGGCAACAGTGTTAGCATTCCAACGGCTCAGTGAGGTGACGATTGCAGCGAATTACCCGGGGAATCCTTCTTATATTCGTGGTCAGCACCACAACCTACGCGAGGTATTCATCCGCTCAGAGCGCCGGAGAAAAATCATCGCCTTGCGAAGCCCTCCGCTCACAAAAAGCCAAGGCTTACGGATTCCAGTTGGCGCAGCTCAACGAAACCCAGATGGAAGAAAAGGGCAAAGAGATCAACGCCTTCTGGAAGCAGGTTCAGGCTGACGGGCCAGCCGGGATGGCTTGCGTTCGATCCATGCTCGAGCAGGAAAAGAGCGACCACAATTTCCAGTTTGATGCCGCCTCGATGCTCTACCAGACCGATCACTCCCCAGCGACTCTCGTTCTCGTGCGCGATTCGATTGCCCAGGCCGATTTCCGGGAGTCGGATCCTGGCAGCTACCTGGCCCTGGCTCTCGAACTCGGGCAATCCGGCGTCGACATCCACGCACTCGCGGCAAAGTTCCTGCGCTATCCCGACGCTGTCGTTCACGTTCCCGAACACGCTCTTGACCTCGATTCCGACACCGCCGCGCTCTTTCTGTATGGCAGCATGGAGCCTTCTTTCGCGAGCAAAGCGTTGATCGACCAATTACAGGCCCCCGAACCCTATGTTCGCGCGGCCGCTGCTCACCTTCTTGCGGAACAGATGACCGAAGAGAGTTTTCGCGCTCTCAGCCAATGGACTGGCCTCTCCAAAATTGAGGAGGACTTCCGCCGCAACGATATTCAAGCCATCATGCGATACAAGGCTCCGAATCCCGAGGATTTTGCCCATCCGAAATGGAACCGCGAACAGGTTCTCCGCGTTATCGAGGGCCTCCCGCACACCCGCAAGGAATTCGAGGAGGTGATGGCCAAAAAGGGCGAGGCCTTCGATCAGCAGGTTCGCGAGAAAAAGCCTTCCGAGGAGGAACTCTCCCGGATCGTCGCCGAGAGCGAACCCATCTACGGCATCGCGGACCGCACATCCTTCATCGCCAGCGCCATCGCGACGCTGAAGCCCGAAGACTTCCAGACGATGCGCGAAGCCAGGCGCAAATCGCTCTTCAATGTTTCCGACGAAAGCCTCTCCGAATACCTGGCCTTCACCCAAGTCATGATCGGCCTCCTCAACCGCCTCGACCTCTACAAGGAATACCGCTCACACTGAATCAATGATGCTGTAGCGCAGGCCTGTGTGTCGGGGCCAGGCTCGGGACTTCGGGGCGCCTACGTCTGTGTCGCTGACCGAGATCAGCAGTTGGCTTGATGTCAGGTAGACATTCGTCTACAGATCTTTCCCGGAAAACTTCCTAGCGAACCAGGAACGGCCGCCCTCGGTAGATGCGATGTATGCCCGGGCAGCGGGAATGCTCAGCTCCACTTCCGTACCGGAGTGCACCTCGCTCCACACCGTCAGCTGACCGCCAACAAGCTTGGCCCGTTCCCGCATACCGCGCAAACCGAAGTGCTCTTCGCGTCCATCGCCACTTAACGACTTCCTGTCGATGCCCTTGCCATCATCGCGTACGCGCATGGAAAGCTGCCGGTCGCCATAGCGGATTTCCACCTCGATCCTCTTGGCATTTGCGTGACGGAAGGCGTTGCGCATCCCTTCCCCGGCGATCCGGTAAACCTCGTCCCGGACCATCGAGTGGAGATTCCGCGACTTGCCCTCCACTGCCACACAGAAAGCGGCCGGATTCTGATTGGTTGGATCGGCAGCGAGTTCTTCTCCGAGGGTCTTAATCGCGTCGGCAAGGTCGTTCCGTTCGATCCCGGACGCGCGCAATCCGTGCACGGCATCTCGCCCCTCGGTAACCGCTTGAGCGGCGCGATCGACAGCATCCTCGAGTCTTTGTTTGGCTTCGAACGGACGCCCAGGCAACAGGTTCGAAACCGCTTGAAACCTGAGCAAAAGTCCCTGAAAACTTTGCAGGAGTGTGTCATGCAGTTCGCGGGCTACGCGCGTACGCTCTAACACGCGCTCATCGAGCCGCGCGTTCATTTGAGCGCGTATCTGGTGGAGCCGGAGTCGGTATACCCCTGTCAAAGCAAGAACGAACGCCATGGCGACGACCGCGCGGAACCAGACTGTCTCGTAGAAGTAGGGTTTCTGTGATACAGGGAAGGAGATACCGGAGCGATCCCACACGCCATCGCTGTTGCAGGCCCGAATCCGGAAGGCGTGCGTACCGACTGGAATGTTGGTGTACCTCGCGGTGAGAGAATTGTCGGCCTCCAGCCAGAGCGGATCTACATCGTCCATCCGATACTGGAAGCGAATCTTTTCCGCCGATGCTAGAGAAATGGAATCAAAACGAAGCTCGACGTGATGCGTGCCGGGAGGCAACACAAGTTCAGGGCCGGCGGGTTGCCTTTCTCGTCCAACGGTGACCTCCTCAACGAAAATAACGGGCTTAGCACTGTCAAAGGGCAAGTGCGGCAAGTCGAGCATTGTCAGGCCCTGTACGGTACAAACCCAGAGCTTGCCGTCGGCCGCTACAGCCATGTTGGGAGTGCCGATGCTGCATTGCGTCGAGGCCATGCCATCGGTTCGGCCAAACCACGCGTAATCGGGAGGGTTCTCCGGGTCGGCTTGGTTTTGTCTGAAGGCGTCTGCGGAAAACCGGAAGATGCCGTTCCTTCCGGTGAACCACAGCTCCCCTCTATGGGAAATTACCATGCTGAGCAGATCGAGGTCGTGATTCACCTCTACCAGTTGGTTTCCTTCAATGCGGTCAATCCCCTTTGGCGCGGAGAGTGCATAAAGATCACCAAACGAGTCTTCGCCGAGACTCATATAACGGGGATCGAAGATCTCATGCGCTGACAAAACGGGCGCAAAGCGGTCACCAGTCATTCGATTGACCCCACGGCTCGTTCCCACCCATATGCCGCCGTGGCCATCCTGGTAAACACCGAGAACACGATTGCTCGACAGTCCGTCGGTTGTCGTGTAGTTATGGAACTGCCCCTTGACCATGTGGCTGAGACCGCCTTCTGTTGCGATCCACAACGAACCATCGCGCGCAATCGTGATCGCCCGCACGACGTCGTTTGCCAGCCCTTGCCGCGAGCCGAACTGTACAAAATGACCATCCGCGAAACGGAAAAGCCCACCTCCCCAGGTCCCTACCCAGAGCTCGCCGCTCTTGCCTTCGGCCAATGCCCACACACACGAGTTTGACAACCCGTCCTTTTCATCGTAAGTCTTGAAGCGCTGGCCATTGAACACCGAAAGCCCACCGCAGTTATTGCCCACCCAGAGGCTGCCATCGCGTCTTGAAAGCACGGTCATGGGAATATTGCTTGGCAACCCATCCGCCTTCGTAAATATTCGGATCGTACGGTCCTTGAAGCGCATGAGTCCTTCGCCGTTCGTGCCGAGCCATAGATCGCCCTCCCGATCAGCGCTTATGGCCCTTACCTGAATGCTTGGCACCAACGGCTCCAACTTGTTTCCGGAAACTCGAAAGATCCCAGTTGACGCCTGCACCCATAGATTCTCCTGAGGATCCTCGTACACTCGGAGAACACTGTGTCCTCCGAGTCCGTAAGGCTGGAATCTTTCGATCGATCCGTTTACGCGTCGCGCAAGACCCGCAATGGTGCAGAACCAAAGCGCGCCCTTGCGGTCCTGAAAGACGTGAAACAACGCATCCGGATGAATGCCTAATTGATCCGACAACCCCGGGTGCTCCACGACGCGCGTTCCGTCTAGCTCGATAAATCCTTGGCTGCTAATGACGAGCAGGTGCCCATCCGTGCTCTCTTCAATTTTGCTGATCGAAGCGAGGGCAATCACGGTCTCGAATCGATTGCCGGCAAAGCGGTAGAGACCTGCCTCGGTACCGACCCACAAAGCGCCGTCGCGGCTAAAGCGAAGCCATGTGATCTCATCGCTTAGGCCCGCGCCGGGATGATAGAAGACCGATAAGGATCGGTCGAATCGATCCAGCGCCAGCCGTGGGATGCGGACCAGGCCGGCGCTGGTCCCAATCCACAAATCGCCTTCTGGCCCCTCCGCCAGCGCGCTGACGTTGCCTTGTGGCGTTGATTTTGGGCCTCGAAAATAGATCGGCGTGAAATGTCTTCCGTCGAATCGATTCAGCCCAGCGTCCGTGCCGATCCATAAGAATCCGTTTCGTGTTTGAACGATGGCATTCACAACGTTGGAGCTTAGTCCGTCTTCCACAGTGAAGATGGTTTGGATGTAGCTGCTTGCGGGCTGATTGGGATCGACCGCAGCAGCAGATTTTGTGGCCATTGTTAGAACGATTGATAATCCGACGGTGGCGCTGCATAACTGAAATCTCGTGAACATAAGCAAGCACCGGACCACTGGTGCGGATCAGCGTTGGCTAAGTCGTCGTCTTGAACGCAGCGCCCAGGATCCCCGAGGTCAACGGCCAGTATAACCCACCGGGTGCAGGGAAAGACGAAGCACGGCAAGGGAACAAAGATCATGACGGTTGCCGTTCTGTTTACGTGGAGAGCGCGACAGCACATGAAGTAACGCTAGCGATGGCCACTCTGTTACACCTGGTTGTTCCTGACGCGCTGCTGAACCTGGTCGCCTATAACGCTACGACTCGCATCGCCTCGACGGAGAGTTGGGTTCTACGGCATTGAACTCATCGCTCCGCATCTTCAGAATCGAAAGAGGTCGACCGAGTTCGATGTGTCGTCGTGCATTAAGAACGTCAAGCCGACAACTTTCTTTTGGGCATGCTCCATCTAGCATCGTCTTTGATCTTGCTCAGGCATTTATGAGATGAATTCTAATCTCCGTTGTGATCGCTCTACAGCGTCGCTTCTCACCGCCGTGTTATCATCCTGTTAGCACCGTGTTCCCCATATCCGAAGCTCCTTCCTTCCGTAGATACCACAACTCTGCTCTGGTTTTTGCTGTGTTCCTCGCTATTGCGGTACGTGCCGTGGCCGCCGACACCAACTCTCTTGCGGACGCAACCAAGCTGTTGGCCGAGCGCGTTGTCAGCATCCCGAATCTTCACGGCCCATTGCGCCTCGAATTTGCTGCCGGAGAAGGGTTGGCTCCCAGCCCCGGAAAGGCTTGGCAAGAATCGTTCAAAAAAGAGCTCGAAGCGCGCCATTTGATCCTCACCGAAGACCCCGCCGCTCCCCCATTGCGCATTGCGGTTACCGCAGCGCCCACGCAATGGATTCTTGCCGCCACTGTCCGCTCCGCCGACCACGACGAACTCCGGCTCGTCTCCGTTCCTCGCGCCTCGATCGGTCCCGCGGCCATGCCTGCCGCTCCGCTGCGGATCGAGCGTCAACTCGTGTTCGAAAGTCCCGAGCGGGTCCTGGACGCGTCCTCCTTATCGAACGGCTCCGAAGCTGGCATCGCGCTTCTCGCCTATCGAAACGCAGAGTTGACCGCCCTCGAGCTCGACGCCGCTGGCACCGTGAAACAATCCGTTCCGATTGTCGTCGCCGATTCTCGCCCTTCCCGCGACCCTCGTGGCGAGTTGAGTGCCCAGGGAACCAATGTCGACGTGCTTCTTCCCAGCAAGATTTGCAGTTTTGGTTGGGCCTCTGCCGGGGAAGTGAAATGCCGCTCCGCAAAACCAGTATGGCGGGGCGCCACCGTGCTGACGCCACCCTGCGATCCCGCCGGATGGAAACTGGTTTCCGACGGCCGTGACTGGACCGCACCAGAAGTGCTTCAGGTCGTGCCGGTTGGCTTGACGCGCGAGGGTAGCGCCGCGATTCTCAGCGAACTTCCCGGCCCGATCTTGAATGTCAATGGGGAGCAGAATCCGGCCAGCGCGCTTGTCGTCACGCGCAATCTGCATTCGGGGAACTATGAGGTCTACAGGATCACTCTTGCTTGCGGTAATTAGAGTTCTTTTGGGCGCATTGCTTTTGGCTCAGACCGTCGGCGGCGCGAACCGCCCGAAGTATGGCGGAACGCTTCGTGTGGAACTGTACGCGGGCAGTTTCTCGCTCGATCCTCGCGAGTGGAAAGCGGGCTCCATCCGAGCCGCCGAAGACGAAAAGCTGGCCGCGCTCGTCTACGACCGTCTGGTTACCCTCGACGATTACGGCCGGTTCCAACCAGCCCTCGCCACGGAGTGGTCTCACGACACAGCAGGAAAGATTTGGCAGTTCAAGCTTCGCCCCGGCGTTAAGTTTTCGAACGGCTCTCCGCTGACCCCTTCCGACGTCGCGAACGCGCTGCAGCGCCTTTTGCCGCCGCCGCTAGAGGTCCTCCCGGGCGAAAACGGTCTCACCATCCGGGCCTCACATCCGGTTCCCGATCTGCTCGAGCAACTTGCTTCCGGCCGCTGTTTCGTCTTCCGCAGGAATCCCGACGGCACCCTGCTCGGGACTGGTCCTTTTTATCTTGCCGAAAACATTCCTGCTCAACCCGCAGAAGCCAACCCGGCCGCGCCGAAGCCCGCGCATCTGAAATTCCGCGCCAATGAAGAAGCCTGGGCCGGCCGCCCCTTCCTTGATGCCGTGGAAGTCACACTCGGCGCTCCCGGCCTGCGCCAGATTCTCGATTTGCAGGTGGGCCGAGCCGATCTCGTCGAGATTGCTCCCGATCTGGTCCGCAAAGCCCGCCAGGACGATCTTCGCGTCTGGAGTTCCGCACCGGCAACGCTTTTAGCCCTTCGCTTTGACAATTCTCAGCACGCCGCGTCGGATGACCGACTGCGTGAGGCCCTCGAACTCGCTCTCGACCGCGGCACCATGGCCAACGTGTTGCTTCAAAGGGAAGCACAACCCGCCTCCGCGCTTCTGCCACAATGGCTAACAGGGTATGCTTTTCTTTTCGGGAGTCCGATGAACCTGAATCGTGCCAGGGAAATCCGCGTCTCGCTTCCAGCCACCGAAGCGGGCAGCGCGGAACCTCTGCGTTTGCGTGTCGATGCCCCGGGAGATTTGATGAAATTGCTCGGCGAGCGCGTCGCCGTGAACGCCCGTCAGGCCAGTCTCACCGTACAGGTTATGCAGCATGCAGCGAATCCGCCTACCCCAGGGAACCCCAATCCCGCTGCCGCTGGCCTTCACCTGATTGCTTGGCACTACGATTCGCTCTCCGCGCGGGCCGAACTCGAAGCGCTCGTGAGCCAGCTCTTCGAGCCGGAGGCTGGTAATGCCGTTCCCTCGAACGTCGACCCGGAAAGGCTATACGCCGAGGAGCGTCGCCTGCTCGAGCATCGCCAGTTGCTCCCGCTCGTCGTTTTGCCCGACTATGTTGGCATCGGGCCAGCCGTGCGCAATTGGAGTCCCGCTCCTTGGGGCGAATGGCGCCTTGCCGACGTTTGGCTCGAAGCTGGTGAAAGCACAACCTCAGGCGCCCCGGGTGAATCCTCGGGGACTTCTGCAAAGGATCGCGCACCGGGAGTTCGTCCATGAGTTTTCGCAACAAGATTTTTCTGATTTTTCTTGTTACCGTGCTGGCCTCCGTTTCGCTGGTGGCCTACGGCGTGACGCACTACACGCAAAATGCCTTCGAAGCAATGGATTCGCAGCGCACCGAAGCTCTCGTCTCCCAGTTCAAGAAAGAATTCGCCCAACGCGGCGACGTCGTGGTTCGGCAAGTCGAAAACATCACCAACGCGGATGTAACCGTGCGCATGGTGCTCGATCTGGCCCGTCCCAACGCCGACGCCTCCCTTTATCTCCACGACGCGAACGGCGCCGCACAGACCCATGGCCTCGATTTCGTTGAGTTTGTGAATTCCGATGGCGCGCTCATTTCCTCCGCCCAGTATCCGGCCCGCGTCGGCTACAAAAACGACTGGGTCACGGGCGTCAAGAGCTGGGAAGGCACGAGCGCCTTTCTCAGGCGTGAGGAGCTGCCCGACGGCGTTGCCCTTTCGCTGACCGCCGTCCGCAACCAGACGGTCGGCGACAAAAATGTCTACGTCATCGGTGGCCTCCGGCTCGACCAGAATTTCCTCGCGACCCTTGTCCTCCCCGCCGGCATGCGCGCGCTGCTCTACCGCAATCTTGAGCCCAACTTCACCCCCACCGCCCTCACCGATTCGAACGGTGCCATTCCCCAGGCCGATCAGTTCCAATCCCTCATCGAGCAGATTCAGAAGCAGAATCAGCCTGAGACCGTCGTCAAGACCATCGAATGGACCAACGACCCAGCTACGGCCGAAACTTTCCATGCCATGCCCCTTACCGGCCGCAATAACGAACTCCTCGGCGTTCTGTTGCTCGGCAGCCCGGGTAAAGAACTCGTCCTCCTAAAGCGGCAGATCCTGAAGACCGCCGGCCTTGTCGCCACCGCCGCTATCCTGATCGGTTTGCTGTTGACCTGGTGGGTCTCGCGCCGCATTACGCGCCCGCTCGAGGAACTGGCCGATGGGGCGCGCGACGTTGCCTCCGGACGCTGGGATACGCAGATTGACGCAAAAGGAACGGACGAAATCGGTCAACTCGCCAGCGCCTTTAACGATATGACCCGCACGCTCGCTTCGCAAAAGGAAAAGCTGGTGCAGACCGAACGGGTGGCTGCCTGGCGCGAACTCGCCCGCCGCCTGGCCCACGAGCTTCGCAACCCGCTCTTCCCGTTGCAGATTACGGTCGAAAACCTGCAGCGGGCGCGCCAGCTTGCTCAGGCGCAGTTCCAGGAAGTCTTCAACGAGGCCACCGCCACACTAAAAGCTGAACTCGCCAACCTCAACACCATCATCGGCCGTTTCAGCGACTTTTCGAAAATGCCCGCTCCGCAACTAACCCAGGTCAACGTCAACGAGTCCCTGCGCAACGCGGTTCGCCTGTTCGAACCGCAATTCACCGCCGTGGGCAAGCCTCCCATCACGACCGAGTATTTCCTCACCGACTCCCTTCCGGAGATTGACGCGGACCCCGATTTGCTCCACCGTGCCTTTCAGAATCTCGTTCTGAATGCGCTCGATGCCATGCCCGCCGGCGGCATGCTTACCCTCCGTAGCAGCAACGGCGAAGACACCGTTCGGATCGAAATCTCCGACACTGGCAAGGGCTTGACGCCGGAAGAATGCTCGCGCCTCTTCACGCCTTATTACACGACCAAGCAGCAGGGAACCGGTCTCGGCCTGGCGATTATCCAGTCCGTTGTAGCCGATCACCACGGAACGATTTCCGTCACCAGCGAGGAGGGCCGTGGCGCAACGTTCCGCATTGATCTTCCAAAGCACCAGCCGGGTGCCACGGTGAGGCCGAAATCCGATTTGCCCTCCGGTGTGGCAGAGTCCGAGCGCGCTGCCGCCGCCACGGATTGATCGTGCCTCGCAAGGCGCATCTTCTCCTGATCGACGACGACGCCAACACCCTGGCCTCTCTGTCTCGCGCCTTCCGCCTTGCCGGGCACGATGCCACCGTTTGCGACAATGCCCTCCGCGCCGCCGAATTGATCCGCAACGATCATTTCGACCTTATCCTTTCCGACGTCGTCATGCCCGGCAAAACCGGCCTCGAGCTTCTCGAGGAACTCAAGAAACTCGGTGTCGAGACTCCCATCGTTCTTATCTCTGGCCAGGCCAACATCGAAACGGCCGTCAAAGCCACTCGTCTCGGGGCTTTGGACTTCCTCGAAAAACCCGTCTCGACCGACAAGCTGCTGCTCGCGGTCGAAAATGCCCTCAAACTCTCTCGCCTCGAAGACGAAAACCGCGAACTGCGCCATCGCCTCGGCAAACACGAACTTGTCGGTTCCGGTCCCGCCATCACCAAACTGCTGGCGCAAATCGAAAAAGTCGCCGCGAGCGAAACGCGCGTCTGCATCCTCGGCGAGACGGGCACCGGAAAGGAACTCGTCGCGCGCGCCATCCACGAAAAGTCTGCCCGCCGCGAAAGCGCTTTCGTGACCCTCAACTGCGCTGCCGTCCCCGCCGAGCTCATCGAGTCTGAGCTCTTCGGCCACGAAAAAGGCGCGTTCACGGGCGCGGCCGCGCGTCACGTCGGCAAGTTCGAACAGGCCGAAGGCGGCAGCCTCTTTCTCGATGAGATTGGCGACATGCCCGTCGCCATGCAGGCCAAGCTCCTCCGCGTCCTCGAAGAAGGCGAAGTCGAGCGCGTCGGAGCAGACAAGGCCATCAAGGTCAACGTCCGAGTGCTCGTTGCCACGCACCGCAACCTTGAAGACCTCGTCAAAAGAAACGAGTTTCGCCGCGATCTGTTCCACCGCGTGTACGTTTTTCCCCTGGTCCTGCCGCCGCTGCGGGAGCGCCCTGAGGATTTTCCCGACCTCGTCGCCCACTTCGCCCGTCAGGTCGCCGGGCAAAACGGCTGGAAAGAAAAGCTCTTTTCGAACGAAGCCATCGCCGAACTGCGGCGCTACTCCTGGCCCGGCAACCTCCGCGAACTGCGCAACATCGTCGAACGCCTCGTTCTGCTCGCGTCCGAAGGCTCGGTAAGCGCCGAGGATGTGCGCCTTGTCCTTCCGTCCGGCGATATCGGCCTGCCCGGCTGGGGCGATGGCAAGCCCGGTGCGGCCGAGGGAACTCTCGAGCAACGCACCGAAGCCTTCGAGCGTGAAGTTCTGCTCGCCGAAATCCGCCGCCACAATTTCCACATGACCAACGTTGCGCGTGCTCTGGGCCTCGAGCGCAGCCACCTCTACAAAAAGTGCCAGCAACTCGGCATCGACCTGTAAGCTCTGCGCAAGCCCGAATAGCGGGCGGCACTGGACCTGGCCTCGATCCGGCTCGCTCTCTCCGCGGGCGCGTCTTCGGCAGGTTGGGCAGCGGTGTCTGCGCCTGCCTCAGGCAGCCGCCCTGAAGGATCTCAAAAACCGCCTGTCGACCCCGCGAGTCAAAGCGTAGTACGTTGATTATGTTACATTTGTTTACGCCATGCGATTTTGCTTGACTAATTACATATTGCTATGTATATTTCGCACATCGCAATATTCAGAAAGGCCTCCTGCACATGACTCTCGGCGACAAACTCCGCTCCTTACGCGCCATCGAGGGTTCGCTCCGCGGCCTCGGCCGCCCCATGACGCAATCCGAAGTAGTCCAGGCCATGAAGCAGGAACTCGGCCGCGGCCTCAGCCAGGCCTACCTTTCGCAGATCGAAAATGGCGCCCGGCCGCATCTGACCAATACCTCGCGCGAACTGCTCGCCCGCTTCTTCCGTGTTTATCCAGGTTTTCTGGTCGACGACCCGCAAGGCTTTTCGCGCGAACTGCAATCCGAACTTCGCATGACCGATGCCACGGTAGACTCCTGGCTGTACGCGGGAGCTGACCAGTTCGCCCCCGACCCTGAACTCAAGCGCGCGCTCCTCGCCATTGCGCAGGAGCAGGATTCGCGCGGCGCCCTTCTTCTTCTCGGTGAGATTCTTCGCACGCCCGGTTTGGCCGAGCGGCTCGGCGAAGTTCTGCAACCTAGAGCGGTGATCGGTTCCGGTCATCCGCCCCCGCACTCTTCGCATAATTAGGCGTCCATTGGCAAAGGTGGTTTAGGAGTCGGAGCTTCAGCTCCGAGATCACTGCGAGGTGTCGTATGTCATGGTCTGACGTGTACCTCCTCTGCTTCCTAGTTGGCTTCTCGCTGTGCGTCGTCTCCTTCCTTGCCGGCGCCGTTCATTTGCATTTGCCTTTCAAGGGGCACTTGCCGGTGCACGGCGGCCATCACGGCGGTGGAGCAGGCGCGGCGCGGGTCGGCCACGGCGGCCACATTTCCTGGTTCAACGCTTCGAGCGTCCTGGCGTTCCTCGCATGGTTTGGCGGCACGGGCTATATCCTCACGAAGCACTCAAGCCTCGTGGCCTTGGCCTGCTTAAGCATCGCCGTGGCTGCGGGGCTGGTCGCCGGATGGCTGGTGTTTCGTTTCATGGCCCGTCTTGTGAAAAACAGCGACGCGCAAATGAATGAATGGGATTACCGCCAGGAAGGAACCGTCGGCACCGTGAGCATCTCGATCCAGCCAGGCGGCACGGGCGAGATCATCTTCGAGCAACAAGGCGCGCGTTCGAGCGCCGGTGCACGCAGTGAAGACGGCGCCGCAATCGAAAAGGGCGCCGAAGTCGTCATCAGCCGATATGAAAAAGGAATCGCCTACGTCCGCAGGTGGGAGGAGTTCACAGGCGCGAAGTCCTAACAGCGAGTCTTTGCGGGGACCCGCCTTCTCTAGAAGGGTTTGACGGACTGAAGCACGCTTCAATCAGTTCCGAGCGTGCAAATAGGGAGGAACATATGACCGAGCTCTCGAGTGTTTGGGTTATCGCCGGGCTGTCGGTGCTCGCGGTCCTGGCCATCAGCGCCATGATCGCGCGCATGTATCGCAAGGTGGGTCCGCACGAAGCCTTGATCGTCTACGGCTTCCGCGACACCCGCATCATCAAGGGTGGGGGCACGATCATCTTTCCGATGGTGGAGCAGTGCAAGGAGCTCTCCCTCGAATTGATGTCGTTCGACGTGGCGCCCCAGCAAAGTCTCTACACCAACCAGGGCGTAGCGGTCACGGTCGAGGCCGTTGCACAACTGAAGGTAAAGTCCGACCCCGTTTCGATTCGCACGGCGGCCGAACAGTTCCTCACCAAGCGCCCGGAACAGCGTGAGGGTCTTATCCGCCTGGTGATGGAGGGTCACCTGCGCGGCATCATCGGCCAGCTCACCGTCGAGCAGATCGTCAAGGAGCCGGAAATGGTCGGCGGCCGCATGCGCTCCACCTGTGCCGAAGACATGAGCAAGATGGGCCTTGAAGTCGTGAGCTTCACCATCAAGGAAGTTCGCGACAAGAACGAATACATCACCAACATGGGTCGGCCCGACATCGCCCGCATCAAGCGCGACGCTGAGGTTGCCGCCGCCGAGGCCGAACGCGACATCGCCATCAAACGCGCCGAGGCCACCCGTGCTGCGGCTATCGCCAAAGCGCAAGCCGACCAGGAACGCGTCGCTGCCGAAACCGCTTCACTTGCCAAGCAGGCCGAGGCCGAGCGCGACCTCGACGTCAAAAAGGCCAGTTATCTCGAATCCACCAAAAAAGCCCAGGCGCAGGCCGACAAGGCCTACGAAATCGAAACCAATCGCCAGCAGCAGGCCGTTATGGCCGAGCAAGTGCGCATTCAGCAGGTCGAGCGCGAGGCCCAAGTCAAAGTGCAAGAAGCCGAAATCGCCCGGCGTGAACGTGAACTCATCGCCACCGTCCTGAAGCAAGCCGAAATCGAGCGCCAGCGCATCGAGACCCTTGCCAACGCCGAGCGTCAGCGCCTGATGACCGAAGCCGAAGGGCAAGCCGCCGCGATCCGCGCTCAAGGCGAAGCCGAGGCCGAAATCATCTTCAAGAAGGGCGACGCCGAAGCCCGCGCGATGAATGTGAAGGCCGAGGCCTTCCAGGAGTACAACCAGGCCGCAATCGTCGACAAGCTCTTCAGCGGTCTCCCCGACGTAGTTCGCGCGCTTAGCGAGCCGCTCAGCAAGGTCGACAAGGTCACCATTGTCTCCACCGGCAACGGGGACGCCGCCGGCGCCTACAAGCTCACCGGTGACGTTACGAAAATCGCCGCCCAAGTTCCGGCACTGTTTGAAGCGCTCAGCGGCATGCAGATCTCCGATCTGCTCAGCAAGGTCCGGCTCATCGGCGACAAGGCGCCGAAGCCGCCGTCGCAGCCACCTGCTGCCAAATCGTGAAACCGTGTTCGGCCGGAGCCGCCGCTGTCCCGGCTCCGGCGCTTCCTGAGGTTGCCAGGGACCGCCTTCTGCGGCGGTCCTCTCAGGGCCAATTGGGGGAGGAGATCATGGCCGTCACACTTCAGTTAAAGCGCGCAGTTTTCTGGGCACTGGGAATCATCGCGGGACTAACGCTAATGACCTTCGCCTGGTCCCAGATCAACGAAGCGCTGTGCCGCTGCTTGTCGTTCCTTTGACCGGGAGCCCGTGCCTGTTCGGGAGGGCCTCTTCGAGGTGCCGGTCTCGAGACCGGCCGGGCTCCAGGCGTTCGCCGAACCCGCGTTCCTTTGCGGAGTCGGCCAAGCGAAGAACCGTTCTTCAGGGTTAGGCACAACGCGACTGGTTCTTGTGAGTTTAGTAAGCATTTTCGGAAAGGAGCAAATACCATGGGACTTTTGGAACGCGTCAGCACTTTAATCCGCGCAAATCTGAACGACATGGTGGATCGCGCCGAGGACCCTGAAAAAATGATCAAACAGGTCATCCTCGACATGGAAAACCAGTACCTGCAGGTGAAAACCCAGGTCGCGGTTTCCATCGCCGATCAGCACATGCTCGAGAAAAAACTTCACGAACAGGAGGACCTCGCCAAAGACTGGATGCATAAAGCCGAGATCGCCGTCGACAAGGGCCAGGACGACCTCGCCCGCGCGGCCCTCGACCGCTTCCAGACCGGGCAGCGCCTGGCGCAAAGTTTTCGGGAACAGGTCAACGACCAGAAATCCCAGGTGGACACCTTGAAATCAGCGCTCTTCAAACTCGAACACAAACTCGACGAAGCCAAGTCCAAGCGCGAAGTCCTGCTGGCGCGCCATCGTCGCAGCATCGCTTTGGACAAAGCTGCCAAGGCCCAGGTCGCTCTCGGCGACAATTCCAAAAGTGCCTCCTTCGACCGGCTGAGAGACCGCGTGCAGCACACCGAAGCCACCGCCTCAGCCGAAGTCGAACTCCTCAACGACGACGTCGCCGAGAAGCTCAACCGCCTCGACCGCGACGCAGAAGTCGAGCGCCTCCTCGCCGACCTCAAGTCGCGAAAGGGCCTCCTGACCTAGCAGCGCTCGCCTTGGCGCGAGGGCTTTTTGGGGGTGCCGTAGTCCTGTCTGCCGTCGGTGTTAGAGGCGCTGACTTCGGCCAGCCTTGAGTCGCAAAGGGCTGGCCCTCGAACGGGAGGGTGGACGAATTTCGGCCTTTCGCGGGAACCAACGAGGCTCCTGCGGGTTCTAACCGGTAGCGTGCCCGGTGAGGGAGGACTACAAATCCGCCCGCGGAAGTCCTCCGCTCTCGGACGAATCGCTCAGCGAAAGGAGTTCTGGCCATGAAATCCTACGCTAGGTTTCGCCGCCATCCCTACGGTCAGGTGGTCCCTCGCACCAACGAGGACTGGCCGACCTCGGACGTGCTCCCCTTTGGCAAGTTGGGTGCCGGCCTCTGGACCGGCCATCCCATCGGCCTGGTGATCTGCATCGGATTGATCGTGATCGGCCTGGTGGGCATTCCCGAGTGGCGCTGGTTCTTCGGAGCTTCCGTCCTACTCGGCAGCTTCCTCGCCTTCTCCTTTCGGCGCCTGCACGGTTAACCATCGGCCAAGGCGCCGTCATCCGGAGTCTGCCTGCGGTTGTGCAGCCGAGCGATCCGTTACGTTTCACCCGCGCACGACTGTGCCCCTTCGGTCTCTCCGCGTCAGACATTCCTCTCTATTTTGACCGCCGTGCGTTTGCCGCTTTCCCCCTCGCGCGTGGCAAAATACCAGGCCATGAATCCCCTGCTCCTGGCCGCTCCTGTCGGCGCTGCCGGCTTCGCTGGTCTCACCGCCTACGGCGCCAGACATCCGAAGTCGCAACTGTTTGGCCCCAGTATTTTTGCGACCGACTCGCCTCGCAAGTTCGCACTCACCTTCGACGACGGCCCCAACCCCGCGATCACCTGGAAGCTCCTCGACCTTCTCGGTCGCCACAAATGCAAAGCCACTTTTTTCGTTGTCGGCAAATTCGTCCGCGAGTGTCCCGGTCTCGTGAAAGAAACAGCCGCCCGCGGCCACACCATCGGAAATCACACCGAAACGCATCCCAATCTTTTCTTCTGCGGACCGGAAGAGACCCGCTCGGAACTGCTCCGTTGCAGCGAAGCCATCTCTCATGCGATCCATGAGGAGCCGCGCCTGTTCCGCCCTCCTTTTGGCCTCCGAAGCCCCTGGCTCGGCGAAATTGTTTTGCGTAACCGGATGCAAGCCGTGATGTGGACCCTGATTCCCGGCGACTGGCGCGTGAAACCCGTCGACTGGCTTACGGCCCGCATGCAGCCCATCGCCGATCACGCCAAGCAAAATCTTCGAACGGGCAACCCGCCCGAACGCCGCGCCCACGGAGACGTACTCTGCCTCCACGACGGCGACTACAAGCATCTCAACGGAGACCGTTCTCGCACCCTCGCCGCCATCGAATACTGGCTCCCGCGATGGCGCGACCTCGGGCTGGAATTTGTTACAATCACTGAAGCGGGCGGTAGCGTCGAGGCGTGAGATGGACGAGCGAACCTTCTATTCGGAAAGAGAAGAGACACGCAAGGTCAAGCTGGTCTGTCCAAGTTGCCGTGGCGAATTCGAGGCGCCCGTTCGTTGGAAGGTCTGCCGCAAGAAAAAGGAATTGCCGCGCGGCGCGAGCGAGGAGGACCGTCGCAAGTTCGCGAAAGCCACTTCCTTTATGGTTCGCCTTGACGATCTGGTTGCCTGCTACAAGTGCCGCAAGCGTTTCGAACTCACCGGCCAGTCCACCGTGCTCATCAACGACAATCTCGGCGATCCCAGCGTGGACCCCGAAAACTTCGGCAATCGCTGAGCGATCAAGCGACGAGATGTCCTTGTCCTGCCAGCGTCTTTCCCCTGGTCACCTTCTTGCTTCCTGATTGCCGATCGCCCTTCTGAAACCATGCCAAGTCCCTAAATCTCCGGATACATCTCAAAAAACGCGTCAATGGATTCCCGGAAGGTCTTCTCAATCTCTTCCTTGCTGCCTTCGATCAGATGCATTGCGACACGTGCCGTCCGTCCGTTCGTCAGCACAACGGTAGCTTCCTTCACTTCACCCAGGTCTTCCACCGGCAGCAGCCTCATTCCATACACCAACGCCAGTTTCGCCATGACGACCTCCTACCTCCATCGCGCGCGTCCAGCCTAACCGTGCCTATGAGATGCGTCGAACCTCCGGCGCGGTCATCCTCGTCCTTGGCCCGTTCTTCAGCTATCATCAAGTGAGGCATCCCTCACCTCGGCCCGGGCATCCGAACTGGCAAAGGAGGGCAGTGTGAATTTTCATACGGCAGCACGCACCACCTTCGCGGCATTGGGCGGTCTCACCATCTGCGCCGCCACGGTTTTAGCCCAGGCGCCCGACGGGCCGCAAAACGACGGTCCCCCCGCGGCATCTGCGCCGCGTTCAGCCCCTGCCCCCCGTCCTCCGAGCAGCGCCCAAACCGTCCTCGTTCCCTCTGGCACGCGCTTCGGCGTCACGCTTGAAAATGGCATCTCGACTGCAACCGCCAAGCCCGGCGATTCGGTCTATATGCGCACCTCGTTTCCGATCACCATCAATAACAAAGTCGTCGTTCCCGTTGGTTCTTATTTGCGCGGTGAAATCACCGATTCAAAGCGCCCAGGCCGCGTCAAAGGCAAAGGCGAACTACGGCTTCGCCTGAACACCATGGTTCTGCCGAACGGCTATACCGTCGATCTCAACGCCGAACCGCACAGCACCGATGCCGGAGAGGTCAAGACCGATCAGGAAGGCAAAATGACGGGGCCCGGCGGAAAGGGCAAGGATGCAACGACAGTCGCCACAACCACCGCGGCCGGTGCGGGCATTGGCGCCATCGCCGGCGGTGGCAAGGGTGCGGGCATCGGCGCCGGAGTTGGTGGCCTTGCCGGACTGGCGGCGGTGCTCCTGTCTCGAGGCCCCGAGGCCCAACTTCCCCGCGGCTCTTCCCTGGATTTGGTGCTCGAGCGCGATCTGCACCTGGACGCCGACCAGATCCACTACGCCGACGTCGGCCAGTCCAACACGGTAGTCATCCAGCAGCCCGCCCCGCAGAACTGATCAGCCGCACACTTGCGGTTGTGGTTTCGAGTGCGGCAACCCTGTCCATCCTGAGCTTCGACGGGATGCTATCTTATTTCGGCTCGAGCGAATCAGCGAGCGCCAACGACCGACAACCAGCCGCTTCCCTCAGGCATTTTGCTGGCGGCGCGCTTCCACAAAACGCATCGGACTGAACCGTTCCCAGTCCAAACTCACTTCTTGCCTCATCACCCACTCCCCAATCAATCGCGCGGTGATGGGCGCCAGCAAAATCCCGCTCCTGAAATGGCCCGTAGCCACCAGTAGGCCGTCGATATCCGTTGGTCCGATGATCGGTAGATGATCCGGCGAGTCGGGCCGCAGCCCTGCCCAGGTCTCCTCAATCCGGGCTTTTTCGAGTGCGGGAACCAGGAGCATCGCGCCGCTCAGAATCTTCCGGATGCCTCCCGCGGTCACGTCGTGATCAAATCCGGTCCGTTCAATCGTCGATCCCGCGATGATCCTGCCGTCGTTTCGTGGCACGAGGTATGTGTGGTCGACCCACAGCACATGCCGCAGGCTCACCGATTCACATCGCAGCGCAACCATCTGTCCTTTCGCGGGAAACACCGGCGCGTACGGCGCCACTCCCTCGATCCGCGCCGAAAAACAGCCCGCCGCGATGACAGTCCATTTCGCCTCAACACGCCCTTGCTCGAGGATCAGTCCTTTCGAGCGCTGGCCCTCTCTCCAGATTGCCGCTGCGCCGTTGGAGGCGAAAATCTTCGCGCCCTTGATGCGGGCTGCTTCGAGCACCGCGTCGGTAAATGCGCGATTATCGAGGGACGCTTCATCAGGCCGGAAGATCGCTGCCTCAATCTCTTCCGTCAAGGCGGGTTCTAACTCTCGCGCCTGTTCCGCGCTCAAGGCTTCCGCACGCAGCCCCACGCCGTGCTGAAGGGCAATAATGGTGCTCAGTTCTTCCTGGACATTTCCGGCCAGGATCGCATCCAACGCTCCATCCTTCCGGTACCCTGCGGTTCGTCCCGTGACTTCTTCCACGCGCCCGATGAATTCGGGATAGAGCGCAACGCTTCCCAAGCTTATGGGCATAGACGGGATCATCGCGGGGCTTTCCGGCGCCGGCGAAATCATTCCCGCGCTCGCCCACGACGCTTCGCGCCCCGGCTCGCGCGCGTCGTAAAGGCCCACCTTCAGCCCTGCTTCGGCCAGTTCGAGGGCGATCGAACCGCCGATCAAACCTCCGCCCGCAATCACCACATCGAAAGAATTCATGCCGACACTCTAGCGCAACACCCCGAGGGCCACTCGCACGCGTGTTCCTACAATCCGCTTACCAGTTGTTCGGAAAGCACTTCCGCTTTCTTGGCGACGGCGGCGGCCCGCTCCCAATCGCTGTTCTTCATGGCTTCTCGCGCCGCATCCATGAAGCCACGCACCTTTGACGCCAGATCCGCCTGGGCCGAGTTCAGCGGTTTGCCCAGAGCCGCGTCCAGATTTCTCTGCGCAACAATCAGGCTCTTGTTGGCCTCGACTTTCGAGGTCACTACTTCTTCCAGACTGAGCTCCGGAGCCAGAACCGGCGCCGGCTTCTTGTCTACCACTGTCGGTTCGTTCGCTGGCGCCGGCGCTACGCGCGGTTTTGCCGGGCCGGCGGGCAAGGGCGTCAGGTGCGGTGGCAAGGCGAGTTCCTCAAGGGAAATCTCCGGCGGCTCTTCCATCCCCGTACTTGCCGTCGGTACCAAAGGATGAGCCAGCGTGACCTGCCCCAGGTGGGGCGCCGCGGGCCTTCGCGTGAAGCATCCGCCGCTCCAAACGACACAAACGCACAGCGGCACGAGCCACCTCTTCGAGGCATGGCTCCGCGCCTCCCTCACTCGATCGTTCCCCACGTCCCTCATGCCTAGGCGGCGAGCGGTAGTTCGATGCGGAACGTCGTCCCTCGCCCGACCTCCGATGTAAAGTTGATCGAACCGTTGTGCAACTGCACGATCCGGAACGTACTTGCCAATCCGATGCCACTTCCTCCCGGACGCGTTGTAAAGAACAACTGAAACACTTTTTGCCGCAGCTCCGGAGGGATCCCTTTCCCCGTATCTCCCACGGTGATTTCGGCGACCTCCCCGCGCCGGCTTAGCGTCAATTGTAATTGTCCACCGCCCGGCATCGCGTCCACCGCGTTCAACACCAGATTCAAGACCGCTTGTTTCAACAAATCGCGATCGACAAACACTTCCGGAATCCCGATCGGCAGCAGTTGCGCCACTTCCACCTTTGCCCGATGCAGCTGCGGCTGCGCGACCTCCAGCACTTCCCGGAGCAACTCCGCCAGTTGCGTGGGCTCGAGCCGCACGTCCATGGGCCTCGCAAAATCGAGAAATCGCTTCACCACCGCGTCCAGCCGGTCGATCTCGGCGTCCAGCACGTTCACGGCTTGCGCGGTCGCTCCATCCCGGTCCGGCGGCAACGACTCCTTCAGGTTTTCGAGCCACAGCCTCATGGAATTCAGCGGGTTCTTCACCTCGTGCGCCACGCCCGCCGTGATGCGGCCTACGGCCGCAAGTCTTTCGCTCACTTGTAACTGTGTGTTGATGCTCTCGAGAGAATCCAGGTCCCGCAAAGTGAGCAGCGCGCCCATGCGCTCGCCCGCCCCCTGGATCTCCTGAACACTAACGCTCACGCGCTTCCGGCCTTCCTGGGTTTCCAAATCGGTTTCCGACGCCATCTCTCGTAACTCGTCTCCCTCGAGCCGCAGGGCCTCGAACAGCGGATGCCCCACGGGAAAAATCTCGGTCACCCGCCGCCCCAAAAAGTCGGATGCGGGGGCTCCGAGAAATTTCTCGGCCGCGGGGCTCACCATCACCGCCCGCGCATCGCGCGTAAACAAGATTAATCCATCTTCCAGTCCCGCCAACACCGAATTCATATTTTCGCGCAGCGAGCTGAAAATTTCGTGCACGCCGCGCAGGTGTTGGCCTACCTGCTTGATCTTTCGTCGCATCTGTCCCAGTTCATCCATGCTCTCGGTTGGATCTTTTGCCGTCGTCGGCGCGGGGTCGTACTCTCCCGCCGAAATGCGATCCAGTTGCGCGGCGATATCCCGGATGGGCGCAAGCGCGATGCCGCTGACTAGCGCAGCCAGAAACGTAGAGAGCCCCAGCGCAAGCACCGCAATCGATCCCCAGCGCTCGAGCCGCGGCTTGATGTCGGCCAAGAGCAGCGCCGTTGAAACTGCGACCCGTACTTCGCCGAACGGCTTGCCTCGGAGCGTGAACGGGTAACCCACTTCATAAATGTGTTCAATATGTCCGGGTTCCGCCAGGATCCGCACCTGTCGGACAAACGGGCTTTGCACCAGTTGGCTGAACGGCGGGCGTTTGGGCAGCAGTTTGCCTGACAGCGCCGGATCGCTCGAAGCCATCACGGCTCCGTCGTTGTCCACGATTGTAGCTTCCCGAATCGTGGCCGCGAATTGCGCCTGCTGCAATTGCGCGGTGAGCGCCTCGTTGATTTCAAACGCGCGCTTTACGTAATCGTGCGTTTCCTGTGGGTCTTCCGACGCCGGCGTCATTCCTTTCGCCTTCGCGTCCTCCAGCGCGAGCTGCGCCGAATGGAAGATCTGCTGCGCGAGGTCTTTCGCCCGTTTGTCGGCGTCATGCAGCACCTGCTGCAACAAGAGTTCGAGGAACACCAGCGAAAGCACCGCCGTCGACAGCAGCACCAGCCCGGTCATTACCATTGTCAGCTTGGCTCGCAGACCCAGCCGCACTCTTTTATGCCTCCGCTTCCGCCCTTTCGCTTCCGTATTCCTTCAACTTGTTGTGCAGCGTCTTCAGACTCACTCCCAGCAACTCCGCTGCCCTGGTCTTGTTGTTGCCGGTGGCCTGCAGCGTTTGAAGAATCAGTTCGCGTTCCATCGCGTCCACTGTCGTCCCAATCGGAAATCTTATCGTAGACAGGTCTCCCGGGCTCTTCGCCGCCACCTTTCCAAATTCGCCCGGCAAACTCGAGCGTGAGACGAGCTCCTTCTCGCTCATGATTGCCGCTCTTTCCAGCACATTCCGTAACTCGCGGATATTTCCCGGCCATGTATGGCTCATGAAAATGTCCAGCACTTCCGCGCCGATTCCGCGCACATTTTTTTGGTGTTTGGCATTGACGTCCCGCAGAATATGCTCCGCCAGCAATGGAATGTCTTCCTTGTGCTCCCGCAACGGCGGCAGGTGGATATGAAACACATTCAGTCGGAAAAACAGGTCCTGGCGCAACCCCCCGCTGGCCACCGCCTGCTCGGGGTCCTTGTTTGTTGCGGCAAGCACGCGGACGTCGACAGGCGTTTCCGTTTTGCTTCCGAGGCGTCGCACTTTGCGGTCTTCCAGCACGCGCAGGAGTTTCGCCTGGGTCGGCGCCGGCATTTCGCCAATCTCGTCGAGCAGCAGTGTCCCGCCATCCGCCAGTTCGAAGCACCCTACGCGGCGTTCCGCGGCCCCCGTGAATGCCCCTCGTTCGTGTCCGAATATTTCGCTCTCCATCAAGGTTTCGGGAATTGCCGAGCAGTTGATGGCCACAAACGGCCCGGCGGCGCGCGGCGAAAGCTTATGAATCGTTCGGGCAACGATCTCCTTTCCCGATCCCGTCTCGCCCGTAATAAGCACGGAGGCGGAGCTTGGCGCGGCCATCTCAATGATGCGCATTACTTCCTGCATTGCCTTCGACCCACCCACCAGTTCCCCCAAGCGTCCGGCGTCGCGCAATTGTCTCTGCAGCACCGCCAGGTTCTGCGCGTCGCGGGCCTTGCTCAGGGCGCGGTCCAGTAGCGCGCGCAACACCGGCCCCTTCAGCGGCTTTTCGATGTACCAGAAGGCGCCGGCCTCGATTGCTGCCACGGCCCGTTCCTCGCTGCCCTTTCCCGTAATGATGATGGCCGGTACATCCCGCAGCTCCTCGCCCAATTGCTCGAGCAAGTCCAGGCCATTCATTCCCGGCAGTTCCACGTCGGCGATCACGGAATCGGGCTGGAAGCTCGAGAATTTCGCCAGCGCTTCTTCGGCGCTTGGCACTCCGACGACTTCGTAGCCCCACCGTTGCAGCAACTGCTCGTATCCTTTGCGCGCGTTGTCTTCGTCCTCAACAATCAGGATCCGGTCCTTCCGCTCGCCGGTATCCACCATGCGTACGGCTCGTGTTTCCTCTGACATGTGCGTTGGCCTCTTCTGAAACTGTTGCCACGATGTCGATGGCAGACTCAACGGGTGGGTGCTACGACTCTAACAAGCGATTCGCCCCTTTGCCAAGCTCTATGGAAGATTTTACACGCCTATCTGCGCCTGCGTTGTTCCTGCGAGTTGCAGCATGAGATATTGCGCCATCGGTAGATTATTCGGCTGATGGGATGATCGCCGAGGCGAGAGGAATAGCCGAGGGAGGGGTGTTGGTCCTACGATGCGCTGCCCACACTGGCGGGTAACTTCATTAGAATGAATAGATCTGGGTCTGGCGAGGGAAGACTTGGCTCACGGTTTGACCAGATACAGGGTGCGCTCCAATTCCAGTTCCAATTTCGCGCCCTTCGGCAGGTCCAGTTCCTGCCCTCGGCCGGTCTCGAGCAAGTAGGCTTCGAGCGCTCCAAGCGCCGCGCTTTCCGCCGCCTCTTTCTTGTTCTTATCTCTCACGCCCTTGAGCGCCCCTAACGCCGCTCCCGCAGCCGCTGCTTGTGCCGCGTCCTTCTGCGTACTGCCGCGTCCCTCAATCACCCCGTCTTCGAGCGGCCCGGACCGAATATTGTGGTCGCCCGGCACGGATGCGACCTCCGCGACAATCGGCAAGCGTCCAAATCGCGTGCGAATCTCATCAAAGGTGAGCCAGATCCTGGCCCTTCCCGCAATGCCGGCTGCATCCACCCGGCTGATGTGTCCTCGAATTACCGCTCCGGCCGGGAGGTAGTTCCCCTGGCCCGCTTCGAGCGGCTCGAGCGTCCGCACGCGGAACTCTTCGTTGCGCCGCACATCCTTGGTATTCAGATTCTTCTCCAGGCTGACGAGGAATCGCGTCCCCGGCACAACGGCGTACGTTTCCACGGGCAAACCGTGTCGTTGCCCATCGGCCGCATGCGGCTCGTAGACCTGATCTCGAGGTGCCTCCGGAGCTGCATCCGTTCCTGGTTGCTGCGCGGCTGAAACGGTGGTCAGCAGCAGTGAGCCTCCGACGACTCCCAAAACACGCAGGCGCGAGAACACTGAGAGACCCCGCAGAATGCTCATCGGGCAGCTGAAGCCTCCGCTTCGCACCTGGCAGTGAGCAGTTTAAGAACCAAAATACCCGGTTCTTGTGACAAAAGCCTCGCTCAAAAAAAAGAACTTAACCGTGTTCAACGCCATGCGAAATGCGGTGCTGTCCGCAACACACTCCACCCTTGCTGCCTCCAGCCGGCGGCGCCCGCCTGTTTCTTCTGAGCCGTCCGAGCGGCCACAAAGGTCAGTGACTTCGCGGTCTCTCGTTTGCCTCCGGAGGGCTGCTCGACTGTCCTACGTCTGTTTGATTGGGTATTTCATTCAAGACAGCCCGAATGCGTCGAAAAACCGTCGCGTACATTGCTTCGGTTAACTTGCCGGTCTGGGTGTTCTGCTGGCTAGGATGAAACACGCCAAATAGTCGCGGCAAATCATCGGCAATCGTGACCTCGGCCCCATGCGCAAACGGAAACGCCGCCCGCGAGGCAATTTTTCCCTCTTGTTTCAAAATTTCCAGGTACGCATCCCAGGCGATCTTCCCCAACGCAAGGATTACCTTCGGCCGCAAAACGGCGAGTTCGCGCCTCAGGTAGTCGCGGCAATTCAGAATTTCCTTCGGCAGCGGTTTGTTTGCCGGCGGCGCGCAGCGCACGGCCGCAGCGATGTAGGTGTTCTCTAAATGCAAGCCATCATCACGGTCGAGGGAAGTGGGCTGGTTCGCAAGGCCTGCTTTGTACAGCGCGGCGTACAGAAAGTCACCCGAGCGATCACCGGTGAATACACGCCCGGTTCGATTTCCTCCGTGCGCCGCAGGTGCCAGCCCCAAAATAAAAAGTTTCGCCGAGGCATCGCCAAACCCGGGTATGGCTCGTCCCCAGTAGGTCCACTGGCGATACGCGCGCCGTTTCTCGCGAGCCACTCTCTCCCGGTATTTGACGAGCCGCGGGCATTTCCGGCATTCGCACACCTCTTGTGCAATGACCCGCAGCTGCTGGTTCCGGTTCACGCTTGGACCTTGAGGATATTCGCGAGAATCACCGCCTGGTTTTGCTTCTCGTCCTTCCTCCCAAACAGCAGAGTCACCTTTCCATGCTCCTTTTCGAGCCGCTTTATTTCGGTCAACAGCTCTTTCCTCTTCGTCAGTTCGACGCGGTATCTCTTCTCGAATTCCGGCCACCGCTCCGGCTCGTGCCCATACCATTTCCTTAACGTGTCGCTCGGCGCGATCTCCTTCATCCACAGGTCCACGCGTGCCTTGTTCTTGGTCAAACCGCGTGGCCATAAGCGGTCCACCAATATGCGGTAGCCGTCGTCTTTCGCAGCATCTTCGTATATGCGCTTCACTCGAATCATGCTCCACCTCACCGCAGAAAGTTCAGCACCTCGTCATGCAGCAGTCCATTCGTGCTTACGAACCGTCCCTTATATATCGTTCTCTCGCCATCCGCCGTCGTGGACCTGCCGCCGGCCTCTTCCACAATCAAACCGAGAGGCGCCAGGTCCCACGGCTTGGACATCCAATCAATCGCCACCTCCGTGGCCCCCTCGGCCACCAGCATGTGCTGCCAGAAGCCGCCCATCGCGCGGCTGCTCCGCGCCGAGTCCGCCAATCGCCGCAAGCGCACGCGCGCTTCCGGGTCCTTGCGTGGTCCCGTGCCGGTGATGAACACCATGGCTTCAGCGAGACTTTTCCGGCTCGAGACGTGTATTCGCTTCCCGGAGCGGTACGCTCCTTCGCCGCGGTACGCGTACCAGCGTGCCCCCCGCGACAGCGCCGGAGCACTCACTAACCCCGCCACGATTTCTCCGTTTTCTTCAATCCCGACAAGCGTGCCGAACGTCGGAATTCCCCGCGAGAACTCCTCCGTGCCGTCGATCGGATCAATAATCATCCGCGGGCGCCCATCACGGGCCGGCTCTTTCGGTACCTCCTTGTTCGTTTCTTCTCCAACGAAATTCATCGGCAGTCCGCTGGCCGCGACTTTCTCGAGCGCCATCGCCTCGATCGCTTTATCCGCCAGAGTCACGACGGTCCCGTCATCCTTCCTTTCGGCGCCAAGGTCCCCCGTACGGAAGTGCTTCATCGCGACGGCATCTGCTTCTTCCGCGATTTCCTCGAGCAACCTCCCATATTTTTCGCGATAGCTCATCTTTTCTCCTAACCGCTTGCCCCTCACCGCTCAGGCCATTTGACACTCCCGATTCCTCTCCCTAGCATACAAGCTTCGTCCTCATGAGCGCTTATCCCAACGCCGGGACCGTCCTCGACCGTATTCTCGAATCTCGCCGCGCCGAGGTCGAGCACCGCAAACGAGTGCTACCGGAAACCGCTCTCAAATATGGCGTGAAAGCCGCGCTGCCGGTCCGCGATTTCGTCGGCGCCCTGTCCCGCGACGCCATCAATATCGTTGCCGAGCTGAAACCGGCCTCGCCATCGCGCGGAGTCATCCGCGAGCCGTTTGATGCGCCAGCTCTCGCCAAAGGTCTTGCCGCCGCCGGCGCTGCCGCGCTTTCTGTGCTCACCGAGGGCGAATTCTTCGGCGGATCGCTAAAGAATCTCCGCGAGGCACGAAAAGAAGTTGCGCTGCCCGCTCTCCGCAAGGACTTCATCTTCGATCCCTGGCAAGTCTGGGAAGCCCGGGCCAACGATGCCGACAGCTTTCTGCTGATCGTTGCTGCACTCGGCGAGGTTCAGTTGCGCGACCTGATTGCTCTTGGCCGCGAACTTCGCATGGAACCCCTCGTCGAAGTTCACACCCGCGGCGAACTCGACCGCGCCCTGGCTGCTGAGGCCCGAATCATCGGAGTCAACAATCGCGACCTGAAAACCCTCGCCGTGAACATGGAAACCTCTTTCGCGCTCGTCGAGCAAATTCCCGACCGCTGTCTCGCCGTCGCCGAGTCGGGACTCCGTACGCACGCCGACCTTCTTGATCTGAGAGATGCAGGTTTCGACGCCTTCCTCGTCGGCGAACACCTCATGTCCGCCCCGGATCCCGGTGCGGCCCTCGAGGCCCTTCTCGTGCCGCCTTCTTCCAGGGCATAATCCTTCATGGTCCGAGTGAAGGTCTGTGGCGTCACCAAGCTCGACGACGCGAAGCTCGTTGCTGAACTTGGGGCGCATGCCATCGGCCTCAACTTCTATCCGGAGAGTCCGCGGTGCCTCACGCCTGCCGCCGCGGCGGAGCTGATCCGGCGTTTCCCGCCGTTCGTGACTCCAGTCGGTGTCTTCGTAAACTGGACCGAAGAGCCGGTCCTCGCGCTCTCCCGGGCAGTTGGACTTTGCGCGGCGCAACTCCACGGCGATGAGCCGCCCCAGGTGGTCGAGCGCCTCGCCTGCCACCTGCCGGTCATCAAGGCACTGCGCATCGGGCAGGGAGGCCCCGCTCCGGAGTTCTCGCGATTTCGGGGAGCCAGCGCCTTTCTTCTGGATTCGGCGGTCTCCGGCCACTATGGCGGCACCGGCGTCACCGGCAATTGGCACGCTGCCCGTGCCGTTGCCCAGACGCAGAGAATCATCCTCGCCGGCGGACTTACACCGGAAAATGTCGGCGAAGCCATCCGCATTGTCCGTCCCTATGCGGTTGATGTGACGAGCGGCGTCGAGGCCCGCCCCGGCAAGAAGGATCCCGGCAAGCTCCGCACCTTTTTTGAGGAGGTTGCGCGAGCCAGCCGTGAGGTTTCGTGATTTTGGCGCCGGAGAGGCCAGCCCCTGATGGATCGGAGGGCTTGCTGTATCCTCCGTGACGCAATGTAGAATAGTTGACTTAACCCGTGACCACCCAACTCACTATCCCGGCCTCGGTACCCGGGCGTTTCGGCCCCTATGGCGGGCGCTACGTCCCGGAAACGCTGATGGTGCCGCTCAATGAACTCGAGCGCGCCTATGAACTCGCAAAGTGCGACTCGCTATTCCAGGCCGAGTTTCAAGACTTGCTGAAGAACTTCGCCGGCCGCCCCACGCCTTTGCAATTTGCCTCGAGTCTCACCGCGAAACTTGGCGGACCGCGCATCCATCTTAAACGCGAAGACCTGCTCCACACCGGCGCCCACAAAATCAACAACGCCGTCGGACAGGGACTTCTTGCCGCAAAAATGGGCAAGCCGCGCATCATCGCGGAGACCGGTGCCGGACAACACGGTGTTGCCTCCGCGACGGTTGCAGCGCATCTCGGCTTGCAATGCACCGTATACATGGGCACGGACGATATGGCGCGCCAGGCGCTCAACGTGGCGCGCATGCGCATGCTGGGCGCTGAAGTTGTTGGCGTTCAGTCGGGCAGCAAAACCCTCAAAGACGCCATCAACGAAGCCATGCGCGACTGGGTTACCAACGTCCGCACTTCGCACTACCTGCTCGGATCGGTTCTGGGCGCGCATCCTTATCCGACGATGGTCCGCGACTTTCAGGCCGTCATTGGCCGCGAAGCTCGCGAACAAGTCCTTGCCGCCGAAAAACGCCTGCCCACGCATCTCTATGCCTGCGTCGGCGGTGGTTCCAATTCCATTGGACTTTTCTTCGAATTTCTGAACGACGCGGACGTAAAAATGGTCGGCATCGAAGCCGGAGGCCGCGGGCAGACGCTCGGGGAACACGCGGCGCGTCTCGCTGCCCATCAGGGCTTCACCGGTGCGCGTCCCGGTGTTCTGCAGGGCACCTACACCTATGTGCTTCAGAACCAAGACGGCCAGATCGCTCCAACCCACTCTATTTCTGCCGGCCTTGACTATCCCGCCATCGGTCCCGAACACGCATGGCTCGCCGATCAGCGTCGCGCCGAATACGCGGCCGTCTCCGATGCCGCCGCACTCGATGCCGCCAAACTGCTCTCACGCACCGAAGGCATCATTCCTGCCCTCGAGTCAGCCCACGCCCTTGCTGGCCTGATTGAGCGCTTGCCGCAATTCAAGTCCTCGGACCTTGTCATCCTGAATCTCTCCGGGCGCGGTGACAAGGACATGGACACCTATAAGCGGCTGCTCTAATCTGGGCAAAAAACTATGACCACCCCTCCTGCGAACCCGAGCCGCATCTCAAAACGCTTCGCAGAGCTGCGCGAATCGGGCGAGCTTGGCATTGTGGCTTATCTCACGGCCGGCGATCCGACGCTCGACGCCACGTTCGAATTCGTCCTTGCGGTGGCCGAAGCCGGCGCCGACGTAATCGAACTCGGCGTTCCGTTCAGCGATCCCCTTGCCGACGGTCCGACAATTCAACGGGCTTCCGAGCGGGCCCTCAAATCCGGCACAACTCTCGCCGGTGTTCTTAATCTTGTTCGTCGCATCCGCCAATCGAGTCAGGTGCCGCTCGTGCTTTTCAGCTACTACAACCCCATTCTGCAAATGGGCCTCGAGAAATTTGCAGCGGCCGCTGCCGGCGCCGGTGCCGACGGTGTTCTGGCAACGGACCTGACGCCCGAAGAGGCCGACGACTACCGAAGGATTTTGCAGTCCCACGGTCTCGACACCGTTTTTCTGGCAGCGCCCACCTCCGACGACGAGCGTCTCGAGAAAATCGCCGCCGCTTCCTCGGGCTTTCTCTATCTTATCTCGCGCACCGGCGTCACCGGTGCAAAGGACTCCCTCCCCGACGAACTGCCGGCCTTGCTGCGTCGGGTCCATCGCTTCACGGACCTGCCGGTGGCGGTCGGTTTCGGGATCTCGCTGCCGGGCCATGTTTCCGTCCTCGGCGGTCTCGCCGACGCGGCGGTCATCGGCTCGGCGCTCGTCTCTGAAATTGAAAAAGCGTCCACGCCCGGTGCGGCCGTCGGCGCGTTACGCGACCGCGTGCATTCCTTCAAGGCAGCCGCGCGCCACGGGCTTTCTCGGCGAGAGGCGCTCCCATGAGCATTTCCGATTGGCGCCGCCGGATGGACGAGATCGACAAGAAACTGGTGGAGCTGCTGAACGAGCGCTGCAAGTGTGCACTGCAGATCGGTCACTTGAAGCAGCAGGCAAACATTCCCCTGTATCAGCCGGCCCGCGAGACGGAAGTCCTCGCCAACGCGGAAACAAATAATCAGGGGCCGCTCACTGACGCCGCCATTCGCCGTCTGTTTGAACGGATCATTGACGAGGCCCGTTCCGCCGAGCGCCTAGCCATGTACGGCGAGCAGTCCGCTGACCGGGAGGACTCGAAATGATCTCGCTCGATCCGAGCGCCGGCGATTCATTTAGAGTGCGGCAGCGCGATTGCCGCTTCGTCGGTTCGAGCGGCGGCGGAAACTTGCGAGGAATCGAGGTTCAGTCATGGTCATTGTGATGCAAGAGGGCGCAACCGACGAGCAGATCCAGCACGTCATCGACCGCGTCGTCGCCAGCGGATTTGACGTGCATCGTTCGACGGGCGCAAGCCACACCGTGCTCGGCGCCGTTGGCGTTCATCGCGACTTCGATCACCGTGATTTCGAACTGCTCGACGGCGTTCGCGAAGTCATTCGCATCACACAACCCTTCAAGCTTGCCAGTCGCGCCTTCAAGCCGCATGGCACCATCGTCGATCTCGGACGCGGCGTCACCTTCGGAGGCCGTGAAATCGCTGTCGCCGCTGGCCCCTGCTCGGTCGAGTCGATGGACCAAATCGAAGCCGTCGCCGACGCGGTGTCCAAAGCCGGGGCCAGAATTCTGCGCGCGGGTGCGTTCAAGCCCCGCACCTCGCCATACGCCTTCCAGGGCCTTGGCGAAAAGGGGCTCAAGCTGATGCGCGATGCGGCGGACAAATATCGGCTCTTCATTGTCAGTGAGATTATGGACCCTTCCCAGATTCAGATGATGAGCGGCTATGTGGATATCTTCCAGGTGGGCGCGCGCAACATGCAGAATTACTTCCTCCTGCGCGCTCTCGGGGAGGTCGAGAAGCCCGTATTGCTCAAGCGGGGCATGTCCGCGACCATCGAAGAGCTTCTTCTTAGCGCGGAATACATCCTCTCCGGCGGCAATTACAACGTGGTTCTTTGCGAACGCGGCATCCGCACGTTCGAGACTTATCTACGCAACACACTCGACATCGCCGCGATTCCGGTCATCAAGAAGCTGTCGCATTTGCCCATTATTGCCGACCCCTCGCACGGTACCGGACGGCGGGACAAGGTGCCTCCCATGGCTCGTGCCGCCGTTGCGGCGGGCGCCGATGGCCTCCTGATTGAAGTGCACAACGATCCCGATCACGCCCTCTCCGACGGAGCGCAGTCTCTCACGCCAGGCGAATTCTCTCAACTGATGAACGAACTCCGTATCATCGCGCCTGCCGTCGATCGCCATCTCGGCTGATTCATGGCGCATCTGATCAAACGCGTGACCATTCTCGGCACCGGCCTTATTGGCGGTTCATTCGCCCGCGCGCTTCGCCGGTACACAACCGAAGTCTCCATCTTCGGATGGGACCGCCCGGAGGTCGTTCTGGAGGCGCGCAAAAGCGGGGCGCTCGACGAAGGATTCTTCGAATCGCTCGAACCTGCGATCCGGCGGGCCGACCTGATCTACGTCGCCCTTCCCGTCGGAAACACGCTCGACATTCTTCCGGAGATCGCACATCACGCGCCGCCACACGCTTTGGTCACCGACGTGGGCAGCACCAAGATGCGCATCAGCCAGGCTGCTTCGGAGTTGTTTGTCGAAGAGGTCGGGCCCATTTTTCTTGGCGGACACCCCATGGCTGGGCGCGAGCTTTCCGGCTTCGCGCACGCCGATGCGGACCTTTTTCAGGGCACCACGTACGCGCTGATTGGTGAAACCGAGGATACGCACGACCCACGCGTCGCTGCGTTCATCAAAATTTTGGAAAAGATTGGGGCACGCCCGGTCTGGCTCGGCGCGCAGCAGCACGACTATGCCGTCGGTCTGGCCTCGCATCTTCCGCAACTCGCCGCCGTGGCCCTGGGTTCTTTTCTGTACGACCGGCTCGACGAAAACGGTTTGCCGATCACTCTCGCAGGGCCGGGCCTTCGCGATACGCTGCGCCTTGCCGGGAGCCCCTATGCAACCTGGCGCGACATTGTGCTTACCAATCGTGAGGTTCTCTCTGCCGCGCTCGATCTGTTTGCCCGCCGCATCGACGATCTGCGCGAGCGCCTCGGTTCCCGCGAACTCGAAGCCGACTTCGATGCCGCCAACGAACTCTACAAGCTTCTGCGCGGCCTTTGAATTCCACGGCAATTTCCGCGATTCCGGCATCTGCGGTAAACTCCACAGGGGAAACTCTCGTGGATAAACGCGTTGCGTCAGCCGAAGCGGCCGTCGCCAATCTGCGCGACGGCATGACCATCCTTATGGGCGGCTTTGGGCTTTGCGGCATCCCTGAGAATCTTATCGGCGCGGTGCGCCTCAAAGGCACAAAAGACCTTACCGTGGTCAGCAACAATGCCGGCGTCGACGACTTTGGCATCGGCCTGCTGCTGGTGAATCGTCAGGTTAAGAAGATGATTTCTTCGTATGTCGGCGAAAACAAACTGTTCGAACAACTGGTTCTGAGCGGCGAATTGCAGGTGGAGCTGAATCCGCAAGGTACGCTCGCTGAGCGTATCCGCGCTGGGGGCGCAGGAATTCCGGCGTTCTACACGCCTACCGGCTACGGCACGATGGTCGCGGAAGGCAAGGAAACCCGCGACTTTGCGGGACGGCACTACATTCTGGAACGCGCCCTGCGCGGGGATTTCGCCTTCGTCAAGGCGTGGAAGGGCGACCGCTGGGGTAATCTCATCTATCGCAAAACGACCCGCAATTTTAATCCGATGATGGCTACGGCCGCGGACTACGTTGTCGCGGAAGTCGAAGAACTGGTCGAGCCCGGCCAGTTGCCACCTGATCAAGTGCACACGCCGGGAATTTTCGTTGACGCAATTTTCCAGGGAGCCCAATACATGAAACGCATCGAAAAACGCACCAGCCGTAAGGCCATCGGGTGATGCTTCCAATGGCCACGCCCTCCGTCAATCAAGCACCCGGCCAACCGTCCGCCAAGCCCCACTGGATCGCAAATGTCTCTGCCTGCGCAAGCATTCTCTGTTCGATTGCGTTCTGGGTTGGTTTTGTCCTGAGTCACTTCCCGACCAAGATTCGATTCAACTTCGACGGGTTCAACTGGCTCAAGATCATGGCGGGCACGATCGCGCTGGCAGCCCTCGCAACGCTCTTGCACGCGAAGCTGTCAAAGGTGGCCCTCGCCGTTGCACTCTTAACCGCCTTTTTTGTCATGTATATCATGGGAGGCTGAGAAGTAAGTCGCTCATGAATGACCAGCAAAAACGCGAACGCATCGCTCGGCGGATTGCCCTCGATCTGCGTGACGGATATTACGTCAATCTCGGCATCGGCATGCCGACATTCATCGCCAACTTTGTGCCGCCCGGCATGGACGTGATCTTGCAATCCGAAAATGGGATGCTCGGCGTGGGTCCCTATCCGCTCGATTCGGAAGTGGATCCGGACCTAATCAACGCCGGAAAGGAAACCGTAACCGAACTACCAGGCACGTGCTATTTTTCGTCCGCCGACTCCTTTGCCATGATTCGCGGCGGCCACATCGACCTCACCGTACTCGGCGCGCTCGAGGTGGACGAAAACGGAAATCTCGCCAATTGGGCGATTCCGGGAAAAATGCTGAAAGGTATGGGCGGTGCAATGGATCTCGTGGCCGGCGCCACAAGGGTGTATGTCGCAATGGAACACGCCACCCGCGACAATCAGCCGAAAATCCGGAAAAAATGCACGCTGCCCCTCACGGGCGTCGCCGTGGTCGATCACATCGTGACGGAGCTGGCCTTCATCGACGTGACTCCCCAGGGCCTTTTGCTGCGCGAGATCGCTCCGGACGCGACCGTTGAGCGGGTCCAGTCACTCACCGAGCCCACGCTCCTTCTGCCGCCTCTCGGGCCCGCCGCCATGCCCGTGTCGGCGTAGACCCGTGAACGGCGTCTCACCGGCGCTCGGACAGACGGCATGAAAGCCAGCAAACGACGAAAGAATCCCAGGGTTCCGCGCGCCAGGCGCGCCACCTTCGCAGCGATCGCGCAAGAGATGCGCAGGTGGTCTGCTCTTCTCGAGACGGAGCTCATGACCTGGCCCGACGTCAACAGGAAAGCAATGTTCGGCTTTTTGAGAAAAATTTTCGCTGCCCTGCCGCGGAGGCGAGGCTTCAATTCATCGTCTTCGCTTATTGTGAGGTTCAATCCCATGCCGCCGGCGGCCTTGCTCGCGAAAGCCCGCGCTGACGCGCGCATGGGCACAAATACGCGCGTCTCCGGCAAGGGTTGGTTTAGCTTCGAAGTAGCCTCGGAATGCGACCTGCGGGACGCCCTCGCTTGGCTGGATCACGCTTACCAGGCCGCCAAGAAATGATTCCAGAGCTTCAGGAGTTGGCTGCTTCGTCACGCGCTCCGTAATCGCCGCCAGTCTGACGAACCCCGGCGGTAGACTGAATCGAGGCACCTATACGGACGGCTCATGAACCCCAATTCCGTAGTCATCGTTAGCTTGCACTCTCCCAAAGAGAAGATCTGGGGCGTTCTTCTGGATATCAATCCTAGCGGCGTCAGCATCCGAGGCATTGACCTAAACTCTTTTGACCTGTTTGTGAGTCAGATCAATCAGCTCGACGCCGAACGCATCGGCTTGCCCACCGTGTTCTTCCCGATGATGCGCGTGGAACGGATCTCCCTCGACGAACCTTCCGGCTCCATTCCGTCGATGGAGGAGATTTTTCAGCGCAAGATTGGCCGTTCTCTCTTCGATTACCTCGCCCAGTTCGCCTGATCTGCTATATTGTTTCACCGATGAAAGCCGGCATCTGGACGGTTCCCAATCAGATCACCCTTGTGCGTCTCGGCTTCCTGCCGTTTTTTCTGATTCTTGTTCTTTACGAAAGATATCATTGGGCACTTGCAGTTCTTGTCTTTGTCGCGCTGACGGACACGATCGACGGCTACCTCGCGCGCGCGCTTCACCAAAAATCGGCGCTCGGCGCCTACCTTGACCCCATCGCGGACAAACTCCTGCTTTCTTCCTCTTTCTTTGTGCTGGCGATGGAGAAGAAGATTCCCTGGTGGCTCACAATCCTTGTTTTGAGCCGGGACGTTTTGCTCCTGGTTGTCGCTGCGGTGATCCTGCTGATTCAAGGCTACCGGGCTTTTCCTCCGAGCCTGCTCGGAAAAGCCACCACCTTCTTTGAAATCGCCCTTGTCTTTTATGTGGTCTTCGCCGCGGCCTACCCAAGTCACCGGGCCGAAACGATTATTCGCTATCTAACCTACATCGTTACCACGTTTGTGGTTACTTCGGGCTTCCACTATGCGTTCGCCGTCTCCCGCCGCCTCCACGCGTCCTAGCGCAAGAAGCCTCCCCCTAGATCGGAAGCGGGTCCTTGTAGTGCAGCATCATGAACACGAAGCTTGCCACCACAACGAGACCCGCAATCCATCCGAGCGCGTAAGCGCGCGTACGTTGGTTGCCAGCCTCCGGTTGGCGATCCGCGAACACTTTGCCGAGCAGAAATCCGGAAGCGAGCCCTCCAAAATGCGCCCAGTTGTCCGTTCGCAGTCCGGTGAATAGCAATCCCATCGCAAAGATCGTCACCACCCAGGAGATCAACCGCGAACGGAGCTCCTTCATGAACGTTCCGCCCCGCCGCGTGGTGATGGCAATGAGCAGCCCGATCAATCCCAGAATCGGGCCGCTTGCCCCGATCGAGAAATGCCCGGCGAGCGCGCTCACAAGAAAACTGACAACCCCGGTTGCGACGTACAAAAAGAGAAAGCGCGCCGACCCGTACACTTCTTCCACCATCGGCCCCAGATCGACCAGGACCATCATGTTGAAGCCGATATGAATGAGCCCGCCGTGAAGAAACATGGCGGTAACCAGCCGGTACCATTGATGGCCGACAAAGATACTGGGCCCAAAACAGGCGCCGAGTCGATAGAGAATCTCCCCGTTCATTCCCCACAAAATAGCAAGGCCACCGCCGCCGCCCGACTGCAACGTTCCCATCAGTTCGACGGCGAACAAAATAACGTTTACGATGACGATGCCGGTGGTCATGGGAGCTCGGCCGCCAAAAACTCCGGCCAGACCCTTACTCATCGCCGCCAAAGAGAAACGCAGATTCGTCCCGCACTCGTGACACCTAGTCGCATGAATGCCGACGAGTGCCCCGCAGGCAGGGCACAGTTGCGGCCGCCGCTCTCCGCCCCCAAACATCCCGCTGAACAGGCTCTTCCAGCGTTCGAACCGCATCTGCCACTGGTAGGGAAGTGCCAACACCCCCTCCTTGCACACGTTTTTTCGCGTTTCTATAATACCGGAAACGCGCCTTGCATTCCGGCGCGAGGTGTCTATGGACAAATTTGAAGAATTGGGACGGCGACTGGACGAAGAGCTGGCTCGCCTGCGCAGGTATCTGGAAGAGGAAGTCGCGCCGGAAACCGAAAAGCGCTCGGCTCAGTTTCTCCGCGAAGTTTCCGAGAAGCTGGCCGAAGCATCCCGAAAGCTCGAAGCCCGCGTCGCAGCGCGCAGCCCGCAAAACCCGCAGCAGCCGAAACCGTGACGTCGGCCCGATACCCTGTTCGTGCCGTTCTTCTGGTTTCCTCTGTTTTGAGCGTGGGTTGTGCCGCCAAGCGACCAACGGCAAGTCACCCTCCGCCCCGAGCGGCGTCCCCGCCTGTCGCGGCAGAGGGCACAGCCGAATCGTCCAAAAGCGGCGCGACTCGATCGCCCGTGCCCGCCAAGCATGCCAAAGCGCCACCGGCACCGGTTCCTGCTGGTTATAGCGAAGACGGTAACGCTTCCTGGTACGGGAAACCATTCGACGGCCGCCGCGCCTCCAACGGCGAAATCTACGATATGTACAAGCTCACGGCGGCGCACCGCACCCTTCCGTTCGACACCATGGTCCGTGTGACCAACCTCAACAACGGAAGGTCCACCACGGTGCGGATTACCGACCGCGGCCCGTTCGTCGAAGGTCGCATTATCGACCTGTCCCTGGCCGCCGCTCGCGAAATCGAATCCGTCGGGCCCGGTGTGGTTCCCGTTCGTCTCGAGGTGCTTGGCAATGTCGATGTCACGGCCGGCTACTTCACGGTGCAGGTCGGGGCGTTCCACGATCGCGGGAATGCGGAGCGCCTCCGCGACCGCTTGAGCGCTGCCTATTCTCCAATCTTCATTCAGCAGTATGATTCTCCCGACGGCACCTTCTACCGCGTGCGCGTCGGCAAGATCTCGGGCGAGGATGCCGCTCACGATTTCGGCGAGCAACTGCGGAGCACAGAAGGTTTCGCGCCGCTTGTGGTCAGGCTGGATGAGCCCGCTGCGTCAGGAGCGCATTGATGGACGAAAACTGCTTGTTTTGCAAGATAGGTGCCAAGAAGATTCCATCCAAAACGGTCTACGAAGATGAAGACGTCTTTGCTTTCGAAGACGTCAGTCCGCAGGCTCCCACCCACATTCTGATCTGTCCGCGGAAGCACCTGGCCTCATTGCATGACGCCACAGCGGCCGATCAGAATCTGCTCGGCAAGCTGCAACTTGTTGCGGCAAAGCTTGCCGAGGAGCGCAACCTCCTGCCGGGCTACCGCACCGTTTTCAATAACGGCAGCGGTGCCGGCCAATCCGTGTTCCACCTCCATTTGCATTTGCTTGGCGGCCGCAATTTCCGTTGGCCGCCGGGCTAGCCTGTTCTCGATTTGGCCAGGCCGCCTTCGGTCAGCTTAGAGTTGACCGCTCCTAGGAGGATTCATGCAGCTTCGCACGCTCGCCCGCAGCATCGTGTCTTCGTTGCTCTCGGTGATTCTCGTGGTTGGCGCGCAGCCGTTCGCCCGTGCACAGCAGAAAACCGCCTCTCAAACACAATTGCGCGAACTCACTGTGGATCGCATCTTTGGACAGCCGAGCCTCAGTGGCCACCTGATGCGCGGCGTCAGCTGGTCGCCGGATGGACAGAGGTTGGCTTACCTCGATACCCAGGGCACTGGGAAGGAGGCAAAGACAGAACTCTGGACGTTGGACGCGGCCACTCGCGAAAAGACGCTGCTCTTGCCGGCCGACAAACTGGAGAGCGTACTTCCCGCAGCTCCCGGCACGCAAACACAAGCTACGGGCGCCGGACGTCGCCCTCCGGCGCAGTTTCAATGGGCTCCGAGCGGCGCCGCGCTGCTCTTCGAGGGCCCCGAATCGCTCGCGTGGTACGACCTGAAGTCGCAATCGGGCCGGGTGTTGGTCACGGGGAAGGAAGAGCTATCCGACGTGAAAATCTCGCCTGACGGCAAATTTGTCAGCTTTCTTCGCGACCACAATGTTTGGCTCGTTCCCGTCGCTGGGGGCAAAGAACGCGCCCTCACGACCGGTGGTACCGAGGAAATCCGAAGGGGCGAGCTCGATTGGGTCTATCCCGAGGAGTTGGAAATCTTCTCGGCCTACTGGTGGGCCCCCGACTCTTCGGCGGTCGCTTATCTCGAAATGGACGAGCGCCCGGTCTCCCGGTATCCCCTGGTCAACTTTGAGTCTTATCCCGGTGAAGCCGAAATGCAGCGTTATCCCGTTGCGGGTGGAAGCAATCCCGTCGTCCGCGTACTTGTGGCTTCGCTTGATGACGACCAGCCTCGCGTGATGGATATCGGCACCAACAGCGATTGCTACATTCCGCGCGTGAACTGGCTGCCGGATTCCCGGCATCTCGCGATCGAGCGGCTCAACCGCGAGCAAAACGTTCTCGATCTTCTTCTCGCCGATACCAAAACCGGGAAATCGTCGGTGCTGCTCACCGAAAAGGACCAATACTGGATCAACGTCAGCGACGATCTCCGCTTCCTGAAGGATAGCAAGCGGTTTTTGTGGTCGAGTGAGCGATCGGGCTACCGCCATCTGTATCTGTATGACTGGTCCGGCAAGGAGCTGACTCAAGTCACAAAAGGCGAATGGGAAGTCAGCCACGTGGATGGCGTCGACGAAGCCAAAGGCCTGATCTATTTCACCGCCACGGAGAAATCACCGATAGAGCGCCATCTCTATCGCGTCGCGCTCGACGGCAGCGGGTTTTCTCGCCTGACAAAAGAGGACGGGACGCACATGATTAATCTCGCGCCGGATGCGTCGGCCTACGTGGATACCTACTCCAATACCGCAACGCCGCCTCGGCAGGACCTCTTTCGCAGTGACGGCAGCAAAATCGTGACCATCAATGAAAACAAGGTTGAAGAACTGGCGCAATTCCGTCTGTCGCCAGTGGAATTCTTCACCATCCAGTCAAGAGACGGGGTTCGGCTGAACTGTTTCATGATCAAGCCCGCGCATTTCGATCGAGCGAAGAAATATCCCGTGATCGTCTACACGTATGGCGGCCCCCATGCCCAGGTTGTGCTCAATGCATGGGGCGGCTCGAATCTGCTTTGGCATCAAATGATGGCGCAGAAAGGCTTTATCATCTTTGCGCTGGACAATCGCGGATCGGCCGGACGCGGCCACGTCTTTGAAGAGCCCATTCACTACCGCCTCGGGGTCCAGGAACTCGCCGACCAGCAGGACGGCGCAACCTGGCTAGCCCAACAGCCCTGGATCGAATCCAGGCGCATAGGCATCTGGGGCTGGAGTTTTGGCGGCTTTATGACCATAACGGCCATGCTGAGAGCCGCCGACGTTTTCAAGGTCGGGTTCGCGGGCGGGCCGGTTACCGACTTTCGTTTCTACGACACCATCTACACGGAACGGTACATGGGCCTGCCGAAGCAGCATGAGGAGGATTATGTCAATAATTCGCCGCTGAAATACGCGAGCGGATTGAAGGGGAAGCTGCTGATCGCGCATGGCACCGCTGACGACAACGTTCACTACGCCAACACCCTTTCGTTCGTGAACGAATTGATCAAGAACGGTCTCTATGTGGAAGTGATTGCCGCGCCCGGCCGTGGGCATGGCGTTAGCGATCCTCCGGCACGCCGCATTGTCTGGAACCGGGTCACGCAGTTTTTCCTCGACAACCTCTAGCGCTCGGGGTCGGAAGCTAGCGCGCCTCGAGGTCTACGTCTTTGACGGGCAAATCCCAGTGGGCCTCGAGGATTTCGAAGCGGCGCTGCTCTTCCTTTTTGTAGGTTTCCTGATCGGGGAAAAGCTGTTTCTGCAAGGCCGTTGAATCGTAGCCGTCGTTTGCGACCGCCGCATTCTTGTAGACGATGGTGACGCGATAGTCCCAGCGGCCGTCTTCGGTCGTGTGATACACGGGCGCGACGGCCGTAACTTTCAGTAATCGCCCTAGCTCCACTTCTTTCTTCAGCAACGGATAATGATTTTTCCGAAACAGCGTGATGAACTCATCGGCGTGACCCCATTTTGTCTTGTAGTAATACTCAATCACGAAGGGCTTCTCGGTCGTCGATAGGTTCTGGCTGCCCGCATGGCCGAGCGCTGAAAAGCCGAGAGCCGCGCCCGCCAGAAGAAACGCAAAAAGCAACGTGGAGCGCAGGAAAGATGGTCGCCGCATGGCATCCTCCAAGAGTTCGATAAGGCGCGGAAATTGTATCCGATTTTGCGGCCCTTGGCCCCCAAGCGGCGTCATTCCGACTCTCGGTAGGCGGCCCGTGTCAGTCGGTCCCGAATCGCGATCCATTCTTTGGTGTTCGGCGGAAGTTCAACGGCGATCCAGTCCCACCCGTCGCCATCCAGCTCATGCAGTTTTTCGTAAAGGCGCGCCGCATACTCCTCCGGGCGTCCCGGCATACGCAGAGAGCGCCCGGCTTCGGCCTCGTGCTCCAGCCAGAGATAGGCGCCGCGTCCCTCGCGCGGCAGGTGCCCGTCGGAGACGAGCAAGACTCGTGTTCGAGGGCTGTAGTGCTTCTTGTGCCGACCGGGTGAGCGGTGAGCCGCTTGGTCATGCTCCTCGGATTCGAACGCCGCCGCGACGAACGTCATGCCCGGCCGCAAAACCTCAAGTCCATCCCCGGTTACGGCGATCACCGTGGACTCCAGGCCCACTTCACAAGGTCCGCCGTCCAACAGAAACGGCGTCTCATGGCCAAAAGCCTCGCGCACGTGCTCTGCGGTCGTGGGTGAAAGCTGGGTGAAGCGATTGGCGCTTGGCGCTGCAATCGGAACGTCCGCCGCCCTGAGCAGCGCCAGCGCTACGGGGTGTCTCGGAACGCGCAGTCCCACCGTGGGCAAGCCTGCGGTCACCTCGTCGGGAATGACACGCTTTTTGGGAACAACGAGAGTCAGCGGGCCGGGCCAGTATTGCCGCGCAAGCTGCTCCGCTCCTTCGGGCCACTCCGCTGCCAATTCGCGCGCGCGGTCGGTGTTGGCCACGTGGACGATCAGCGGACTCGAGGCGGGTCGGCCCTTCAGCTCAAAAATCTTGCGCACCGCTCGAGGATCAATCGCGTTGGCGCCAAGTCCATACACGGTTTCCGTCGGGAACACCACAAGACCCCCGGACCGGATGATGAGCGCTGCTTTCTGAATCGGGTCTTCCTTCGCCAATCCTATGCCCAGAAAAGATGAGGTATGCGCGTTGGACCGTCGTGATGGCCGACGAGATTTTTCTCGAGTCCTTCGCGGGATGGCGCAATCGCTTGCCGCATGCGCTCCATATCCGCCGGGGGAAACGCCTTGAAGGTGCGCGCGATCTCGACGTTGTGTTCAAGCATCGCGATTTGAGGCATCCCAACGACAGCCGTCGTAACGGGCAGGCTCATGGAATAGCGCAGCAGGGAATCAATGTCACTTTTGCCATTGGCATTGCCAAGCAAAAACTCCTGCCCCGTCACCTTCATGGCAATGACGCCGAGATTTTTCTTGCCGGCTGCGGGCAGGGCCAGTGCCTCAAAGCGCCCGTTGCCCGAAGCGTTGAGGACGCCATCTGCACGCAATCGAGATCGTTGTGCTCGATCGCGCGCGCCATTACCTCGCCATTGGTATGGCTGGTCATGCCGATGAACCGGGCCAGCTTCTGTTCGCGGGCCTCAAGCAAACCCTTCATCGCGCCGCCGGGACCCTCGATCTTTGCGAGGTCCTCGCTCTGGCCAAGGCTATGGATGTGCACGAGGTCGACTTGGTCGACTTCGAGTCGTTTCAGGCTGTCTTCGAGGCGGCGAAGGAAAGCGTCACGAGTGCGGTCGGGAATCTTGGTGGCCAGCCAGACCTCTTTGCGCCGCTTGGCCATGACCTTACCCACACGCGTCTCGCTTTTCCCGTCGCCGTACGCGTAGGCGGTGTCGAGGTAGGTGATGCCCAGGTCAAGGGCGTGGTTCAGCGCCGCCAGGGCCTTCTCCTCGTCTTCATACATCAGGAAGCGGCTGCCGCAGCCAAATGCCAGGATCGAAACGTGTGCGCCGGTGCGGCCCAAAACGCGCGTCGGCAGCGCGCTCGGAGGGGCTTGGCGCCCCTCGGCGAATTGCGGCAACAGAGACAGGCCCAGGCCGGCGGCAGTGCCCAAGCCGAGTTGTTCGAGGAATTTGCGGCGGGAGAGGTTATCGTCCATCGGATCACCTCGGGGAGCGTCGCCCTATTGTACTCCGGTTCATCCCCTAATGTGCGTTTGCCCACCGGGCGGGGCTTCAAAAACAGGCTTGTAAAAACAATGTTAGGCGGCGAGCGATTCTGCCGAGGAGCTGGCGTGAGGATCCTTTGCGGGCCTGCGGCGGCCGGGAGCACCGATTCGCCGCCTGCCAATGTGGAGCTAGCCAGCGATCAAAATTCGAAGAAACATTCTTGTGCGCTCTAGCGTATATCAAGCAACACCGGGAGGCGCGTCCATGAAACGACCCATTCTAGCGATGGCTCTGACTGCCCTGGCGGCCCTGGCCCTGACGGCTAGCACGAAAGACGTTGTTCTGACGGGAAAGTCTCACATGGAGTTCAACTGCCCAACGAATGCCCAGCTGCGTCTGCACGTGCGTTCCGGCGAGATTATGATCGTGGGCACCGACGACAATAAAATTACGGTCGACCTGGCCGGCAAGAATGTCGACAAAATACAGGACGTGAAGGGGAGGCTCTCCGTCGCCAACAATGTCGCCGAACTGCATCTCACGGGCGGCCCCCGCAACGAACTCCAGATCATCATCCACGTGCCGCGGAATTCCGACCTGATGGCGCGGGTTTTTGCGGGCGATGTCAGCGTGCAGGATGTGATAGGCAACAAGGACGTCGAGCTGCACGCGGGCCAACTCACCATTTCCGTAGAGAAGCCGGAGGATTATGGCCGCGTGGACATGTCCGTTGGCGCGGGACAGGTGGATGCGGAAGTTTTCGGTGATTCGAAGGGTGGGCTGTTCCGCTCGGTCTCGAAAGAATCGGAGGGGAAATACCGCTTGCATGCGCACGTTGGGACCGGGCAACTGAGCGTTCGTTAAGCACCTCGGCCGGGTTACTGATCCGACTTTGTCAAATAACGGGGAGGAATCGGGTTGTCGGGACTTTCGCCCTGCCAGTAGACCGTGACCACCCACCACCTTGAGCCGTCATTGAGCAGGAGAATGCTGTTGATGCCGCGCTCGAAAGGCTTGCCGTCGGCGGTTTCGCGCGACTCGTAGGTACTGAAGACTTGAGCGATGTTGCCGAATGATTCGAGCTTGCGGGAGACTTCGCGCTCAAAGAAGCCGTGTTCCTTGAAGTACTTGTCCGCGCCATCGATGTAGCCCTGGACGCTCATGGCTTTGTAGCCGATGCTAGCGTCCTTCTTCTTGAAAGCGGCGATAAGTTGCGCTTCGGGAATGAACAGGCGACGGAAACGATCCCAGTCCCGCGTGCCAGCCGGACCAGAAATGGATTCGTAGAGAGCCCGGACGATGGCGTCGCGACTTGCCACGTCGGCCGCGTGGGCCGGCGCGGCCGCGACAGGAGGTTTGCCGGACTGGTTTTGCGCCCACGACAGAGCCACCGCGCAGGCCATGGCCACAAGAACGGCAAGTGCGCGGACAATGTTCCTTTGCATTCCTACCCCCTTCGACCGAGAAGATGTCAAGAGGCAGGATTATATCCGAGCAAGCTACTGTCGAGGACTAATTGATGCCATGAATCCGCAGACTTACCAGTTGATCGATGGTCAGGTTTTGCATGCCGCGCGCCCTCAGATCCGAGATGTATTCGGGCGTTACTCCATGAATGCGCATGGCGACAAGTTGCTCCGGCTCCGGATGCTTGTAGCCGAGGCCCTGAATCTTTTCGATGAATTCGGGAGAGACGCCGTGGATGCGGAAGGCAATCAGTTCCTCGAGGTCGACTCCGCCATAGCCTTCCTTTTCCAACGCCTCGATCCATTCCGGCGTTGCGCCATGGATGCGCATCGCGATCAAGGTGTCTTCGTTCGGGTGATAACCGGCCCGATGCAGAAAGCGCACCATCTCGGGCGTCACGCCGTGAATGCGAAAGGCCACCAGCTTGTCGCAGTCGGTGACGTTCAGACCGGCGTCGCGTAATTCCTGGATGAATTTGGAATTCACGTTGAAGATGCGAAAAGCGATCAACTTGTCGGTATCCAGGCCCTCGAGGTGCTCGCCCTTCATTTCCTTGGCGAAATCGAGACCGACATCGAGAACCGCCATCGAGAATTGCTTTTCCGCGTCAATGCCCTGAAATCCCAGGGCGCTCATTTCCGAGGGAAACCGGGCGTCGGCCGTAAAGTGGAACACGCCCGCGCCTTCCCCGTTGTCGACGTAGCCCTCGCAGTCAAACCGGCCCGCATCGCGATTGATGGTGAATTTTACCTCCTGCTTGCCGGGCTTCGAGAGAACGAGGCCAGCAAACGCAGTGACCGGCCAGGCGGACTCGTGACTCGAGGAGTGTCCATTTTGGTGATGAATCAAGGCAAATTCCACTTTGCCCGGCTCCGCCGAGCGGGCCATCGTCCAGCTCCCGCTGAGCGTTTCCGCGGCGCGCGAGATCAGGCCGCCAAGCAAAGCGCAGACCACCAGAACGTAAGAGATCATTGCGTCTCGGCGATTCATGGGATTCTCCTCCTGGCTATCTTTCGGGATCGAGCACGCCGGTCCGTTTCAGACTGATGAGCTGATCGAGTGTCAAATCCTTGAAGCCGTGGCTGCGCGCTTTCTGTATAAATTCCGGGGTGACGCCCTGGACCTTCGCGCCTATGGCTTCATCGATGTTTACTTTGAAGCCGGCAGACTCGAATGCCTTCAGATAGTCCGCGGTGATGCACTGCACCTTCAAGCTCACAAGTTCGTCGGCAGTGGGGTCGAAGCCAAGGGCGCGTATGCTTTTGACGTAGTCGGGTGTGATGCCTTGCACTTTCATTGAGATCAGCTCGTCGGAGTCGACTCTCAAATTCAGGCTGCGCATCTCGCGAATGTATTCTGGCGTTACGCCTTGCACCTTCATCCCGATGATCTCGTCCGCATCCGCCTTCAGTCCCAGGTCGCGTACTTGTTTGATATAGTCCGGTGTCACTCCTTGAACCTTCAGGCCGATCAGATCGTCTGCTTCGAGTGATTGGCCCGCGGCAGTCCGCATTTCCGCCACGTAGTTTGGGGTGACGCCCTGCACTTTCATCCCAATCAGCGTATCGGGATCAATTTTCAGGCCAAGATCTTTCATCGATTTTACGTACTCGGGGGTGATCCCCTGCACCTTCATCGCGACGAGTTGGTCGACGGTGAGATTTGTGAGCCCCGCGGCCTTCATCGCGTCGATGTAACTGGCCTTGCCGGAGGGTTCGGCCTGCGGGGTTGGCAGAGGCTCTGGCCGTGGCGCTGGGTTGGTCTGCTGTGAGGGGTGGGCCTTCGGTGCGACCACAAGAACAGGGGTGTCCGGAACTGGCCTGAGACGGGGCTCGCCGAGAAGCGCCGTCGGCGAAGGAATTGCCGAAGACAATTGCGTCATTGCCGGCGAGGGCGATTGCGCCTGGACGTTGTGCGCACTGCCAACGAACGCGCTGCCGGCGAGCAGCGCGGCGGATAGGCACAGGGCACCCGCGGAAAGACTCGCGCGGCGAAATGTCCCGGCGCTCTCGTTGGCTCCCAGAAGACGCGCGACACGCGCAGCGAGCGGGGCGTGATTGGCCGCCATCGCCAGGCGCGGAGGCGCCTGCCACGCCGCCATGTGCGCCAAGGCTTTGGCATAGTTGACCGGGCTGCCGCAAAGGGCCACGGCCGCGTCGTCGCAACAATTCTCGCGTTCGGCGCGGATTTGCCTTCCAAGCCACCACACGGCCGGATGGTAGAACAGCAGCGTTTCGACCGCGATCTGGAAAAGATTCACGAAGGCGTCGAAGCGCCGGATGTGCGCCAGCTCGTGCGCGATGACCGCTTCAAGTTGAGCCGCGCTCAAACCAGTCAGCGCGGTCACCGGCAGAAACACCACCGGCCGAATCCAGCCGGCGACCGCCGGTGCGTCGAGGTGAACACAGTGACAGTAGCGCACCACGCGTTTCAGGCCCATCCGTCGTTGCAAGCAGAGGCACAGTTCCAGCAGTTCTTTTTCGAGCGGTGTCGATTCTTTGCGGCGAAGCCGTTCCACCGCCAAGAAGCCGCCGGCCGAGCGCAAACTCAGCAGCATCACGCCGGTAAACCACGCCTCGACCAGCCATAAGAAATAGGCAGGAGTGGCCTCATGCGATGTCGATTCGTGAATCGCGGCCCCGGGTGCGAACGAGGCCGTGTGAGCGGATGATGGGACGACTGTGTCCCGCGCCCCTGGCGGTGTTCCTGCTGGCTTTTCTGCCACGAGCACGAAGAACGTGCCGACCGGTGCGCTGACCATCAGGATCATCGCGGCTACAGCAACCGCATAGCGAGTGGCGGCACTGCGGCACAGTGCCATGAGCGCGTAGGCGAGCGCCGCGAGCGCCGCGCCCTGCCAGAAGAAATGCAGAAGGGCGAGTGCAAGCGGACGCAACGTCGCCGGTGACGGCCAATCCGCGAAGTGAGTCATCGCAATTTCCTTTCATAATCGTTCAGCAGGCGGCGCAATTCATCGACTTCCTCTTTGGAGGCCTTGCGGTCGGCAAGGGCGTGCATCATCAACTGACTTGCAGAGCCATCAAATACGCGCTGGAGCACGTCGAGCGCCAGCTGCCGCTTGGTTTTTTCCGCGGGCTGGACCGCCTCATAGACGTGCGCGCGCTGCTCCTCATTCCGCCGTAGCGTGCCCTTGGCGGTCATGATCTGCATGAGCTTTAAGACGCTGGTGTAGCCAATTGGTCTTTTGTCGCTGAGGGCCTGGTGCACTTCGCGGACGGTAGAAGGGCCGCGTTCCCAGAGAACGTGCAGGATCTCGAGTTCGGAAGCCGTCGGTTTCGGAGAATGAGTCAGCATGGAGGGAGGCTACTACGAAGGCATTCGTAGTGTCAACGAAAATCTTCGTAGTTTGCGAATGCACAAGCCCCCGACTGTGCGGAGGCAAGCGCAGGGCCCGAGTGACGTACTCCGTTCCGTCAACGGAACGGCTTCTAAATGCAAAGCATTTCTCGCGACTGCCACCGAAGAGTGTTGCCCGGCAATAGGCACTCTGGCAGGACACTTTACGCGAAGGCTCAGTCCGAGCCCTATGCCAGGGAAGAGAATATAACAGCAGCGGGCTTACCTGCCACTTAAAAAGAAGCAGTCCGCGCCCGCAATTCTATCGCGAGAAAAACGCCCTCGGAATAGCGGGATTTGAGCGCAGAACGAGCGGAAAACGCCAGCCGCGCTGGCGCACTCCAGAAGTTAGCGGGGTAGTTTGTCGTACATCATGAGGCCGAGAAGGAT
>DATFTB010000259.1:0-6584 GCA_035262325.1 Candidatus Acidiferrum sp.
TTTTCTCTTTTCGAGCATCGATTTTGTCGTCTCTTAAATCGATTCAAAAGTGTTTCCTCCCGCGAGGCGACTGATGGTAAAGTCGTTGCTGGAGGGCTTCGGAGGGTTTATGAGCACCTTTGATCACTTAGGGCGCGGCAACCCCATCCGCAAAATCCTGATTCTGCTTACGATTGCCGGAGCTGTCGCGGCCGGTTTCGCTTGGACTCCCCTCGCAAAGACGAGCCAGCAGCCGAGCGGGGGCGCCGATGCCGCGTCGTTGCTCGAAGGCTACCGTCATGTCGAGGTGGCCTCGGTTTCTGACGCGCTCGAGCAGCTCGGCGGCCGTAAGATGTACATGACCCACCGCATGCGCCCCATCTTTAACACCCGGTTTGCGGGATTCGCACTGACCGTACTCTTGAAGAAAGAAGCGAACGAAGACCCGAACGCCCTGAATGGCATGCTCGCCGCGATCGATCAGGGAAGTAAGGACTCGGTCTATGTCATGGTGGTTGAAGATGGTAACGACATCGCCGGGATGGGCGGCCTCATGGGTACAGCGATGTCGGCCCGCGAATTTTCCGGCGCGGTGATCGACGGCGGAGTGCGCGACGTCGCTTACCTGCAGAAGATCGGTTTCCCGGTGTACGCCCTGGGCATTGTGCCTTCCACTTCGATCCATCACTACCGCTTTGCGGGCTCCAATATCCCCGTCGTCTGCGACGGGGTTGAGGTGAAGCCCGCTGACATTGTCGTTGCGGACACCGACGGCGTTGTTGTCGTTCCACGTTCAGACGCGGCAAAGGTTTTGGCGCTGGCCCAGGAGCTGGATTTCAAGGAGCATTCGATGTACGCGTACATCGAAAAACTCAAATCCATCCAGGAAGCGGTGAAGAAATTCGGCCGGCTCTAATCTCGTGAGGTCGGGCGTGGGCGCTCACAGTCGCACCGCTTTCGGCGGGCTTGGTCTATCATTGATCGGCGCAATCATGGCAGCGCCTGTGTGTTCACGGCCAGCGCCGACGAAAGTGCCAGCCCCGCAGCCAGCGGCTTGCCGCATCGAATCGGTCGACTTCGAAGGCTGGCAAGCCCAACAACTGTCCAATTCTTCGGTGAAGCTCATTCTTGTTCCGCGGCTTGGCGGACGCGTCATGCAAGTTGTCTTCGACGGCCATCCGTATCTCTTTATTAATCCGAAATATAAAGGTCAGTACTTTCCACCATCCGCCGCAGAGGGGAAGCACCGCTGGTTCAATTACGGCGGCGACAAAATCTGGCCGATGCCCGAAGGCGACGAGGACGAGCACCATTGGCCGGGCCCCATCTCCGATCCCCTGGATGACGGCGAGTATGCCTTCAAGACTCTTTCGCTGGCTCCGCAGTGCTCGGTTCGCCTCGACGGGCCACCCGATCCCAAAACGGGGCTCCAATATTCCCGCGAAATTTCTCTCGATTCAAAATCGGCCGAAATTCGATTTCACGCCATCATGAAAAATATCGCAGACCACCCGATTCAATGGTCCATGCAATCGGTCACGCAATACGACACCAGCAATCCGCAGGATGCCGCAGACTACAACCATGAATTCTGGGCCTTCACGCCCGCAAACTCGAATAGTGCCTACCTCGCGCGTTTTCAGGTGCGTTCGGGCCTTGCCGATGACCCGTCCTTCCGGGTAGAGAAAGACCTTTTCTCTTTGCACTGGCTGCCGCTCGAGAACGAGGTGTGGTTGGATTCAACTGCCGGCTGGCTCGCGGTCGCCGATTCCGCCTCTGGCTATGGAATGGTCGAGCGCTTCCAGCACTTTGCGGCGGGCGAATATCCCGGCAAAGCCACCGTCATCTTTTATAAGAATGGCGGCTCGCTCACGCTTGACGATCATGGCTCACCGATACTGGCTTCCCCGCACCCCGGAGAAGCGCTTCGTTACATGGAAGCTGAAATCAACAGCCCGATCGTTTCGCTCGCGCCTGGCGAATCCTATGCCATGGATACGGACTGGCTCCCCGTTCGCATCGACAAGCATCTGAGTGGCACCGCCGTGGCCGACGCCATGCGCAGTCTCGAACCTGGTGTAGCCGCGGAGGGGGGCGGGAGAGCCATATCCGTCACCGTGGACGTTCAACCGCAGCAGCTGACCCGACAGCCACCGGACAAGAACTGGTTGTCCTACAATGGCGACTACACCGGACGACGCTACAGCAATCTCGACCAGATCAACGTCGCCAACGTCGCTAAGCTGCGCGCTCAGTGGGTATTTCATGCGCCCCATTCGGACAGCCTCGAAGTCACTCCCGTCGTTGTAGACGGTCTGATGTTTGTCACCTCCGGGAACGATGCCTACGCCCTCGACAGCCGGACTGGGCGAATGATCTGGCACTACTCACGCCCGGTCACCGAGGGTCTGATTGACGATGCTTCGCAACATCACAATCGCGGTGTCGGTATTTGGCACTCGCGCGTCTATCTTGAAACCGACAACGCCCATCTGCTGTGCCTCGACGCGCAGTCGGGTCACCTGCTTTGGGACGTTCCTTACACGGATGGAGGCAAAAACTATGGAGCAACCAGCGCGCCCCTGGTGGTAAAGGATAAAGTCCTCGTCGGCACATCGGGCGGCGACGACGGCGTGCGCGGCTTTCTCGCGGCGTTCGACGCGGAGTCGGGAAAACTCGCCTGGCGCTTCTGGACCATTCCCGGTCCCGGTGAACGCGGTTCCGAAAGTTGGCCGGGTGACGCCTACCTGCATGGCTGCGGCACGACTTGGATGCCCGGCACGTATGACCCGGAGCTCAACACGCTCTTTTGGGGCACGAGCAATCCGTGTCCCGATTTCGACGGTGATCCGCGTCCGGGGGACGATCTTTACACGGATTCTGTGCTCGCTCTCGACCCGGACACCGGCAAGCTCAAATGGCATTTCCAGTTCACGCCGCACGACCTGTTCGACTACGACGCAACGGAGACGGCAGTCCTGATCGATACCGTCTATAAGGGCCAGCCGCGGAAATTGCTGGCCGAGGCCAACCGCAACGGCTTTTTCTACGTCCTCGATCGCACGGACGGGCATTTTCTTTCCGCGGTCCCTTTTGTGGAACTGCTGAATTGGGCCAAGGGAATTGATGCAAAAGGCCGCCCGATTCGCAGCGACGTGGAGCCGACCGCAGATGGCACGCGCGTTTGCCCGGGCTTCAGCGGCGCCACAAACTGGTACGCGCCGTCGTACAACCCCGATACTAAGCTTTTCTACTTTCTGGCTTTGGAACATTGCGACCGGTATTTCAAAAAAGCGGAGAAATTCGAGGAAGGCCAGGCCTACTACTCCACCGGCGTCAAACACAGCCCCGGCGATGATCGCAAACGAATTCTCCTCGCCTATGATCTTGAATCCGATAAACCTGCCTGGCGCTACCCTCAGGTTGGCAATGGTCATGGCTTCGCCGGAACCATGACCACAAAGGGGGGGCTTTTGTTCTTTGGTGACGATGCGCAGTCCTTCGAGGCCGTCGACGCCCGGAGCGGTGCTCCTTTGTGGCACTTCAACACCGGTCAGAATCTTCACGCGTCTCCGATGTCTTATGCGGTGAACGGCACGCAATACGTTGCCATCGCCGCGGGAAGTGATATTTTCAGTTTTGCGTTGCCCTAGAAGCAAGCATCTCAGGTGGTTCACCTATAAGGAGGAAATGACTCTATGTTTTCGACTCATAGCTCGCGCCGAAGTTTTGCCGCCCGCTTCGCCTCTCTCTTTACGGGAGCCGGCGTTGCGACCCTGCTCGCCGATTCCGGCTCTGCGGCCGGGCAAGCTCCCACCGGCGTGCAAAAGCTCGATTACGAAGGCAAGGCCGCCGGCACCGGCTTCATCACCCCGCTGGTCATTCACAACGGCGTGATTTACATCGCCGGTCAGGGCGCGCATTCCCACGATTCGAGCGAATTCCCGATGGACATTGAAACGCACACGAAAAAAGTTATGGAAAACGTCAAAACGCTCGTCGAGCGCGGCGGCGGTACCATGGACAGCATTTTGCAGCTCACTGTCTATCTTGCCGACATCGACTTCTACGAGGGCATGAACGCCGTCTTCAAAACCTATTTCCCGAATGGTGGACCCGCGCGCACCACGGTTGCCGTCGCGGCCCTTCCGGGAAAGTCTCTCGTTGAAATCACCTGCATCGCCGCGGTCGTCAAGAAGTAAGAAAAAAGGAGAAAGCCATGGGACTAAACCTCGAGTGGACACGGCGATCGTTTATGGGCAGCTTGGGCGCTCTTGCTGCAGCGGCGTTGAACCCCAGGAAACTGTTCGCGTCTACGCCGCGGCAAGGTGACACGAAGATCACCGGCTTCGGCTCAAGCGGCAACGTCTACGAGGAACTCGGCGTCACCACGGTGATTAACGGCCAGGGAACCATGACCGTTCTGGGCGGCTCCTTGATGCGTCCGGAAGTCGAAGCCGTGATGGCTCTGGCCAGCCGTCATTTCGTCAGTGTTCCCGAACTCGAGGTGGCCGCCGGACGGCGCATCGCCGAAATGCTGAAACTTCCCGACGGTTACTCCGCGATCGTCACGTCGGGAGCCGCGGCTGCAATGCAATCGGGCCTCGCCGGCGTCCTCACCGGAGACAATCCCAAGTTCATCGAACAAATCCCCGATCTCACCGGCATGAAGTCCGAGGTCATCATCCAGAAGTCGCACCGCAATCCTTTCGATCACCAGCTTCGCAACACCGGTGTGAAACTCATTGTCATCGAATCGCGCGAGGACTTGCGAAAAGCGGTGAACCCGCAAACCGCGATGATGCATTTCTCGAATTTCGCGAATTCCGAGGGCCAGATTAAGGTCGACGAATGGGTGAAGCTCGCAAAAGAGTTGAAGATCCCCACCTTCATTGACGCCGCCGCCGATACGCCGCCCGTCTCGCATCTCTGGGACTATGCCAACATGGGCTACGACCTGATTGCCTACAGCGGCGGTAAGGCGATCCGCGGACCGCAATGCGCCGGGCTATTACTCGGCCGAGCCGATCTGGTCTCTTATGCGCTCCTCAACAACAGCCCACACGAAGATACGATCGGCCGCAGTCAAAAAGTCGGCAAAGAAGAAATCATCGGCATGATCAAGGCCCTCGAGCTCTATCTGAAGGATGATCAGGAGGCGCTCAACAAGGAATGGCAGCGCCGCCTGGAAGTCATTTCCGCTAAAATCACCGGCCTTCCTTCCGTCACCACTTCCTATTTTGTTCCGGACATTGCAAACCACGTGCCTCACATGGAAATCAGGTGGGACCCAGCGCGCATCAAACTTGCGCCGCGGGAGGCCAACGCCGCCTTGCGAAGCTCTAAGCCTTCAATCGTTCTTTCCACTTCCGAAAAGCATGGCGGCGAGTATGCCGGCCTCGCGATGTGTTCCTTCATGCTCCAGCCCGGAGAGGAGAACATTATTGCGGACAAGCTCTACGAACTCTTGAAAGCTCACGCTGCGTAACGCGACAAGGTCTGGGCCACTTGCGGAAGCCGACCATGCAGGATAAGGAAAGCGACGTGCGTACCCGCTGGTTAGGAAATCTTTGGCCTCAAACCGCCCAGCGCGCCTCATCCCGAGCCGGGGCGAGCCGATCTTTTCCTAGATACGCGAAGCGTCGCGCTGCGATCTCGATTTTGGAGCTGGGCGCTTTGCTACGGTGGATCCATGTCTGACGGCGAGCATGGCAATGTCCGCTGGTACCTCGTCTTCTGGCTGTTCGTCCTCAGCGCTGTTTCTTTCCTCGATCGCGTGAACATCTCCGTTGCGGGAAGCTCCATTGCCGCCGAATACCATCTGAGCCAAATTCAGCTCGGCTGGGTCTTCAGCGCCTTCCTGCTGGGATATGCGCTCTTTCAGACTCCCGGCGGATGGCTTGCCGACCGGCTCGGCCCGCGGCTTGTGCTCACCGTCGGCGTCCTTTGGTGGGGCATTTTCACGGCGCTTACGGCCGCGGTCTCGCCGGCGATGACCGGCGCCATCCTCCTCTTCATTCTGGTGCGCTTTTTGCTTGGTGCAGGCGAAGCCATCATTTTTCCGGCTTCGAATCAGTTCGTCTCGCGCTGGATTCCAAGCGGGGAAAGAGGCTTGGCCAACGGCTGGATTTTCGCGGGCGTGGGCGCGGGCGCAGGATCCGCCCCGGCCTTCGTCACCACCATCATGGTGCACTACGGGTGGCGTTGGTCTTTCTGGCTGAGCGCGTTCATCGGCCTGCTGGTTGGAGCGATCTGGTATCTGGCTGCTCGCGACACTCCCGAACAACATCCGCGCGTTTCGCCCCGCGAATTGGCCCACATTCAATCCGGCCGCACAGCACAATCGCCCGCCGACCCGGCGGCCACGACGCACAGTGTGTCGTGGTCCACGATCCTTCAGAGCGTGGATGTCTGGGCCGTCACACTCAGCTATTTTTGCTTCGGCTATGTGGCGTGGATCTATTTCAGTTGGTTTTACATCTATCTTGCCAAGGAACGTGGCCTCGATTTGAAGTCTAGCGCGTTCTACAGCACGTTGCCGCCGCTCGCCATGGTCGCTGCGAGCCTGTTAGGCGGCGTAATCAACGACCGTATCACGAAAACCC
>DATFTB010000260.1:0-63133 GCA_035262325.1 Candidatus Acidiferrum sp.
CCGTCGAGCGTGGGAATGCCGAGCGCAGCGGTGAAATTGCCGTCAGAGCCGCCGCCGGCGGCGGCTTCACCGAGAGAGAATCCCATTTGTTTTGCGAGTGATTTGGCGCGCGTGAAAAGCGCGGAAGCGTATTTTCGCTCCATGGGCGGGCGATCGAAGCCGCCGTGGATTTCGAGCTTTGCACCGCGATGGATGGGCTTGAGAGAATCGAAGCGCTTTTCGAGGGCGCGCATGTCGGATATGCGCCAGGCGCGTAAGTCGAGGGTGGCCTTGGCGCGATCGGCGATGACATTGGTGCGCGAGCCGCCCTCGATAATGTCGACGTTGACGGTCAGGCCGCGGCGGAGATCGTTCCACTTCTCAACGCGGGCTATCTGCGCGGCGAGTTCGTGAATGGCGTTGACGCCGTTTTCCGGAGCCAGTCCCGCATGAGCGGCGCGCCCGTGGACAATGAGTCGGACTTCGCCGACGCCTTTGCGCGAGGTTTTGACAAGGCCCCGTGGCCCGAGAGAAGGCTCCATGACAAAAACGGCGTCGCTTCGGCGGGCGTCGGCTTCGATGCGCGAGCGAGACGACTGGCTGCCAATTTCCTCGTCGGAGGTCCACAGGAACACAAGGCGCTTCCGGAAGGGGATTTTTGATTGCTGGAGGGCCTCAAGAGCGAAAAGCGCTTGAACGATGCCGGCTTTCATATCGAAGGTGCCTGGGCCAAAGGCTTTGCCGGAAGCGACGCGGAAAGGCATGCGGGTGAGCGTCCCAGACGGATAGACGGTGTCGTAATGACCGAGGACGAGAAATTGGCCGTTGGCGCGGGAAGCGGAAGGAGGCCAGACAACCCGCAAGTGATCGCCACGTTGTTTTTGCTTGAGGACTTCCACCAAGGTGCCGCGAAGCATCCACTGATTGGCGAGAAAGCCACAGCAGCGGTCCGCTGGCGGCTTTTCAAGGCTGGGGGACTCAAGAAGGGTCAGTTCGCGAAGCGTGCCGAGCATATCCCTGAGACGCGGCCGCAAGAGCGCCAGAAGAGTCTGAGGCAAAGAGGTCGGGGCCATGAGTGACGAATGCTAGCAACGCGGCAAGCCGAGGGCAACCGAAGAGCGGTCGGCGAGGCAGGTAGCTGCAGGGTAAGAAAGAAGTTAGTCTATGCGTAGCCCAAGATTGCTTATAATAAGAAGTTTGCAATATGAGGGAAAGGCCGCTCACAGAGGGCGGGCGGCACAGGAGCGGGAATGCAACTGGATATCAACGAGATACAGAAGTTTCTGCCGCACCGCTACCCGTTTCTGTTGATCGACAAGGTCGTCGAGATGGAGCGTTACAAACGGATTGTGGCCATCAAGAACGTGTCGATTAACGAGGCTTTTTTCCAGGGACATTTTCCTGGAAAGCCGGTGATGCCGGGTGTTTTGATCCTGGAGTCGATGGCCCAGGCGGGCGGACTCTTGCTGCTGCAGGAGATACCCGACCGGGATCAGAAGCTTTTGTACCTGGCGTCGATGAACGACGTGAAATTCCGCCGGCCGGTGGTGCCGGGAGACCAGTTGAGAGTGGAAGTGGACATCCTGGCGTGGAAGGGCGACCTCTGCAAGATCCAAGCAAAAGCATTTGTGGACGGAAATCTGGCGACAGAAGCGACGCTGATGTGCGTGATGGTGGATCGGGACCGCGCCAACAACGCGGGAAAATGAGCGCGGCGAAGATACACGCACAAGCGATTGTTTCGCCGGAAGCGAAAATCGGCGCGGGTGTGGAAGTGGGGGCTTTCGCGGTGGTGGGAGCGGGGGTGGAGTTCGGCGAGGGATGTGTGCTGCATCCGCACGCGGTCGTGAACGGGCCTTCGAAATTCGGCGCGAAAAATGTCTTTCATTCATTTTGCGTGATTGGCGGTGACCCCCAGGACTACACCTTCGGCGGAGAACGCGTGGGGCTCGAGGCCGGGGACGGGAATACCTACCGCGAGTATGTGACCATCAGCCGCGGCACGGCGAAGGGCGGCGGGACCACTCGCCTCGGGAACAACAATTTTTTTCTGGCGTACTCCCATGTGGGGCATGATTGCCAGATCGGCAGCAATACGCTGTTTGTGAACGGGGCGACGCTCGCCGGTCATGTGACGGTCGAGGATTTTGTGACCATTGGTGCGTTTTCGCCAGTCCACCAATTCTGCCGGTTGGGGCGCTATGCCTACATCGGGGCGAGCACCGTGATTACGCAGGATGTGCTACCGTTCTCGCTGATTGTGACGGAGCGGGAGACCCGATGCTTCGGGCCGAACACCATCGGGCTGGAGCGCAAGGGATTTTCCTCCGATCGCATCCGGACGCTCGAGAAGGCTTTCCGGCTGCTGGTGCGCTCGAGGAAGAATACGACGCAGGCGCTCGAAGAGATGCGCAGAGAGCTCGGGAATAGCGACGACGTGAAAGAAATGATCGAATTTGTGGAAAAGGCCGAGCGGGGAATCGTCAAGTAGGGTGTGCGGGGAATGCCGGAAGCGTCAAAGAACCATACCGGTTGGGGGCTGATTGCCGGGAACGGGACGTTTCCGTTTCTGGTGCTGGAAGGCGCGCGCAGCCAGGGAATTGAAATGGCCGTGCTCGCAATCAAGGAAGAGGCTTCGCCGGAGTTGGAAAAATCGGCGAAGCGGCTCAAGTGGGTGAGTCTCGGAGAACTGAGCAAGGCGATCGAGTTCATGCAAAAGGAAGGCGTGAAACACGCCGTGATGGCCGGGCAGGTGAAACACAACAAGATTTTCAGCGCCATCCGGCCGGACTGGAAGCTGGCAAAACTGCTGTTCTCGCTGCCCAGGAAAAACACGGATTCGCTGATCGGCGCGGTGGCAAAAGTGTTTGAGGAAGAGGGAATCGAGCTCGTGGATTCGACTTTGTTTCTGAAACCGCTGTTGCCGGAAGCGGGCGTGTTGACGAAACGGGCGCCGCGTGAAGACGAAGCCGGGGACATCGCATACGGTTTGGGAGTTGCGCGACACCTGGCGGCGAAGGACATCGGTCAAACGGTCGTGATTTCCGACCGCGCGTGCGTGGCAGTGGAAGCGATGGAAGGAACGGACGAAACGATCGCCAGGGCGGCGCGTTTTGCGGAGGGAAGGCCATTGGTGGTGGTGAAGGTGAGCAAGCCGAAACAGGACTTCCGGTTCGACGTACCCGTGGTGGGATTGCCGACCGTCGAAAGTATGAAGCGGGCGGGGGCGACCGCATTGGCCATCGACGCCGGCCGGACGCTGCTGTTTGACCGCGTGAAACTGGTAGAAGCAGCGGACGCCTCCGGGATCGCGATTCAGGCGTTTCCTCCGATTGAGATAGCGGAACCAATCAGTGGTAGCGAGGGAATGAACAGGGAATGAGCGCGGGGCGAAGTGTGGACGGAAGGCCGCGAAAGGTTCGCGTGGCCGTGGTCGGCACGGGCGAGTTTGGACGGAATCACGCGCGAGTGTACCGGGAACTCGAAAACGCAGAGTTGGCCGGAGTGTTTGACCAGGACGGGTCGCGCGCGCGGGAAATCGCGAAAGACTTTCAGACGCGAGCGTTCCAAGGGATAGCGGAGCTTCGAGGCGCAGTTGACGCCGCGAGTGTAGCCGTGCCGACGGAGGCGCACCGCGAAATCGGGTGCGCATTGTTGGAGATGGGAATCGACGTTTTAATCGAAAAGCCGATGGCCCGCACGGTGCGAGAGGCCGACGAGCTGATCGGAGCGGCGGAACGTAACGGGCGCATCCTGCAGGTCGGTCATGTGGAACGGTTCAATCCGGCGGTGCTGGCGGTCGAACCGCTGGTGAATCGCCCGCTGTTTTTCGAGGTGCACCGGCTCGGTGTGTTTACGCCCCGCAGTTTGGATGTTGATGTTATCTACGACCTGATGATTCATGATCTGGACATCCTGTTGGCGCTTGTGAAGGAGCCGGTCGTGGAGGTCAAGGCGGTGGGGATTCCGGTGCTGACGGAAAAAGTGGATATCGCCCATGCTCGGCTGGAGTTTGCAGGTGGGGCCGTAGCCAACGTGACCGCGAGCCGCGTTTCGACCGAACGGGTGAGGAAGATGAGATTCTTCCAGCAGCATGAGTACCTTTCGCTGGACTATGCGCGGCGCGATGCTCTGCGCATCGGCGTGAAGCGACCGGGACCGCAACCGGAGTTCGCATTCGAAAAGCTGCCGGCACCGGCCGTGGAACCGCTGCGAGCCGAGGTGGAAGCGTTCGTTGAAGCGGTGCGCACGCGCGCGGCACCGAAGACCGATGGGTTGTCCGGCCGTGCGGCGCTCGAATTGGCGACGCGAGTGATGGAAAGCATCCGCGAGCATGCGCAGCGCGTCCAACCAATATCCCCGGAGACCTCAGGAAAAGCGAGTCGATGATCCCGAGAATTCTAGTTCCGAAAGATGCCCGACCACCCGCGGCCGATGTGCCGACGACGCGGCGCCGTCCGACATCGCTCGACCAACGCACGCTGGTGCCGTCGACGCTGCCGATCGTGGCGCTCGATGGACACTCGACGATCCCGTCGAATTTGCCGCTCGAATCGATCGCGACGCGCATGGTGGTGCCGCGTGACATCAACGTCGAAGCGGTGCAGCGCCCGGATGAATCGAATCTACCCGCGCAGCCGACGGAGATGGATGAGCGCATCACGATTCCGCAGGGTGTGGCTCCGCCCGAGGAACTGCCCGAATTGCCGCCGGTCTCAGAAGATCTGGTGGAACCGAATATCATTCAGACCGGCGAAGTAGCTTTTCTTCCCCCGGAGCGCGCGGCGCAAAAAACACCCAAGGAGATGGCCACGACCATCTCCTCGGTGGCCTTCCACGTGCTGCTGATTCTGTTCCTGATTTTTGAGCCGAAGATCTTTGGCCCGCACCTGCGCTCGCAGGAGGAAGAGGAAATCGGGCGGAAGCAGATCTCGGTTTTGCTGCCCCCGGGAGCGCTCGAGTCCTTGAAGCCTGCGCCGCGACCTGCGCCCGTGCCGCAAGAATCGATGAGGGTTGACCCGCGGGTGATTCGAAAGGTGGCGCCGCCGGTCGAGCCGCCTCCTGCACCGCCTCGGCCGGCGCCTGAGCCCCCAAAGAAGGAACTGCCGAGCGCTCCCGTGCCGCAACCGAATGCCGTTCAGCCGACGCCCCAGCCGCCGCAGGGTTCCAAGGGAGATCTGCCGAAGCAGCAAGCGAAGTTGGAAAGCCCGGACATGCCGGTTCCCCAGAGAGGATTGGACCTGCCCAAGCAGCAGTCGCCGGGCGATGCCATCCGTGATGCTGCGAGAGGCGCGGGAAGGATCAATTCGCCGGCCCCGATGGGAGGGGGAAGCCCGCTGCCCGGGGGAGCCCGGGGGGGCGGGAGCGGCGGACATGGAACCGCGGGTGCCGGAGTGGAAATGCTCACGGACACCGAAGGCGTGGACTTCAACGACTATCTGCGACGTGTGTACATCACGGTGAAGCAGAATTGGTTCGCTGTAATGCCAGCATCGGTGCAGCTGGGGGATCAGGGAGTGGTTTCGCTGCAGTTCAAGATCATGCGGGACGGGAACGTACCGGACGGCGACCCACAGCGAGTGTTTGGGTCCGGCAAAGAGCCGCTCGACCGGGCAGCGGTGTCATCGATCCGCGCGTCGAATCCGTTTCCGCCGTTGCCAGGGCTATTCAAGGGGCCGTACATCGAACTTCGCTTCACGTATTATTACAATATGCCGGTTCCGACGAACTAGGATCAGCGCTGGCGCGTCAACAAGTGAGCGGCAGTTGCTTTTGTTGATGATTCGAGAGTGCTCAACCCTTTTCCACAAATGAAAAACCCAACGGAGCTGCCCCTCGTAGCGCTGTTGGGACCAACCGCATCGGGGAAATCGTCGCTGGCCGTGTGGCTGGCGGAGCGGCTGGGCGGCGAAGTCATTGCGTGCGATTCGACGCAACTCTACCGCGGCTTCGACATCGGGACGGCGAAGCCGACCAACGCGGAACGACGCGGCGTGGCGCACCACCTGATTGATGTTCTGGATGCCAGGGAAGAAACGACGGCGGGCGGCTACCGCGAACGGGCGATCGCGGTTCTCGGGGACTTGCGGGAGCGTCAGAAGTTGCCGATTTTCACGGTGGGCACGGGTCTGTATTTGCGCGCCCTGCTAGAGGGGTTGGCGGAACTGCCCGAGCGGTCAGAAGACTTGCGCGCGCGTTTGCGAGCGGCTGCCGTGGAACGCGCTCCGGGACATCTTCACCGCATATTGTGGAAGCTCGACCGGGCTTCGGCGGAAAAGATTGCCGCGGCCGATGAACAGAAGCTGGTAAGAGCGATAGAAGTGTGCCTGCTGACGAAGAAGCCGCTGTCGAAAGTTCATCAAAGCGGGCGCAAACCGCTGGAGGGCTGGCGTGCACTGAAGATCGGATTGATGCCGAAGCGGGAGGTGCTGTACGAGCGCGTCGAGGCGCGCACTCGGACGATGCTGGAGCGAGGCTGGCTCGAAGAGGTGCGAGGGCTGCTCGGCAGCGGGTTCGAGGAGGACGCGAAGCCTTGGGATTTTATTGGCTACCGGGAACTGCGGGCCGCGTTGAACGGCGAAATGTTGCTCGAGGAAGCCGAGCAGGCGACCCGGCAGGCAACACGGCGGTACGCAAAGCGCCAGATGACCTGGTTCCGGCGGGAGAAAGGGGTCGAGTGGCTCGAGGGATTTGGGGACGAAGAGCAAATCCGCGTGGAAGCGCTGGCTAGATTACGCGAAGGACTCTCGAAGGCCGGTTCCCGCGGCCGGTGAATCGACGTATAATGACGCCGATGAAGCAAGTCCCTGCCAGGTGCCGCCTAAAGAGAGCGACAGCGTCGAGCCCAAGCCCCCCATGAAAACACAACATGAAGTTTCGGCGGCGGAACGTGTGCTGTTGGTCGGGATCGGCTGGAAGCGCGCGCCGCGATTTCCTGGGATGCCGGCTGGCGAACTGGGGCGCGAATCGCTCGCCGAATTGGTGGAGTTGGCGGAGAGCGCAGGCGCCGAGGTTGCCGGGACGATTTTTCAACTGCGGGATGCCGCCGACCCGGCGACACTGGTCGGCCGCGGAAAATTGGAAGAAATCCGGGCGGAAGCGAACGCAAGGCAGGTTCCGCTCATCATTTTTGATAGCGAACTTTCCCCCGTACAGCAGCGGAACATCGAAGAGGTGACGGAGCGACGAGTCATAGACCGTACGCAACTGATCCTGGACATCTTTGCGCGGCATGCGAGGAGCCGCGAAGGGCAGTTGCAGGTGGAATTGGCACAGTTGAATTACCTCCTGCCGCGACTGACGGGACACGGCGCGCAAATGTCCCGATTGGGCGGCAAGAGCGGCGGGGGCGGAGCCGGAGGAGCGGGAGGGGGAGCCGGAAGAATCGGCGTTCGCGGACCTGGCGAAAAGAAACTGGAGACGGACCGGCGGCGTATCCGTGAACGCGTGCGTAGGATCCAGGAGAGCATCGAGGATGTGCGGCGGCAACGGGCCCTGAGAAGAGAGGCGCGCAACGCGGTGCCCTTGGGCACGGTGGCGCTGGTCGGATACACGAATGCAGGGAAGTCGACGTTGTTCAACGCGCTGAGTCGAGCGGAGGTGCTGGTCTCGTCGAGAATGTTTGCGACCCTGGACCCCACGGTGAGGGCCCTGCGTTTGCCGTCGAACCGGCGAATTCTGGTTTCGGACACAGTTGGATTTATCCGCGGATTGCCGAAGGGGCTGATCGCGGCGTTTCGGGCAACGCTCGAAGAAGTGCAAGAAGCCGCAGTGTTGCTCGAAGTGAGCGACATCTCGAACGCCTATCACGACGAGCTGGAGCAAGAGGTGGAGAAGATCCTGGGGGAACTCGCAGTAACCGAAAGGCCGCGGCTGCGAGTGTTCAACAAAGTGGATAAGCTCTCGCCACAGATGCGCGAGGGGCTCCGGGCGGCGTGGTCGCGCCGGGCACCGGGAGAGGAACCTCCCGTTTTTGTTTCCGCGCTCACCGGGGAAGGATTGGATGAATTGCTGCGACGCGTAGATGAAGTATTGCCCGTGGACCCGCTGGTGAGACTGTGTCTGCACGTGCCTCTAAGCGAGGGCCGCTCCCTGGCGCTAATCCATGCGCTCGGGCGGGTGATGCATTCGAGGGTGAACGATTCGCATATGGACCTGGAGGCGGAGGTTCCGGAGGCCATGGCCAAGCGATTGAAGTTGGAGGAGTTCAAAGTGAAGGGAACCTCGCCGTCTTCGAGTGCGTATCTTTAGGAGAGGGGAGAAACGATTCATGGCCGCGTTCGTTCTGTGGTGCATCTTGCTGGTGGTTTGCTGGCCGGTAGCACTGCTGGCACTCGTGCTGTACCCCATCGTATGGCTGTTGCTGCTGCCGTTCCGTATTTTAGGGATAGCTGTCGAGGGAGTTTTTTCCTTATTACGGGCGATTTTATTCCTGCCGGCACGTGTGCTCCGTGGGCCTCACGGCATCAAGGAGCTGAGGAAAACGCCAGCTCCATTACTCTAGAGTAATTCATAAAAACCCGGCAATTATGAACGAAATGTCACTAGATTGCGGGCTGGTTAAAGCCTGTTGTTGTAGACCTTGGCTTGTGGAAAACACTGTGGAAACTCAGCAGCCGTCCAGAGGGCGCGCGCCAAGCCCCGTCGCGAGGGGCTTGAGCCGGCCCGCACGGCCATGTGTAAGTCGTTAGAACTAAATTAGTTACATGTTACATGGAAGGATATAAGAATAAGTAGAAATCGAGAGGCGGAGCGAGCTTCAACAGGAATTTGCACAGGTTTGCAGCAGCGGGTTTTACGAAAGAGTACCTGTCCCTCTCCGCATACGGGTTTCGCTGTAGTAACCCGGAAGTACTCTTTTCCGCGACCAGCGAGCCGTCTCAAGCGGCGTTGACCTAGGAAGAGGCGGAGTCTATAGTGAGCCGAGCGGCCGCCAGAGGCAAAAAAAACCTGGTGCCGCCACACGCCTATGAATTTCCCGAACTCATTGACGCTGCTCCGGATATTCATTGTGCCGCTGTTGATTGTGGTGCTCCTGACGCGCAGCCCGAACGTGGAGTTGTGGGGCTTCACCATGCACTTCGAGTTTTGGGGCGTGTTGATCCTCCTAATTGCCGCCGCAACCGATTGGGCCGACGGTTATCTGGCGCGTCGCAATGCGCAGGTGACGACGCTCGGGATCCTGCTGGACCCGATTGCGGATAAACTGCTGATTTGCGCGGCGTTCATTTCGCTCGTGGATATGCATCTGGCGCCTGCGTGGATGGTTGTGATTATCATCGGCCGCGAGTTGATGATTTTGGGATTGAGGAATATCGCGTCGGCCGAAGGGTTCACCATTGCGGCGTCCACCCTGGGGAAGACCAAGATGGTGCTGCAGGTGTGCGCGGCGGCGGTTTTGATCGGCGCGGCGCGCCGGCCTTCGCTTAGCTGGATTGGCCTCGCGCTGCTCTGGCTTGTGGTCGTCAGCGCTCTGCTCTCCGCCGGACAGTACTTTTACCGGTTTTGGAGTCAATTGGACGACCGGATCAAGCAGCGGCGCAAACTCAGCATGCTGGAAGCGCAGAAGAAGCCGCAGGATGCAGTCCCTCTCTGAAGCCGAAAGGCGGGCGATCGTCGAATTGGCCCGCCAGACCGTGCTCGAAGCGGTTTGCCACCATCGCGCATTTGAACCCATTCCCCAGGCAGGCGTGTTTGAAAGGCGCTGCGGTGCTTTTGTCACCTTGCACGTGAGGGGGAAGCTTCACGGATGCATCGGAATGATCGAGCCGCGGGCGAGCCTCGGAGAGACCATCGTCAAATGCGCGATCAGTGCGGCGCTGGAAGATCCGAGATTCAGCCCGATGCAGCCGGAAGAAGCGGCGCAAGCGAAAATTGAAGTTTCGCTGTTGTCGCCCGTAGAAAGAATCCGAGTTGAGGAGATCGAGATCGGCAAGCAGGGACTGCTGGTCGAGAACGGGCCGAAGAGGGGATTGCTGTTGCCGCAAGTTGCCGTGGAGCACCAACTGGATCGCGAGACGTTTTTGCGGGAAACCTGCCACAAGGCGGGGCTGGCGGGAGATGCCTGGAAAGACCCGGAAACAAAGATTTATGGCTTTACTTGCGAGGTCATTCGCGAGAACCGCCAGGAGTAATTCGAAAAAAAGAAGCCCGCGCCGGACCTGCGACACGGGCTGAAGATTGTCGGCCGAAACAGAGCTATTCGATCTCGGCGTAATCGCCGGCCCAGAGTTCGGACCGGCTATAGGTGATCAGGACGGTCGAGGAATTGGGTCCGACGTTGATGACAATGCCTTCACCCCGAACATCGCGGGGCAGATCATTCCACTTGTAAGCTCGCGGCGTGCTGCCGAAGCCATACATTTTGAACTGATAGTCGGGATAGTAGACCGCGGTCTCTGCGTTCCCGCCCTGGTAGCGGAAAACGCGCAAATACTCACCCACGGTTACGCCCTGGTTGGTGCCAAGGTTGACGTAAACCGTGGTGAACTTTCCGTAGACATTCGCGAAATCCTTGCCGGTCACGAGCATGCCGGTGGATTTTCCGCTGGCAGGAGCAAACTGGTCGAACTGAGAAGCCGGTTTGAACGGTGGGGATGGGCGGTCTTGCATGGGCCGCACGATGTCGCCGCGCAGCATGTAATCGCAGGAAAAGGTAACCTCGGCGACGGAGACATTCGGCTGTACGTTCACGACCTTCAACTGCCCGGCGTCGTGGTAGAGGGTACCCATGGCTTTCAGAAGCTTGGCCTGCCACTTGAACCATTGGACGCCAACGGGGTCGCTGATAGGGCGCACGACGGAGAAGCGATCGCCAACATGCACGCCCTGGTTGGCGCCCTTGCTGATATAGACGAAGTCGCGAATCGCGAAGGTAATCTTCGCGTTCGACTGCTCGCCGGAAATGAGGTACACATCATTGGGGACGTTTTCACTGGTGACAAAATTGGAGCAGTAGACGGCGCTATAGTCCGGGGAGGTGGCCGCCGGGACGGCTTGCGTCGAAGAGACGGGAGGATTCTGTGCGTTGTTCTGGCTGCGAGGGCTGGCGCCTACAAGTACCAAGCCGAGCGAGATTCCTGCTGCGATTGCGCGCATATTGACACTCCTTCGAGACACTCGAAAAAAAGGCCGTGCGGGGACTGCATGATTTGAAACTAACAAGGCCCCCGAACGGCGTCAACAAAATGGGAAGCGAGACTTTACACTTTTGCAAAGACGTGCTACAAGCCCTGTTTTCAATGGATTGGAGGGATTCTACGGGCAAGCAACCGTTTGGGAAGGGGGTCGCACGAATTTGTGCGGTGGTGGCGGGCCGCACGGCCTTGGAATTCCGGGCGCTGGTCGGCCAAGCGCTGAAGCAAACGCCTACGGTCGAATTGCGCCTGGACTGGCTGCGAAGTGATGCCGAAAGGCACCGGGTTTTGGATTGGCTCAAGCGCTCCGATCGCCGGGGAGCGCTGTTCATCGCCACCTGCCGGCGGCGCGTTGGTGGCGGAGAGTTGGCCGCAGACGCGGGGACAGAGTTGTACTGGCTCATGAAGGCGAAAGAGGCGGGGTGCGCGTGGTGCGACCTGGAAATCGAAACGCTGCGGGAGTTGCATGGCGGGTCGGTCGAGGACTACGCGTTGCCTGGGAAGGTTCTGCTTTCGATCCACGACTTCCGCGGGACGCCCAAGCTGCCTGACCGCATCAAGATTCCGGCGCGCGGCGGCGTAGCGGCGGTAAAGGTGGCGGCGATGGCACGGAAGATTTCGGACGGCGTCCGGCTGATGCGCTTGGCCCGCCGCGAACAGCAAATCGTAGCCGTGCCCATGGGGGAAGTCGGGCTGCCCGCGAGGATATTGGCCCTGCGCGAGGGAAGCGCGTTGGCTTATGCACCGGTGGCCTCGGCGACGGCGCCGGGACAGGTTCGTCTCGGAGACTTGAAGGAACTGTACCGAGCCCATGAGTTGAACAGGACGACGCGGGTCTACGGAGTGATTGGAAATCCAATCGGGCATTCGATGTCGCCGCTGCTGCACAACACCGGTTACGTGACGGCAAGGAAAAACGCCGTGTTTTTGCCGTTCCTGGTGGACAAGCTGGGGGAATTCGTGAAAGCGGCGCCGGAATTTGATTTGTCCGGGTTCAGCGTGACGCTTCCCCACAAGCAGGCGATCTTCCGCTACCTCGAGGACTGCGAGCCGCTGGCGGAGAAAATCGGGGCGGTGAACACGGTTACGATAAAGCGAAACGGCCAGCTGTACGGGAGCAATACGGACTATGTCGGTGCCCTAAAAGCGCTCGAAAAGAAGATGCACCTTGAAGCCAGCCGAGTGCTGGTCTTCGGCGCGGGCGGGGCGGCGAGGGCGGCGGCATTTGCGCTTAGGAAAGCAGGAGCCAAGGTGTGCGTTTGCGCGCGGCGTCGCGAGGCGGCCGAGGAGTTAGCAGGAGCCGCCGGAGGGGAGGTGATTCCCCGCGCGGAACTGCGGAAGCAGAAGTTTGATGCCATCGTGAACGCCACTCCGCTGGGGATGTATCCTCGTCTGGAGATTTCACCTCTAGAGCCTTGCGAGTTAAACTGTTCCCTCGTCATGGACCTGATCTACCGGCCCTTCGAGACAAAACTTCTGAAGACCGCCCGGGCCAGAGGCATCCGGACGGTACCCGGCGTGGAAATGTTTCTGGCACAGGGGATCGCGCAGTGGGAACACTGGATGGGCGGGCGGGCGCCGGAGCCGGCCATGAGGCGGGCCGTTCTTGGCGCGTTGCGAGCCGAAGAGAAATCACGCCGATAAGCAAAAGCAACCGCCGCAGGAAAGCAAACCAGTTTATCTTTGGGTATCCGACTTCGTGGATTTGAATGATTCGATGATCCAGCCAACCTTTGAAGAGTTTCATCGGCTCGCCAAGCGGGGGAATCTGATACCCGTGTACGACGTGTTTTCGGCCGATTTGCTGACGCCGGTGAGCGCGTATCTGCGGCTGGCGCGGGGCGCGCGGTACTCGTTTTTGCTGGAAAGCGTGGAAGGCGGTGAGAAGATCGCTCGCTACACGTTCGCCGGGGCTCATCCCGAAGAGGTGTTCCGCTATGCGGGCGGGGCTTGCGTGCTCGAGAGCCACAACCGCATGGTGTGGGAAGAGCGCGATCCCATTTCGTTCTTGCGGGAGCATATGGCCCAGTTTCAGCCGGTGCGGCTGCCGGGATTGCCGCCGCTTGTCGCGGGGGCGATTGGTTATTTCAGCTACGACATGGTGCGACTGATCGAGAGGCTGCCCAAACGGTTGAGAGACGACATCGGGCTATACGACGCCATGCTGATGTTTTATCGCGGGCTCATTGCGTTTGATCACGTGCAACATCGCTTGTGGGTTGTGAGGAATGTGTACACGGAAGGACCGGGAAGTTTGCGAGAGAAGTACGCTGCCGCCGTCAAGGAGATCCGGCGGACGCGGGAAGTGCTGGAAGCGCCGGTCGAGGGCGAAAAGCGCGAGGATCGCTCGCCGGGGAGACCGGCGAAACCGCAGGTGAAATCGAACTTTCATCGCAAGGAGTACCTGGAGGCAGTGCGCAAGTCCAAGGAGTACATTCGGGCGGGCGACATTTTCCAGGTGGTGGTGAGCCAACGATTTTCGGCGGAGACGCAGGCGGCGCCCTTCGACATTTACCGGGAACTGCGAGCGCTCAATCCTTCGCCGTACCTTTTCTACTTGCATTTGAATGATGTGCACGTGGTGGGCAGTTCCCCCGAGATGCTCGTGAAGGTCCAGGGGCGGGAGGTGCTTTACCGCCCCATCGCCGGCACACGGTGGCGGGGGAAAGATGAGCTGGAAGACTTGCGGTTGGAGCGAGAAATGCTCGACAGCGAGAAGGAACGCGCCGAGCACATCATGCTCGTGGATCTGGGGAGGAACGATTTGGGGCGTGTGTGCGACTATGGCACGGTGAAGGTCGAAAAGCTGATGACCGTGGAACGCTATTCGCATGTGATGCATCTGGTGTCGAGCCTTCGGGGGAGACTGCGGGAGGACGTGGACTGCTTTGATGCGCTGATGGCGTGTTTTCCGGCGGGAACGGTCTCGGGAGCGCCCAAAGTGCGAGCGATGGAGATCATCGAGGAGCTGGAAAAAACGCGGCGCGGAATTTATGCGGGCGGGATCCTGTACCTCGACTTCGCCGGGAATCTGGATTCATGCATCGCGTTGCGGACCATGGTCATCAAAAGCGGGGTAGCCCATGTGCAGGCGGGTGGCGGGATTGTCGCCGATTCGGCACCCGCGGCCGAGTTTGAAGAATCGGTGAACAAATCGAGGGCCCTGCTGGGAGCGCTCGAGACGGCACACGCTCCAAGAAGCGCCCAGAAAGTGCGGATCAAGAGAAAGAAGTGATTCTGCTGCTCGACAACTACGATTCGTTTACCTACAACCTGGCCCAGTATTTGGGCGAGTTGGGTTCAACGCTCGAGGTACATCGCAACGACAAGATTTCGGTCGAGCAGATCGCGCGCCTCAAGCCGGAGAAGATTGTGATTTCACCGGGGCCGTGCACGCCCGAGGAAGCAGGCATCTCCGTGGAGTTGGTGCAGAAGCTCGCGCAAACGTTTCCGATTCTGGGAGTTTGTTTGGGGCATCAAGCGATTGGCGCCGCTTTCGGGGCAAAGATCATTCGCGCTGCGAAGCTTTTTCATGGAAAGACGAGTGAAATCGAGCACGACGGAAAAGGGATTTTCCAGTCACTGCCCAATCCGTTTACGGCCACGCGGTACCATTCGCTGATTGTGGACCGGAAGTCGCTGCCGCAGGAGCTCGAGGTGAGCGCGGAAACCAAAGACGGCGTGATCATGGGATTGCGACACCGCGAGTACCGGGTGGACGGCGTGCAGTTCCATCCCGAGTCGGTGCTCACCGATTCAGGGAAACAACTTCTGAAAAATTTCCTTTCGTTATGAAGCGCGGAGCGGCGCTGGTTGCCGGGCTCGGCACAGCCCTTCGAAGCTCAGGAGAAACGCTGGGGAGACCCAGAGTCTGCCGAAGGGTCCGGCGAAACCCTAAGGGGGCCGCCTGCGTCAACGGTCTGGGCTTGAAGGTTGCTGCTTGCACGCGTTGGTGAACCGGATCAGTTGCTGAAGTTTCTCTAGCGCGGCGCCGGAGGAGACGGCGCGGTCTGCGAGTTGGGCTCCGGCGCGGAAGTTTTCAGCGACGCCGCTGACGACGAGGGCAGCGGCGGCGTTCATGACAACGACGTCGTGCGGCGCGCCTGGCTCACCTTGGAAAATTCTGCGCAGGAGAGCGGCGTTTTCCTGTGGCGTGCCGCCACGGAGGGCTTCGCGAGGAGCGGGCTCGAGGTCAAAGTCGCAGGGTGAGACGGTGAAGTAGGTAATACTTTGCTCGCGGACTTCGGCGATTTGTGTCTCGCCAGAGAGAGAGACTTCGTCGAGCCCGCCGGCTCCGTGAAGCACGAAGGCGCGGGTAATGCCAAGTTCAGCGAGTGTCTCGGCGACGAGCGTGAGGACGTCAGGAGAAAACACACCGAGGAGCTGCGTTTCCGCCCCCGCAGGATTTGTGAGCGGGCCGAGGAAGTTGAATACGGTGCGCTTGCCGATTTGTTTTCGCGCCGGAACGACGTGACGGGTAGCGGAATGGGCAGCCGGAGCGAAGAGGAAGCCGATGCCGACGTCCCGGATCGCGCGTCCGGCCTCGTGCAACGGCAGGTCAATGTGCACCCCGAGAGCTTCGAGCACGTCGGCGGAGCCGCACAGGGAGCTGATCGATCGGTTGCCGTGCTTGGCAACGCGCGCGCCGGCGGCCGCGGCCACAACTGCGGCGGCCGTCGAAATGTTAAAGGTGCCGCTCGAGTCGCCGCCTGTCCCGCAGGTGTCGACCAGGTTGGTCGGCCTGGTTTCGCCCGGAGCAAATACCGGAGCGGCGTGCTTGCGCATGATTCTGGCAAAGCCGCTGAGCTCGGGGGCTGTCACCGGGCGCAGGTTCAAGGCCAAGAGCAAGCGAACGACGTCGGGCGTCTCCATTCGGCCGGAGAGGAGTTCCTCCATGATGGCTTCGGCCTCGGGCCGGGAGAGGGCCGCGCCGTCTTCGAACTTAGAAAGCCAATGCAAGGTGACATTCCCTTGTCTCGGTGCGGGCGAGATGTTCAGGCATCCTTGCCCGTTCCCGGTGACTCAAGTAAACTTTAGTGTTTTGCGAAGCCTCAAATTCTAACATCTGTGCCAAGTCCATCGTCGCACAGGTTCGGTGCTCGGCCCGGCCGGGACCGTCCAAAGGGCAGAATCTCAAATGAAGATTCATGAATACCAAGCTAAAGCCATACTCTCGCGATACGGCGTGACCACTCCGCGCGGCGAGGTGGCGTTCACGAAAGAAGAAGCGCGCGAGGCGGCGCAGCGGCTGAAGTCGCACGTGGTGGTGGTGAAGGCGCAGATTCATGCCGGAGGCCGTGGCAAGGGCGGAGGGGTGAAACTGGCGCGGTCCTCGGACGAAGCGGCGGAGATCGCGTCGCACATCCTGGGCATGACTCTGGTTACGCCGCAGACGGGGCCGCAGGGGCGTGTGGTGCGGCGGTTGCTGATCGAGGAAGGCCTGGACATCAAGCGCGAGCTTTACCTGGGATTGCTGATCGACCGCGAGTCTGGGCGACCCATGTTTATGGCCAGCGCGGCGGGCGGGATGGAAATTGAGCAGGTGGCAAAAGAGAATCCTGCGGCGATCTTGCGGGAAGGCATTCACCCGGCGGTGGGGCTGCAACCGTATCAAGCGCGCAAGATCGCGTTCGGACTTGGATTGACCGGCGAACAGGTGACCGTCGCGACGCCGTTTCTCCAGGCGCTGTACCGCGCCTTTATCGATACCGATGCTTCGCTGCTGGAGATCAACCCCTGCGTGCTGACGGGCGAAGGCAAGTTGGTCGCGCTGGACGCGAAAATGACGTTCGACGACAACGGGCTGTTCCGGCACAAGGACCTGCGCGAGTTGCGCGATCTGGACGAGGAAGATCCGCTGGAAGTCGAAGCTTCGAAGTACGGGCTGAACTATATCAAGCTGGACGGAAACGTGGCCTGTATGGTGAACGGCGCGGGATTGGCGATGGCCACGATGGATATCATCAAGTATGCAGGCGGATCGCCGGCAAACTTCCTGGATGTGGGCGGTGGAGCGTCGGCTGATCAGGTCAAGAATGCTTTTCGCATCCTGCTGAGTGATCCGGGGGTGAAGGCGGTTTTCATCAATATTTTTGGGGGCATCTTGCGCTGTGACGTGCTGGCCACGGGCGTCGTGGCCGCGGCCAAGGACCTGCATGTGCAGGTTCCCATCGTCGTGCGGATGGAAGGAACGAACGTGGAGCGGGGGCAGCAGATTCTCCGGGAGAGCGCGCTGAACTTTACCATCGCCGAGGGCATGAAGGACGGGGCGCAGAAAGTAGTCGCGCTGGCGGGAGGTGCGCGATGAGCGTCTTGGTGAACGAAAAGACAAGAGTGCTGGTCCAGGGATTCACGGGGCGCGAAGGAACTTTTCACGCACAACAGATGATCGAGTATGGCACGAATGTGGTTGGAGGCGTGACACCGGGCAAAGGCGGCACCAAGCACCTGGAACGGCCAGTGTTCAACACGGTCGCGGAGGGGGTGAAGGCTACCGGTGCGGATGCGTCGGTGATCTTTGTTCCGCCGCCATATTCCGCGGACGCCATTCTCGAAGCGGCTGACGCGCAATTGCCGGTGGTCGTGTGTATCACGGAAGGCATCCCTGCGCTCGACATGGTGCGAGTGGCAGAAGTGCTCGGTCGATCGAAAACCCGGTTGATTGGGCCGAATTGCCCAGGGATTATCTCGCCCGGGAAATGCAAGATCGGCATCATGCCGGGACGGATTCACAAGCAGGGAAACGTGGGGGTGGTGAGCCGCAGCGGAACGCTTACCTATGAAGCGGTTCACCAACTGACGCAGCTGGGCATTGGCCAATCGACCTGCATTGGAATCGGCGGCGACCCGATTATTGGGACGCCGTTTCTCGACGCGATCAAGATGTTTAACGATGACGCGGATACGCACGCCATCGTGCTGATCGGGGAAATCGGCGGGAGCGCGGAAGAGCGGGCATCAGAATGGATCAAGGTGAATGTGAAGAAGCCTGTAGTCGGCTTCATCGCCGGGCAGACAGCTCCTCCCGGGCGGCGCATGGGTCATGCCGGGGCCATTATCAGCGGCGGGCAGGGCACCGCGCGGGACAAGTATGCCGCAATGAACGCCGCGGGAATTCATACCGTGGAGACACCGGCGGACTTGGGTTCAACCGTAGCGGCAGCACTGAAGTGAACGAGCGAAGCTGGTGAGCGAAAAGCTGCTTCGCGCGATCTTCTTCAAGGTGGAGGCGAATAAAATTGGCGATTGAGCGGACGTTTGCGATGATCAAGCCGGATGCGGTAAGCCGCGGGCAGCAAGGCGAGATATTGGCCCGCATTCACAAGGCTGGTTTCACGATTGTGGCCATTAAATCGATGCGTCTAACGAAGGAAGAGGCCGGGGGATTTTACGCGGTGCACCGCGAGCGGCCGTTCTTCGCGGAGCTGACCGATTTCATGAGCTCGGGCAAGATCTTCGCGATGGTGTTGGAGGCGGAGAATGGTATCGCAAAGTGGCGCGATACGATGGGCGCAACGGATCCGAAGAAGGCCGCGCCGGGCACGATCCGGCACGACCTCGGCACCAGCATTGGCACGAATTGCACGCACGGTTCGGATGCACCGGAAACCGCGGCGTTCGAAATCGGCTATTTCTTTCCGGGAGTCGAATTAATCTAGCGATCTCTGGTGCAAAAGCAGATCCCTCGCTCGCTCGGCCCGGCTACTGACGGTCGAGATCCACATGACCCTTCCGCGCTGTTGCTTTCTAATGCATTTTCCGCCCGTCTGAGTAAAATGGATACACCCGCACTGGCCCAGGAGGTCCCCATGCCTCGTCTTTACCGCCGCCAGTTCCTTCGAAAGGCAGCGAGCGCTTCGGCTGCCGCATGGCTTGCTCCCAAGGTATTGGCCGCGCGCTTGGCGGCACTGCCGGCCGGACAGAAAGTCCTAGCCACAGACACCGTGACCCTTGGGCGCACGGGAATTCAGACCTCGCGTCTGGCGATGGGAACCGGTACGGTGGGTTCCGGACACCACTCCAATCAGACAGCGCTTGGCCTCGGTGGGCTCTCCCGGCTGCTGCAAAACGGCTACGACAACGGTTTGCGCTTTTTCGACACCGCCGATTCCTACGGCAGCCATCCCCATGTCGCGGATGCCTTGAAGCATGTGGATCGCAGTAAGGTGACCATCCTGACGAAGTCCTGGGCGCGCACCGGCCCAGAGATGCGGGCGGATTTGGATCGCTTCCGGCGCGAATTGAACACCGACCATCTAGACATCGTGTTGATGCATTGCGTGACCGAAGGGGACTGGACGTCGCGCTACCGGTCGGCCATGGATGCACTCTCAGAGGCAAAAGAGAAGGGGATTATTCGCGCGCATGGTTGCTCCTGCCATTCGCTCGAGGCTTTGCGCGCTGCAGCGAAATCAGAGTGGGTCGAGGTGGACTTGGTGCGGATCAATCCGATCGGATCGCACATGGATGCCGATCCGGCGACGGTTGTAGGCGTGATACGAGAGATGCGGGCGGCGGGGAAGGGAATCGTCGGGATGAAGATTCTCGGACAAGGGGATCTGCGCGACCGGCAGAATGAAGCGATCCGCTATGCCCTTGGCCTTGGCGCGCTCGATGCGTTTACGATTGGTGCCCAGTCGGTCGCCGAGCAAAAAGACCTGATCGAGCGCATTGCCAGTGTCTGACGAGCCAAACTCGTTACGGATATAGCCCATGAACACCTTTCGCGAACTTGGCCGGGCTTTGCTGGTGCTCGGCGGGCTGCTCCTCCTGGTCGGGGCGTTTTTCTATTTCGGCGGAAAGTTGCCGTTCCGGCTGGGACGTTTGCCCGGCGATATCGTGCACGAGGGCGAACACACGCGTTTCTATTTTCCGATTACCACGAGCATTCTTCTGAGCTTGGGAATAAGCCTTTTGTTCTGGTTCATCTCCAGGATTCGCCGCTGAGCGGTTGTGGCCTCGGATGGCCCTGCGCTAGACTCGTGCCAATGGATCAACTTCAATTCAACCTTCAACCAGAGCGGCGTATATTTACCGTCAGCGACCTGACCGCGCGCATCCGCGACCTTCTGGCGAGGAACTTTACCGATGTGTTTGTCCAGGGAGAGATTTCCAATTGCCGGCCAGCGTCGTCGGGACACATTTATTTCACGCTAAAGGATGAGCGCGCCCAGGTGCGCTGTGTGTTGTTCAAGCAGCAGCAGCGCGGCATGAAGTTTCGGCCGGAAGACGGCTTGAAGGTGACCGTGCGCGGGTCGGTGGGCGTGTATGAGGCGCGCGGCGAGTATCAGATTTATGCGGAATCAGTCGAGCCGCAGGGCCGCGGTGCGCTGCAGGTGGCGTTCGAGCAGCTTAAGAAGAAGCTGGATGCGGAGGGGCTGTTCGACCCCGCGCGGAAAAAGACGCTACCACTGCTGCCGAGCCGCATCGGGCTCATCACGTCGCCCACCGGAGCGGCTGTGCGCGATGTCGTGCGAATCCTGAAGCGGCGATTTCCGAATGTTCACCTCACGTTGTACCCGGTGCGCGTTCAAGGGGAAGGAGCGGCGGAGGAGATTGTCCAGGCGCTCGCCTACTTCAACCGCAAGCGGTCTGCCGACGTGATTGTTCTGGCGCGCGGGGGTGGATCGATCGAAGACCTGTGGGCCTTCAATGAAGAGAGGGTTGCGCGAGCGCTGGCTGGCTGCCTGATTCCCGTGATTTCCGGGGTGGGTCATGAAACGGATTTCACCATCGCGGACTTTGTGGCAGATGTGCGCGCTTCGACCCCTTCGGCAGCGGCGGAACTGGTGGTGCAGACGAGGCGCGAATTTGACAAGCATGTTGCCGATCTGCGCGAGTCACTCGAGGGCCTTGTGCGCTATCGTCTGCTCGAATGGTCGCGCCGCGTGCACGAACTCGCTGGGCGTCGCGGGTTTCGAAGGCCCCTGGACCTACTGCGACAAAGGCGCCAGCGCGCCGATGAGTTGACGTCGCGCTTGGCATTGGGATTGCGCGCGCGCCTCGAGCTTTCGCGCAAGCGGCTCACGACGGCGCATTTGGGGATTGCACGAGTTGATTTTCGAGCGAAGGTGGCCGCGCTAAGGCTGCGGCTTGAAAAGCAAGGTCGGAACCTGGGAGTCGTCGCCGAGCGCCTGTTGCGCTTGAAGCGGGAACGCTCGGAGCGCCTGGCGTTGCAATTGCAGGAGCGAAGCCCGTTGAAGGTGCTGGAGCGAGGCTATGCGATTGCCACGGACGCGGCAGGGGCGGTCCTGCGCGATGCCAATCAAGTCGTGATGGGAGATGAGGTCAGAATTCGGCTGCACCGCGGGGGGTTGACGACTGAAGTCAAAAGCAAGGAAGGATAAGCGCCGGCCAGACCCTACTCCTCTTCGTCGGAGGAAACCTTGAGTACGGCCAGGAAGGCTTCCTGGGGAATGTCAACCTGGCCGACGCGCTTCATGCGCTTCTTGCCCTCTTTTTGTTTCTCGAGGAGCTTGCGTTTGCGCGTAATGTCGCCACCGTAGCACTTGGCCAGGACGTTCTTGCGCATGGCCGCGACAGTCTCGCGAGCGATGACGCGGCTGCCGATGGCGGCCTGGATCGGGACTTCGAACATCTGGCGGGGGATCAGTTTGCGCAGGCGTGTGGCGAGTTCGCGGCCTCGCTCGTAAGCCTGTTCGCGATGGCAGATCAGCGCGAGCGCGTCGACGGGCTCGCCTCCGACGAGAACGTCCAATTTCACCAGGTCAGATTCCTTGTAACCGGCCAGGTGGTAGTCGAGGGAGGCATAGCCGCGAGACACGCTTTTCAATCGATCGTAAAAATCGAGCACGATTTCGTTGAGCGGCAATTCATAAGTGAGCATCACGCGTGTGGGGGACAGGTATTCGAAGTTCTTCTGCGTACCACGCTTATCCTGGCAGAGTTGCAGGATGCCGCCAACGGATTCGTCGTTGGTAATGATCATGGCCTTGATGATGGGCTCTTCGATTTTCTCGATATCACTGGGATTGGGAAATTTCGCGGGGCTGTCCACTTCAACGGTTTCACGACCGACGCTCGTGATGCGATAACGCACGCTGGGCGCGGTGGTGATTAGGTTCAGGCCAAATTCGCGCTCCAAGCGTTCCTGAACGATTTCCATGTGCAGAAGGCCAAGAAACCCGCATCGAAAGCCAAAGCCGAGAGCGACGGAATTTTCCGGTTCGTAGAAGAAGGCGGCGTCATTCAATTTCAATTTGCCGAGGGCATCTCGCAGAGGCTCGTACTCGTCAGCCAGCACCGGAAAGAGTCCCGCAAAAACCATGGGCTTGATGGCTTCGAAACCCGGAAGAGGCGGAGCCTGGCTGCCTGATTCGACGATGGTGTCACCCATGCGGGCATCGGCGACCTGTTTAATGTTGGCGACGACGAAGCCGACGTCTCCCGCTTCGAGTTCCTCGAGGGCAATCGGTTTCGGAGTGAGCGTGCCGAGTTGCTCGACGTCGTAGGTTTCGTTCCCAGCGCACAGCCTGATCTTCATGTGATTGGCGATGCGGCCTTGCTTTACGCAAACAAGCACCACCGCGCCACGATAAGCATCGAACCAAGAATCGAAGATGAGTGCTTGCAGCGGATTCTCTCGGCTGCCCTTCGGGGGAGGCACGCGTTCGACGACCGCCTCGAGCACGTCTTCCACGCCAATGCCGCTCTTTGCGCTGATCAGGAGCGCGTCGTCCGCGGGGATCGCCAAGACCGATTCGATCTGCTCTTTCACAAAGTCGGGCTGCGCGGCGGGCAGGTCGATTTTGTTGATGACTGGGATGATAGCGAGGTTGTGGCCGGCAGCAAGGAAAGTATTGGCAACGGTTTGCGCTTCCACGCCTTGGCTCGAGTCGACGACCAGGAGCGCTCCTTCGCAAGCCGAAAGCGCGCGGGAAACCTCATAGGAGAAGTCCACATGGCCGGGGGTGTCGATCAAGTTCAAGCGATAGGTATTGCCGTCCTTGGCCGTGTAATGGAGTCGGATGCTTTTCGCCTTGATGGTGATGCCACGCTCGCGCTCGAGATCCATAGAGTCGAGGACCTGCTCGTGCATTTCGCGCTGGGAGAGCGCCCCGGTCATTTCGAGCAGGCGGTCGGCCAGGGTGGATTTGCCGTGGTCGATGTGCGCGATGATGCAAAAGTTGCGTATGAACTTCGGGTCCATTCGGGTCCGTCACCGCCAGGCTTTTCCTGATGGTTTGCGAGATAAACGGCGGGTAAACGCGGGGAGCACCTCTCACCCTGCTCGAAACCTTGCCGTGTCGAACCTCTAGTTTGCCACAAAACAAAAAGGGGCGTCAGCCTGTCAAAGGAAGGGCTGGCGGCAGCCTCTTGGCAGATTCCTTACCATGGCGCCACTCTCATTTGGCCGCGTTTCCCACGGGGTATATAGTGGGTGAGAGGTTTGCTCGACACCGGACCATTCAGAACCCAACGTCGAAGCGTAATCCAAAGGTAAGCCAGGCAGATGGCCGCAGACGTCAGCAAAAATCTGGAGCGCGCGAAGAAATTCCTCGAGAAAAACCGGGTGGAGGATGCCATCGAGGCCTACCTGTCGGTGCTGGAGGGCGCGCCACAGCACCTCGAAGCGACGCAGGCGCTGGGGGACCTTTACACACGACTCGACCAGCCGGAGCACGCGATAATTTACTACGGCTACCTGTTTGAGCTGCTGGTGGAGCCGAAGGATGAAACCAAAGCGCTCGCCATCTATAACCGGTTTTTGCGCAACTCCTCCACTCCGCAGCCGCCCGAGCGCATTGCTCGCTACGCCTTCCTCCAGCAGAAGCAGAATCACCCGGAAGAAGCGATCGAGCAGTACACCAAGGCCGCGGAGATCTTTAACCAAGCCGGGCGCGTTGAGGATGCCTTGTTTTGCTGGGAACGCACGGCGCAACTCGATCCGGACAATTCCGAGCGGCAACTGAAGGTAGCCGAGGGCGCGGCAAAACTGGGCAAAAATGCGTTGGCGGCGCGAGCATTTTTGCGAGCCGGCACGCTGGCGGCCGCGAGCGGCGCAGAGCAAGAAGCCCTGAAGCTTTTTGGGCGTGCTTACAGCCTGGCCCCCAAGGAACGCAGCGTGGCGCTCCTTTATGCCGAAGCCAAACTCCGCAACGGAGACTCCGCCGAGGCCGCGGCGCTGCTTGAGCCATTTGCACCGAATGAAAGTGATCCCGTGTTTCTTGAGACCTTCGCCGACGCCCTGCACCGAGCCGGGCAGCTTGACCGCGCCCGCGGAATTCTGGAACGCCTACTCCACGAGAAGAACGAAGGAATCACGCGCTTGTTCGCCCTTGCCGATGCATTCGCCGATGCCGGGCAGGATCACAAGTCTGTTGAAGTCCTGATGACCCTGAAACGCCGGATGTTTGCCGACAAGAAGCAAAATCCGTTCATCGCGCAGGTAGAAGACCTTGGGGCCAAGCACCCGGAATCACTGCCAATCCTGGAGTTCTGGGCGGCGATGTACAGCGAATTAAACCGCGAGTCGCAGTATTTTGAAGTGCTGATCAAATTGTTCGATGCGAACTTCAATTCGGGTAATTTCCAGAAATCCTCCGACATTCTGGACCGGCTCGTGGACATCGATTCCTATGACTATCGCAACCAGCAGCGGCTGGAAAAGCTGCGCGGCCATGCCGATGAAGGATTCCTGAAGCGAGTCGCGGGCCGCATGGCCAAGACGGCCACGGTAACGTCGCATGCGGCACCGCCACCCAAAGCCGTGGCGAGCCGGGACGGGGCGGCGGAGGCTGCACCCGTTACGGAAGAAGGACGGAAAATGCAGGCGCTGGAAGACCTCATCGTGCAGACAGAGATCTTCCTGCAATACTCACTGCAAAGCAAGGCGCTAGAACGTCTGCAAAAGATCGCAGCGATGTTCCCCGGCGAAGAAGACCGCAACGCACGGTTGCATAATTTGTATCAGCTGGCCAACTGGTGGCCCAAATCGCAAGGCAAACCGGCTGAACCGACACCGAAGCCGAGCAGCGTGCCAGTCGTGGAGGCGCAACCAACTCCCCCGACAACTCCCCCGACCGGGCGCACGGGAACCTATACGGCGGAGACCCTGCGAGATCTGACGAAGATTTCGGAGATCAATCAGAAGACATTCCGCCAGCAGACTCCCCGGGCGATGCTCAACACCACCGTGACGGAAGTAGGCACGTACATGAAGGCGGCGCGCACGCTGGCGGTCATCGGCGAACCAGGCCGGCCACCGGAGCTGGCAGCCGAGTATTGCGCACCGGGTCTAAAAGCGGCGCCGGGAGCGCAAGTCATGTTTCTGATCGCACAAATGGAAAAGGCCATGCCCGACGAACTCGGTGGAATGGTGGTGAATGCCTCGGAGGGCTCCATCCTGACTGAATTGGGGCTCGCGACCGCGTTAGGTGTGACCATTTCGGATAAGGAGACACAAGCGCCTGCGGGCATGTTGATCGTTGCCCACTCGGTGGCGCACAGCTGGAAACCGAATGAAACCTTTTTTTTGCAGGCCATCGGCGACCAGATGATCCTGAGCGTGAGCCACACGCGGTTGCGTTCGTTGGTCCGGCGCATGGGCGTTTCCGATGACCGCACCGGCCTGATGAGCCGCAGTTCCTACGTAGGCTGCTTGCTGAATGAAGCGGACCGCGCGAGAACCCAGGGCACGCCGCTGTCGCTGGCAATTTTGCAGATTGACCGTGGATCCGAAATGCTGCGACAGCAAGGGGAAACGCCGCTTGAAAAGTTTCTGGAACAGCTCTCCCGCTCTCTGCAGCCCATGATCCGGCAGAACGACGTGGCCGTGAAGTATACGTCTTGGGCGTTGGCGTTCATCCTGCCGGATACGACCGCCTCGGGCGCGCACAATCTGGTTGAAAAGTTGCGGCGGGCGGCGGCGGGAGTCAGGCCTCCCTGGGACTCGACTCAAATCACGCTGAGCGCCGGAATCGTGGAAGCGGCCGCGCGGCAGGAGTACGAGAGTGAAGACATCGTGACCGACCTGATCAATCGCGCGGAATTCAGCATGGAAGAAGCGCGCAAGCAGGGCGGGGACACGGTAGTTGTGTCTGCGGCTTCGAAGCCGTGACCGAGGCCGATTGCTTGGCCCCGATCCCGCGGTTCCCGTTGCGTCGAAGGCGCGGAGCTCGGCGGCGCGACCGCCGGACGCTGGTCCGCATCCAACCGTAAGTTCCTATTCAAGCGAGGAGATAATGTTTCCAACCGACGTTGTCATTGTCGCGGGCGCGCGCACACCGATGGCCCGCTACACGGGCGTGTTTTCGGAGGTTTCGGCGATTGATCTTGGCGTCCATGCAGGGAAGGCGGCGATCGAGCGGTCCGGTGTGGACCCGGCCGAATTTGACCACGTTGTGTTCGGCAACGTGCTCCAGACGAGCGCCGACGCAATTTACGGTGCACGCCACGTGGGGTTGAAGGCCGGACTGAAGGTTGAGGCGCCGGCAGTCACGGTCAATCGCCTGTGTGGCTCCGGGATCGAAGCAATCGCGCAGGCCGCCGAAAGACTCTTGCTCGGTGAAGCGGTCATGGTGCTGGCGGGCGGAATGGAGAACATGACCCAGGCTCCGTTTGTCGTTCGCGGCGCACGCAACGGTTTGAAACTAGGCGGGGGAGCGCTCGAGGACTCTCTGTTTGTGGGCTTGACCGACAGCTACTGCGGGTTGCCGATGGCCTTGACCGCCGAAAGATTAGCGGAACGGGATGGCATTACGCGGAAGGAAGCGGATGCCTACGCCCTTCGAAGTCAGCAGGCGGCGGAAAGAGCGGCGAAAGCCAGGGTTTTCGAGGAGGAGATTGCGCCGCTTGAGGTAAAGCAAGGCCGGAAGTGTATGGTGGTCAGCGAAGACGACCATCCGAGACCCGAAACCACGATGGAAATGCTTGAAAAGTTGCCACCTTCCTTTAAGAAGGACGGCATCGTGACCGCCGGAAACGCGAGCGGAATTGTGGACGGGGCCGCGGCGGTTGTCGTGACGCGCGAGCAAACCGCGAAAGACCGAGGACTCAAGCCACTCGGAAGAGTCCTTTCCTGGGCGGTTGCGGGCGTGGATCCGAGTATCATGGGGATCGGCCCTGTGCCGTCGACGCGCAAGGCGCTGGACCTGGCCGGCATGAAACTGGAACAGATGGACCGCGTGGAGGTGAACGAGGCCTTCGCGGCGCAGTACCTGGCGGTCGAACGGGAACTCGGGCTCGAACGCGACAAGACCAATGTGAACGGCGGCGCGATCGCGCTGGGGCACCCGCTGGGCGCCACGGGAACGCGCCTGGTAATTACGTTGCTAAACGAGTTAAGGCGCACAGGCTCGCGCTATGGCGCTGCCACGGCCTGCATCGGGGGAGGGCAGGGCATCGCCATGATCGTCGAAGCGCTCGGAAACTGACGCCGCTCATCCCAGAGGACTTCGTCGGGAGCGGGAGCGGTCACTCACAACAGATGTCGCTCGTCTTTGGTACACTTTCACGTGTAGTTTTTCCCGCCAGATTCGCGGTTCTCGAGACGTGAGGAATGAGAAATGGCAATTCAAAGAGTCGGGGTCGTGGGGTGTGGATTGATGGGGTCGGGCATCGCACAAGTCTGTGCACAAGCCGGGTTCCCGACCGTCGTGAGGGAGGTAAACGCGGAACTAGTTGACAAAGGACTGAAGGGGATCGAGAAGAATCTGGCGAGGCTCGTGGAGAAGGGCGCAATCACCGAAGGCGGCAAGGGCGAAATCCGCAGCCGCTTGAGGGGGGTCACATCGCTCGACGAGCTCAGAGATTCGGACGTCATCGTGGAGGCGATCGTTGAGCAGCTGCCTGCGAAACGGGAACTCTTTTCCTCACTGGATTCGCTTTGCCCTCCGAGCACGATTTTTGCAAGCAACACGTCGTCGCTTACGATCATCGAACTTGCCGCGGCAACGAAGCGGCCTGAGCGGTTTGTCGGCCTACATTTTTTCAACCCCGTTCCTGTGATGAAGCTGGTGGAGGTCGTCCGCACGATCGCCACGGACGCGGCAGTTTACGAGGAGATGGTCGCGTTTGGCGCGAAGCTGGGCAAGACGCCGGTGCGTGCGCGGGACAGCGGTGGATTCATCGTGAACCGGTTGCTGGTGCCGTACCTGCTGGATGCCATTCGCGCGCTGGAAGAGAGAGTGGGGTCCGTGGTCGACATCGACAACTCAATGAAACTTGGCTGCGGTTATCCGATGGGACCGTTCACGCTGCTGGATTTTGTGGGATTGGACACGACGTACTACATTTCCCAGATTATGTTTGAGGAGTACAAGGAAAAGCGTTTTGCGGCGCCGCCGCTGCTGAAGCGTATGGTGCTGGCCGGCTGGTACGGGAAAAAGAGCGGCCGTGGTTTTTACGATTACTCCGATGCCGCCAATCCGAAGCCGATGTTGTTTTGAGGAAGTCAAATGTCTTATGAAAACCTGCTGTACGAGAAAAGGGATGGAATCGCCTATATCACCTTCAACCGCCCGAAGGTCTTGAACGCCCTGAATCGAAAGACGATCGAGGAGTTGCATCAGGTTTTGGTCGATGCGCGCGACGACTCATCCGTACGCGTGTTGATTCTGACGGGCGCGGGAGAAAAGGCCTTCGTTGCTGGAGCCGACATCAACGAGCTGGCGCAACAGACACCGGCCGGTGGGAAGGAATTCTCGGTCTACGGGCAAAACATAGCCCGCCTGCTCGAGACCATGGGCAAGCCTTCGATCTGTGCCATCAACGGTTTTGCGCTTGGCGGCGGCTGCGAAATGGCGCTCTGCTGTTCGATTCGGATTGCGAGCAAGAGCGCAAAGCTCGGCCAGCCGGAAGTCAAGCTTGGCATCATTCCAGGCTATGGCGGCTCGCAACGGCTTGCGCGGCTCTGCGGAAAGGGGGTGGCGCACGAGCTGTGCCTGACAGGCGAAATGATATCTGCGGAGGAGGCCCGGCGAGTCGGACTGGTCAATCATGTATACGAGCCGGCGGAGCTGCTGCCCGCAGCGGAGACCTTGGCGAAGAAAATCATCGAGAAGGCGCCGCTGGCGGTGAAGTACTGCATGGAAGCAATTGAGCGCGGCGTGGAAATGCCGCTCGAGGAAGGACTGTTCTTGGAGGCGACCCTCTTTGGGTTGTGCTGCGCGACGGCGGACATGCGCGAAGGAACGAAAGCGTTTCTCGAGAAGCGTGCCGCGCACTTCAAGGGAAATTGATTATCGCAATGACCGAGAGAATTGAACCCAACAAAATCGCAGGTAACTTGAGCGGAGCAGGCTTGCGGCTGGGGATTGTGGTGAGTCGATTCAACAGTTTCATAACCGAGCGTCTGCTCGAGGCCGCGCTGGATGCCCTGACAAGAGGCGGGGCGAAAGGCGACGACGTGGATGTTGTGCACGTGCCGGGATCGTTCGAATTGCCCCTGGCCGCCAAGAAAATGGCGGGGACGGGCCGCTACGATGCCTTGATCGCCATTGGGTGCATCCTCCGAGGGGAAACCGCGCATTATGATTACGTCTGCTCGGAGACTTCGCGTGGCTTGCAACTCGCGCAAATGGATACGGGGGTGCCGGTCATGTTTTGTGTGCTGACCTGCGACACGCTCGAACAAGCGATTGACCGCGCGGGCCTGAAGGGGGGCAACAAAGGTTTCGAAGCGGGTCTTGGTGCGCTCGAGATGGGGCAGCTTTCGCGAAAGCTCCGCGAAGCCACGAAACCCGGAGCGAGCGGCACGGGGCGGCGTAAGTAACGTGTCGCTCCGGACGAAATCGCGCGAATTCGCCATGCAGATGCTGTTTCAGTGGGACATCAGCCGGCAGGATTTGGCGAGGCTCGAAGCAACGTTTTGGAAAGGTGCGAAAGCAGCGGAGCAAACCCGCGCATTCGCGAACCAATTGTTCGAGGGCGCTGCACACGACGCCTCCTCGCTTGACGAAGTGATCTCGAAACACGTGGAGAATTGGCGGCTGGAACGCCTCGCGGCGATTGACCGGGCCATTTTGCGGCTCGCGTTGCATGAATTGCGCACGACCGACACCCCGCCGGGGGTCGTCATCAATGAAGCAGTCGAACTGGCAAAAAAGTTTTCGTCAGAGGAGTCCGGCGGCTTTGTAAACGGGATCCTGGACACCTACCGCAAATCCCTGAAAATTGAGTAGGCGCGGGATCGCGCCGAACCGGGAACTCTCAGGTACGGATGACGCCTTCGAAGACTTTTACGGCTGCGCCGCTGACGCGAGGCGTCAATTTCCTTCCGTTCTGCGAAACTTCCACCTCAATTTGGCTGGGGCGGCCCATCTCGACGCCCTGCGCAACGTGCAGCGTATGGCCCGGCCCGACCAACCCGTGTTTTACCAGATAGGCGCCAAGTGAACCGGCCGCGGAACCCGTGGCCGCATCCTCGTAGAGTTCCCAGGGCATCATGCCGCGGGCATACACGGAGTGATTCGAGCCGACGGCGAAGCAATAGGCAAGCGCACCCTGCTTGCCGAGCAAGGGAGCCATTTCGACGATGTTCATCTGGATTTTCGCGAGCGCGGCGCGATTCCGCAGAGGCACCATCAGATTGAAGATGCCGGTTGAGACAAATTCAAGCGGGAGCTTGGGGTGCAGATCCTTGGCGGTAAGACCCAACGCCGCCGCCAGTTTCCTCTTGTCGATGCTCGAGGCTTTGAACGAGGCTTCTTTCTGGGTCATGGTGACGCGCTGCGGCCTGCCGTTTTTGAAACGGATTTCCACCGGGAGGATGCCGGCGCCGGTCTGCTGAAGAACATGCACGCCGCCTTCCTGGGCGGGGACGACGCCAAGTTCGGCCAGAAGGAACCAGGTGCCGATGACCGGGTGGCCTGCCAGCTTCAATTCCTCTTTGGTTGTAAAAATGCGTAAGCGGGCTAGGGCGCGATCCTCCGTCGGCTTTTGCACAAATACCGTCTCGGAGAGGTTCATTTCGCGAGCGATGGCGAGCATTTGATCGCGAGAGAGGCCGTCGCCATCGGTTATGACCGCGACGGGATTGCCCTGGAAGCGAGTTGTGGTGAAGACATCGAGGGTGAAAAAACGATGATCCATATGCCGTCCGTCCCTGTCAGCCGGAGAGCATGCCAAGGGTTCAAATCCGCTCCAGCTGGCTGACAGTCCTTTCGTTAACGATATTCCCGGTGTTCAAAGTGGTCTTTGGCTCCAACAGAATAATATGCGCCTCTTCTTCGGCGACCGGCATGTGCTCGACGCCGTGTGGCACGATGACAAACTCGCCCTCGCGCACAACTGCTTCATGAGTGCGGAATTTCATTCGAAGTGTGCCCTTGACGACCAGAAACATCTCGTCTTCGTGGTCGTGATGATGCCAGATGAACTCGCCTTTCAGCTTGACCGCTTTTACCACAAAATCGTTGATCTCGCCGAGGACGCGCGGATTGAAGTGATCCTGAAATTTCGAGAATTTATCCGCCAGATTCACCGTATGCATGGGCCTCCTTACAATGCGTTGATGGCTGCTTCGGTTGCACGCAAAACACGACGGGTGGCGTCCGGATTCGTGGTTTCCGAATAAACTCGCAGCAGGTTCTCGGTGCCGGACGCTCGCACCATTACCCAGCCGATTTCGTCGAGGTACAATTTGATGCCATCCACATCCTCGCGGCGGCTAATCGGCCAGCTGTGGAATCGCGTGAGCTTTTGGTCCGAGAAAAAAGCGATGGCCTTCTCTTTTTGTCCAGGTTTCACATTCAGGTCTACGCGGCCGTAGTGGTGTTCGCCGAATTCCTGGTGCAGCGCGTGAATCAATTCGCCAAGCGATTTGCGGTGCCAGGACATGAGCTCAGCCAGTAACAGCGCGGAAACGGTGGCGTCGCGCTCGGGAAGGTAGAGGCTGGTGCCGATTCCCCCGCTCTCTTCGCCGCCGATCAGAATATTCTGCTCCAGCATCAGCTCGCAAATGTATTTGAAGCCGACGGGCACTTCGTGGAGCTTGCGATCGAATTTTGCGGCCAGTTTGTCGACGAGTTTGGTCACGGAAAAGGTCTTTGCGACATCTCCCGCGAGGTGCCGGGTGCCGATCAGGTGCCAGACGAGCAAGGAGAAAATCTGGTGCGGGTCGACGAATGGCCCATCGCGGTCGATGGCCCCGATGCGGTCGCCGTCACCGTCGGCTGCGAACCCGGCGTCGTAGTTTCCGGCGAGCACTGCCTGCCGCAACGCTTCAATGTGGGGCTCAATTGGCTCAGGATGAACCCCGCCGAACCGGGGGTCACGCGTTCCGCGAATTTCATCGCAAGTAACTCCGTTGCGGGTGAAGAGTTCGCGCAGCAGGCCTGCGGCAGAGCCGTGCATGGGATCCACGACGAAGCGCAGGTTCGCATCGCGGAGCCGCTGCCAATCGATCAGTTTCTCAATCGTATCGAGATAAGGAGCGACCGGCTCGAGCGGCTGAATGCATCCCTTCCGCGGAGGCAGGGGAGGGGCTCCCGTTGCCCTGACGAAATCAAGCTCGCCTTCAATTTGCGCAACGATGGACGGTAGAGCGCTGCTGCCGTAGCTTGCTTTGTACTTAATGCCATTCCAGGAAGGAGGGTTGTGGCTTGCCGTAACAACGATGCCGCCGGCGGCGTTGCGTTGCCGTACAAGCAGCGAAATCGCAGGCGTGGGACAGGGCTTATCGGCCAACCACACGGGCGTGCCTGTTGCGCTGATGACTTCAGCGACCGCCGCAGCCACGCTATCGGACTCGTAGCGATGATCGTAGCCCACGAGGATGCCTTTGCGTGCGTCTTCGCCGCGGACCACATAACGAGCAATGGCGTGGGCGACCATGCGCGCGTTCTCGGAGGTGAAATCTTCACCAATAATCCCGCGCCAGCCGTCTGTACCGAATCTGATGGTGTCCATTATGGGTGAGTATACGCGAAGCGCGGGAGCGGCCAAACAGCGACAAAGAAACTGAAAATCCGCCGAAGGCCCAAAATGGCGTTGTCAAAAGAGCTTCTTCCGATTGCGGGCTTCGAGTTCTTTGACAATCTTGCCAACATCCTGCGCGCGATCGCGAGGGCAAATCAGTAGCGCATCCGGTGTTTCCACAACAATGAGGTCGTGGACGCCGATCGCAGCGACAAACTTGCCCGGGGCCCAGAAGAAGTTGCCGTGCGCATCCAGCGCGTGGCCCGCCCCCGAGAATATGTTGTCGCCTGGCTGCTTGGCCTGGAGTTCATAGACAGCGCCCCAGGAACCGACGTCGCTCCAGCCAATTTCCGCGGGGATGACGAAAACGCGAGCGGCGCCCGGGGAGCGCGTGGCGCGCTCGAGAATGGCGTAATCGACAGAAATATTTTCGAGCCGCGAGTAGATCTTTTGCAGTTGCGGTTCGTAGCTTCGTTTCCCGATATGCCGCGCCAGTTCCTCCAGCGCGACATAGGTTTGGGGCAGAAATTCTTTCAGGGCGTCCAGGTAGGTAGACACGCGCCAAAAAAACATGCCCGCGTTCCAATGGTAGTTGCCGGACGCGACATATTCTTTGGCGACTGCCAGTTCCGGTTTTTCCGTGAAACGGCGCACAGCGAACACGGAACACCCGCCGGTCATGAGCGCCTCGGGGGTTCGTTCAACGTAGCCGTAGCCTGTCTCTGGATGTGTCGGCGGAATGCCGAGAACCACGATACGGCCGGGTTCGCTCGCGAACGCGAGGGCGTTCTCGACGACTTCGCGGTAGTGTTCGGGCTTGGAGATAAAGTGGTCGGCTGGCAAAACCGCCATCAACGCGTCACCGTGCGCCCTATGCCGGATATGAATGGCAGCCAGAGCAATGGCCGCCGCTGTGTTTTTTCCTACTGGTTCGGCGAGGACGTGTTTGCGAGCCGGCGCGGGGAGTTGCTTACGGAGAGCCGTGGCTTGTTCGGCGTTCGTTACGGACCAGATCGATTGAGGAGGAATGAGGCGCCGCAGTCGAGCGACGGTCTGTTCGAGCATGCTAGTCCTGCCAACAATCGTGAGCAGCTGTTTCGGCGTGCGGGTCCGGCTGCGGGGCCAAAAACGAGTTCCGCGGCCGCCAGCGAGAATGACCGCATTAAGACTGAGTTTTCGCTCAGGCATGTATGTCACACCAGCACAACACGAGAAACTGCCGTGCGGTCAAAACCGAGGCTTTCGAGCTGGCGCCCGAGTAGTTTCGCGTCGGGTACGGTGATGCGCAAAAGCGAAGTGGGCTCAGCTGGCTGGAGCGTTGCCATCGCCAGGGACGCAGGCAAAAACCAAGCTTGGCCGGGCCGGTAAGGAAGTCCGGCTTCGCCATCGTGTAGCCTGCCGGTGCCCTGCAAAAAGACTAAGAGCTGAAACTCAACAGGGTCTCCCTCGACGAAGGTTGTTCTGTCGCACTCCCAGCGCTCGGTCGCGAAAAACGGACAAGCGGCGAGCAGGTGCTTGTTGGCATCGGGAGAGTGCAAGGGAAGCGGCAGAATCTTTCCGCTGCGGGTTCCCCCGAAAGCCGTTACTTGGAGTGCTTTTTCGATGTGCAGCTCGCGCGACTTGCCAGCGGCATCGACGCGGCCATAATCATAGACGCGATAGGTCAAATCCGAATACTCCTGCACTTCGCAAACGATCATCCCGGGACAAATGGCGTGCTGCGTGCCTGCGGGGACGAAGTAAGTCTCGCCCGCGCGGACCGGATAGCGCAAGAGGAGCTGCTCGACGGTTCCTCTCGCGATGGCCTCCAAGAATAGTTTGTGTGTGACTCCGGGCTTCAGGCCAAGCAGCAGTTCCGCGTGCGGTTCGGCTGCGACAATATGCCACATTTCCGTCTTCCCGCGGCCGCCAGCGGCCTGTTCAAATTCCGCCGCGAAGGCATCGTCGGGATGAACCTGAATAGACAAGAGGTCGTTGGGAAAAAGGAATTTCACCAGCAGGGGAAATTCTGGGCAGGCAGAGAGACGAGTGCCTCGCCATTCTGGCGGCATCGTTCGCCAACTCTCTCCCAGGGATTTTCTCGCGAATGGTCCGTTCGTGACCCGAGACTCGAGGGCCGTGAGCCACGCCTCGCCGAGAGGCTCCGCCAGATCCGTCTGATCGAGAAACAAGGGCGCCAGGGAGCGGGCGCCCCAAGGACGTGGACTGAAGATGGGTTCGATGCGTGTTAGGACAGGTTCGAGCACGGCTCAAACGGCAGCTTCGGCCCGGGTCAGGAACTTCTTCATCCGTCGCAGTCCCTCTTCAATCCGTTCGAGCGAGGTGGCGTAGGACAAGCGCAAGAATCCGGGCGCGCCGAAGGCTTCTCCAGGGACGAGCGCAACGTGAGCCCTTTCCAGGAGTTCGTTGGCGAGCGCCGTACAATTAGGAGCCACCGCGTTTGGCCCCGATAGATGTGCAGAAACGTTTGGAAACGCATAGAAGGCACCGCCAGGCCATTCGCAGGTCACGCCATCGATTTCGCGCAAGCCTTCGACAATGCGCTTTCTGCGCCTGGCGTACTCCGCGAGCATGACCGGCACAGTGTCCATCGACCCGCGCATAGCCTCCAAGGCAGCGTACTGCGCGATCGAAGTCGGGTTCGACGTCGACTGGCTTTGCACCTTGATAATTGCCTGGATAAGCGGTTCGGGCGCCAGGGTGTAGCCGACGCGCCAGCCGGTCATGGCAAAGGTCTTGGACACGGAACCGACGATGATGACCCGGTCTTTGGAACCCTTCGCGCTCGCAATGGAGTAAGGCTTGTGAGGCTCGTAGACGAAGTGCGAATAGCACTCGTCACCCATCAGCCATACGCCGTGCTTTTTGCAGACGGCGAGGATGCGCTCGAACTCCTCGCCATCGACAACGCCGCCAGTGGGATTGCTGGGCGAATTGATGATCACCATCTTGGTTTTTGGAGTGATTGCTTTCTCGATGACCGAGGCGTTTGCGGAGAAACCGCGCTCGGCCGTCGTTTCGACGACCACCGGAGTGCCACCGGCATACTTGATGATGTCGGGATAGCTGACCCAATAGGGAGCAGGAATGATGACCTCATCGCCGTTCTGAATCAAAACGCAAATGGTATTGAAGATGGAGTGTTTGCCGCCAACATTCACCACGCACTCTCGGGGCGTGTAGTTGGACCCGAGTTCACGGCTGTGCCAGACCGTGATGGCCTCACGCAGGGCCATGATGCCGCCGGTGGGCGTGTATTTTGTGCGATTTTCTTCAATCGCTTTGATCGCCGCGCGCTTGATGTGGTCTGGCGTCGGGAAGTCAGGTTCGCCCGGCCCAAAGTCGGCGATATCCAAGCCCTTGGCCTTTAACTGCTCAGCGGCATTGATGACGACGGCCGTCGGCGATACCTGAATCCGGTTGATGCGATTGGTCAGTTCCACGGGCTCTCCTAAACAGCAAAATGGCTCAGGATAATCATACAGTTTTCAGCAATTTGAGTCGAAATTCAATCGAGGAACACGGGAAGGGCAATTTGGATGGGCGTGCGGTCGGTAATTTAGACAGGCGTTCATGATACTTTCGACCGGATCCGCTGCTCGACCAAGGGCGGAACGAGTCCTGCGAGCGGTCCACCGAGCTTCGCAATTTCGCGCACCAACTTCGCGCTGAGGTAGCTGTAGCTCTCTCCGGGCAGCATAAAGACGGTTTCAAGACGCGGTTCGAGCTTGCGGTTCATCAGCGCCATCTGTAGCTCGTATTCGTAATCGGAAACGGCGCGAATGCCACGAAGAATCACGCCGGCGCCGCGCTTGCGCGCGTAATCGACCAAGAGTCCTTCAAAGACGTCGACTTCAACTGACTCCCAGCGTTTGGTGACCTGGCGCAGCATTTCGACGCGCTCTTGAACGGAGAAGAGCGGCTCCTTCTCAAGGTTTTTCAGCACCGCGACGATGAGGCGGTCAAACATCTTTTCGCCGCGTTCGATTAGATCCAGGTGGCCGTTGGTGACAGGATCGAACGAGCCCGGATAAATGGCGACCGAAGTTTTCATCGAGGGATTCGGGGAAGCTCCGCGGCACATTCTAACCCAGAAGCTCGACGTGACGACAGGGATGTTCGTGCGCGTCGAGGCCGAAGCGGCCTAGAAGTTTACTTTGCCGCGGAGGGAGAAATGTGACACCTTCGTCTGATTGGTGTTGTAGCGTTTCAATGAACGTCGCCGTGTTCGAGGGAGGCTGGTGCGATGAGGCGAGGCCTGTTAGGCAGACTTGGTGTGGTTCGTGTGCTTTGGCTGGCTTTGTGGGGTGCAATCTCGATGCATGCGCAGATTCCCTCTGAACTGAATGTCATGCCGCTTCCGGCTCACGTCCAGGTCACGGGCGGCGTGCTAAAGATCGAGGAAGGATTCACGCTGTCGTTTTCCGGCTATCGTGAAGCCCGCCTGGACCGGGCCGCACAGCGGTTTGAGACCCAAATGGCGCGCCAAACCGGGATTCCTTTTCGGGCCGTCGTCGCGAAGGATCCCTCTAAGGCGACTTTGCTCATCACCACGGATCATGAGAGCAAACCCGTGCAGGAACTCGGTGAAGATGAGTCTTACAGCCTCGAGGTAACGCCCGCGGGGGCCAAACTGCACGCCGCGAATCCGCTCGGAACCCTTCGTGGCTTGCAGACCTTTCTTCAGCTTGTTTCCGTCACTGCCAATGGATTTGCCGCCCCGGCCGTCAGCATTCAAGACGAGCCGCGCTTTCCATGGCGCGGGCTGATGATTGACTCGAGCCGGCATTTTATTCCACTCGAAGTGATCAAGCGGAACATCGACGGCCTGGAAGCGGTGAAGATGAACGTGTTTCACTGGCATCTGTCGGATAACCAGGGTTTTCGTGTCGAAAGCCACAAGCTTCCCAAGCTGCAGGAAAACGGTTCCGACGGGCTCTACTACACGCAGGAGGAGATCCGCGACGTGATCGCATATGCGCGCGACCGTGGCGTGCGTGTCATGCCGGAGTTCGACATGCCGGGGCACTCAACGGCGTGGTTCGTGGGTTATCCGGAGTTGGCGAGCGGCAAAGGGCCCTATCAAATCGCGCGCAAATGGGGTGTGTTCGATCCGGCGATGGATCCGACGAACGAGAAGACCTACAAATTCCTGAATGAGTTGATTGGCGAAATGGCGAAGTTGTTTCCGGACCAGTTTTTCCACATCGGCGGAGATGAGGTGAACGGGAAAGAATGGGACGCCAATCCGAACATTCAGGCTTTCATGCAGGCGCACGGGATCAAAAACAATGAAGGACTTCAGGCCTATTTCAGCCAGCACGTTCAGGATCTGGTGGTGAAGCACGGGAAGACACCGGTAGGCTGGGACGAGATTCTCGTGCCTGGCGTGGCCAAAACAATTGTGATCCAGTCCTGGCGCGGCGCGGATTCGCTGGCCGCGGCCGCGAGGATGGGCTATCGCGGCATCCTCTCGAACGGCTACTACATTGATCTCGGATGGAGCGCGGCGCGACATTACGCCGTGGATCCGATGGGCGGAGCCGCGGCGAGTCTCACGGCGGAGGAAAAGGAAAGAATTCTCGGCGGTGAGTCCACGATGTGGTCGGAGTATGTCGGCCCGGAGAATATTGATTCGCGCATCTGGCCCCGCAACGCCGCCATCGCGGAGAGATTCTGGTCGCCGCAAGGGACCGTTGATGTAGCCTCGATGTACCAGCGCATGGAAGCCGAGAGTACGCGGCTCGAATGGCTCGGGCTTACTCATCGCTCGCACCAGAGGAAGATGATCCAGAGAATGGCCGGCACGGCGGCCCCTTCAGAACTCGCGTCGTTGGGCACTCTTACCGAGGCGCTCGAGCCCGTAAAGGACTACACCCGGGAGGAAAATGCAGCAACCGAGCCAAACAGCCAGACCCCGCTGAACCGGGTTGTGGACGCGGTGCAACCGGAAAGCGAAGTTTCCCGGCGCTTCTCGGTTGGCGTGGACCAGTTCTTGGCGAGTTCCTGCAAGGATGCTCTGAAAGCCGCGGAACTCCGGGCACAGTTAACGCTTTGGGCCGGAAACGATGCCCGGCTGCAGTCGCTCGCCGAGCGTTCCTTCCTGGTACAGGAAGCCCGACCGGCCTCCTCGGCACTTTCCCAGGCCGCAGAACTAGCGTTAAACGCACTGGATCGACTGACGCAGGGCCTGCCATTGACAGAGGATTTGAAGAAGCAGCAAATCGAGGCTTTGCGCGCCCTTGAACTGCAGGCCCACAAGTCGCAATTGACGCTGCCGGCGCGAGCGGCATTTCAGAGACTGATCGAAGCAGCCGCCTCCGGCAGCGCTTGCGCGAACGCCGGGTAGAACCCGGTGCCACAATTCCCCACTAGCAACGGGCTGCTAGCGGGAAGAATCGGCGGCGTTCAGACAAGCGCCCCGACCGGAGTCGTGAAACGTTTTGCCCGCTTCCGGGATGAACTCCCACTGATACTCTTTTGGCGAGAGAGTCAGTTTCAGGACCCCGTAAGTGTCGTCGTTGCGAACCTCGCTGTTTTCGAGCGGCGGGCCCAGAAGCGTGTGGCTCCTTCCGCCGGTGCCGACAACGATTTCGCGAATGCCACGGCCCGGATCAGCAACGCCGTCGGGGTTCTGTGGCGCGAATCGCTCGTAGGAATGCTCGTGGGCTGCAAGGACCAGATCTGCATGCGCATCGTAGAGGTCCTCCCAAATCGCGTGAAGCTCCGGATGACGGGCGTGTTTCGGGAACACGCCGCTGCTGAAAAGGGCGTGGTGTCCGTAGGCCAAAATGCAGGCTTTCGGATGGGCCGCCAGATCCTGATGCAGCCAGGTTTCCTCTGGCGAACCTTTGTCGCAGCCGCCAAGCTCTTTGACGGAGCAATTTGTGTTCAGAACGATGATGTGCCAGGCGCCGAGGTCATAGCTGTAGTATCCCTTTTCGGGTGTTCCAGCCTGGGTGCCCCAATAGCGAAAGTATCCGGAAGCCGGTGAGCCGTTGTACTCGTGGTTTCCAGGTGCCGGACGCGTGCGTTGCTTGAAGCGTCCCCAGGTCGGCTGATAACAGGCCTGGAATTCCTGGTATGTTCCGCGTTCGTAGGCAAGATCGCCGGCCGCAAACACGGTGCCCGGGATCTGATCGATCAGTTCCGCGGTGGCGAGCGCCCCGGCGCGACTGGCGCAAGAAGCAATGTCGCCTGCGCCGACCAGGATGAACGTGCTGGCAGGGAGATTAAGATTTCCGCGAGCCGGCTTGGCAGGTTTCGAGTCTGCTTGCAAGGCGGACGGCGGTGGCTGCTGGCCGAGGGTGCCCCCGGCCGCGACGAGCAGCCAACCGAGCAAAGCCGCGGGCAAAACTCTGGGCCAAAACGTCATCACCGGACCCTCGAATGCTCAGGCGCAAAAGCAGAATGCCTTGGAGCATACAGGAATCCGCCGGCCCTCGGGCTGCCGTTGAGCGTGAAAATCGAGCCACTCGGCCCGACCAGGCAGCCGTTCAACGAAAAAAGATCGATCTGAGACCAATTCGGTCTTATTGTAAGTACCGTTATTGCAAAGGCTTGGTCGAAGATCGTGTCGCGTTTGGGGTTGACAGAGTGGAAGCAAGAGTAGTACTTTTAAATACGACTGTTTCGGTCGTACTTGCATCTAACCCCTTGAGGTACAAGCGGCACGAGCATGTTCAAACTGTCGAAGAAGGCGGACTACGGGTTAATTGCGCTGAAGCATCTCGCCAACCACCGCCAGGGGCATGCCTGCAGCGCGAACGACATCGCGCAGGAATACGGTATCTCGGCGACGTTGATGGCCAAGGTGCTGCAAAAGCTCGCTAAACAGGGATTGGTGGCTGCAAAACACGGTTCCACGGGGGGATATCAATTGGCACGGCAGCCGGACAAGATCAGCGCGTTGGAGGTGCTGACGGCCATAGACGGGCCGGTGCTCATCACTTCCTGTGTGACGAGCCATGGGAATTGTGACGCGAGCGAGCGCTGCTCGGTCAAAGAACCGCTGCAGCGCGTGAACGAGAGCATCCTGAACGTTTTGAGCATGGTGACGATTGCACATCTGAGCGAAGAGAAGCAGGAAACGTCCCTGGTAGGCTTGAAAGGCCTGGTGGTAACCAGCTAGGCGAGTTTTGGGGAATAGGAGAACACGAAAATGGCTGTCAGGCTGCCGATTTACATGGACAATCACGCGACCACGCCGATCGATCCACGCGTGCTCGAAGCGATGTTGCCCTATTTCACGGACAAATTCGGCAATGCGGCCAGCCGTAACCATTCGTTCGGCTGGAGCGCGGAAGAGGCGGTCGAGAACGCTCGGCAGCAGGTCGCCTCGCTGATCAATGCCACGGCGAAAGAAATCATATTCACGAGTGGCGCGACCGAATCGGACAACCTGATGATCAAGGGTGTTGCGGAAATGTACCGCGAGAAGGGCAATCACATCATCACGCAGGCGATCGAGCACAAGGCCGTGCTGGACACTTGCAAGAACCTCGAAAAGCACGGGTTTGAGGTGACGTATTTGCCGGTGCAGCGGGATGGGCGTGTTGATCCGGAGGATGTGCGGAAGGCCATCAAGCCCACTACGATCCTGATCTCGATCATGTATGCGAATAATGAAATCGGCGTGATCAATCCGATCGCGGAAATCGGGAAGCTCGCAAAGGAACACGGCATCATTTTCGCCGTCGATGGCGTGCAGGCGGTTGGCAAGGTCCCGGTGGACGTCCAGAAGGACAACATTGATCTTCTTGCGATTTCTGCGCACAAGATTTACGGACCCAAGGGGGTCGGCGCGCTGTACGTGCGCCGGCGTAATCCGCGCGTACAGCTTTCCGCGATCATCGATGGCGGCGGGCACGAGCGCGGGATGCGCTCCGGGACGCTGAATGTGCCCGGGATCGTTGGCTTGGGCAAGGCCTGCGAAGTGTGCCAACAAGAGATGGCGCAAGAGGGCGAAAGGCTCCGCGGACTGCGGGAGCGGCTAAGAAAGGGTCTCGAAGCGAAACTGGACGAAGTTTTCATCAATGGTTCGATGGAGCACCGGCTCCCGAACAACCTCAATATGAGCTTTGCCTATGTGGAGGGCGAGTCGCTGTTGATGGGGATCAACGACGTGGCGGTTTCCAGCGGTTCGGCGTGCACGTCGGCAACCCTGGAGCCGAGTTACGTACTCAAAGCTCTAGGCGTAGGTGAGGATCTGGCGCATACGTCGATCCGCTTCGGCCTGGGGCGCTTTACGACGCAGGAAGAAGTTGATTACGTGATCGACAAAATGGTGCAGGTTGTAACCAAGCTTCGCGAGCTTTCGCCGCTCTACGAGATGGCCAAGGAAGGGATCGACATTTCCAAGGTCAAGTGGCAAACCGCGTAATTTTTTGGAAGGAATGGAAGGAAGACAATGGCATCAGTGATTGCAAGTGAAGGAACGCTGCGGATCCACCGGTCGATTGCCGGCACGTCCGCACCGTTCCGGGTAACCTATCAGCCCTATCAGGACGGCGATGAACCGGCTCCGGCAGCGGAACGCGCGTTTTACCATCTTCAGGATGTCCGCGAGTTTCTGAACGTTTTGGGTATTGGCGCTCAGTACGTTCGCGATGCGCTGCGGGAATTGGCCGCGGGACGCTCCGCGTTCCTGACCAATATCGCCTTGACAGAGAAGGCCATCAAGAATGCGGGCTTTAACGCCCTTCTCGCAGCTGCGAGGGGCTAGATTTTTCCGTAGGGAAGAATTAAGAAGGAGTGGGGGGCTATGGCATACAGCGAAAAGGTAGTCGATCATTACAACAATCCGCGCAATGTCGGAAGCTTGCCAAAGGAAGATCCCAACGTCGGGACCGGCCTTGTGGGCGCTCCGGAATGCGGTGACGTGATGAAGCTGCAGATGAAAATCAACCCGGAAACCCAGGTGATCGAAGAGGCCAAATTCAAGACCTTTGGCTGCGGGTCGGCCATCGCCAGCTCATCCCTGGCGACCGAATGGGTGAAGGGCAAGACCGTCGAAGAGGCCCTTGCCATCAAGAACACGGACATCGTCCGCGAGCTCTCGTTGCCGCCGGTCAAGATTCACTGCTCTGTGCTGGCCGAGGATGCCATCAAGGCGGCTATCGGCGACTGGAAGAAAAAGCACGGAGTGGAAGTTCCGGCGCACGAAAAGGCTTCGCACTAAACGAAGCAGGGAAAGCTCGGTGCTTTCCAGCGGTCGGACCCGGGCGCCGGCGAATGGCGTAGGGCGCCGGCCCGCGTTCGAGCTGAAAACGATAAAGAAGTGAAGTATGGCAACGAAAACGGAAGTCAAAACTCAGGCTGCGGAAAAGGTCGGTCCGGTGATTCACCTCACCGAACGGGCGGCAAAAAAAATCGTCGCGCTGCTCGCGAAAGAGGGTGTTTCACCGGAAAGCGGAGGGCTACGTGTTGGGGTGCAGGGCGGCGGATGCTCGGGGCTTTCTTATGCCATGCGCTTGGAGACGCAAGCCCGCGACCGCGATAAGGTGTTCGAGAAGTTCGGTGCACGGATTTTTGTGGACCCCAAAAGCCTCCTGTACCTCAATGGCACTACGCTCGAATACGAGGAGACGCTAATGCGGCAAGGCTTCGTCTTTCAGAATCCCAATGCCGCGCGGAGCTGCGGCTGCGGCAGTTCGTTCACGGCGTAGCGGTTGCACGGACTTCGGTCTGTGCCCTGTTGGCTTGGTCTTACAAGTGGTTGGCCACCGCATCGCGCCAGCCACTTTTTTTGTGTTTGGGGTCAAGCGGGTGTTTTCGATGAGTACTCTGCCAACGACGACGAATCCGCCGCTGGTGTGCTGGAACTGCCACGAGCGCACCGCTGGGACACATTTCTGCCCGGGCTGCGGCAAGGTCCTGCAGCTGCCTCAGCAGAGCGACTATTTCGCGATGCTGGAATTGCCGCGTAAGCTTTGGCTCGAAATGAGCGTGCTTGAGCACAAATTCCTGCAACTGAGCTGGAAGCTCCATCCGGATAATTTTGTGAACGCTTCGCAGGAGGAAAGGGAGATTTCATTGAAGCGGAGTTCGGAGCTGAACGATGCGTATCGAACTCTGCGGGACCCCATCGCCCGGGTTGAGTACCTTTTGGCCATCGAAGGTGCGCGTAAGGAAGGAGAGAACAAACAACAGGCTCCGCCAGAATTGCTGGAGGAAGTATTCGAGTTGAACGAGTCCCTCGACGAATTGCGCGACGCCAAAGCCTCTGGGGGAGACACAGCGTCGTTGAAGCAGCGCCTCGAAGCCGCCGAGAAGAATTTTGAGCAGAAGTTGGCTGAAGTCGACGGGCGGTTGCAGGCGACCGCGCGCGAGTGGGATAAGGCCATTGACGACAACGCAGACGAAGCCGCACGAAAACAGGTGATGGCCAAGCTCAATGAGCTCCTGAACCGGCGTTCTTATATTCGGAATCTGGTTGTGAACGTTCGGAAGGAACTGCTGTAGATCTTATGGGACGGATTGTCGGAATCGATCTCGGGACGACGAACAGTCTGGTCGCTTACCTGGACCCGCAGAGTGGCGCGCCGAAGTGTGTTCCTGGACCGTCGGGGAGCACGCTTTGCCCGTCGATTGTCAGCCTCGACCCGGATGGCAGCATTATCGTCGGGGAGCCAGCGCGCCGGCGGCTTTTGACTCAGCCCGAGCGCACGATTTATTCCGTGAAGCGACTCATGGGGCGGGGCCCGGCCGACATCCGGAGCGAGCTGAAGCTTTTTCCCTTCCGCGTCGATCCTTCGAGCGACCACGTGATCCGCGTGCGGCTGGGAGAGAAGGTCTTCACGCCCCCGGAAATTTCTTCGTTTATCCTTCGCGAGCTAAAGAACTGGGGCGAAGCCTATTTCAACGAGGCGGTAGACCGCGCGGTAATCACCGTTCCGGCATATTTTAACGATGCGCAACGCCAGGCCACAAAGGACGCCGGGAGACTTGCAGGCCTTGAAGTATTGCGGTTGGTTAATGAACCGACCGCGGCCGCTCTTGCCTACGGGCTGCACGAAAAGCAGCGCGGGAAAGTGGCCGTGTACGATCTGGGTGGCGGCACATTCGATATCTCTGTATTGAAGCTGATTTCGACAAGCGAAGGCGATATTTACCAGGTGCTTTCAACGAATGGCGATACGCATCTCGGCGGCGACGACATTGACAACCTGCTGCAGGCTTTTGCGCATGAGGAGATTCTCGCGACCGACCAGATCGACTTTTCACCGCACGGGGAGCTGGCGCAGGAGCTCCGCCGGGAGTTGATCGCTGTCAAGCACCGGCTGTCTCAAGCCGATTCTGTCACGCTGCGATTCCCTTTGCCCAACGGGAAGGTGTTCGTGCGCGAGTTCACACGGGGGGCACTCGATGCGCTGATCCGCCCGGTCGTGGACCGGACGATGGTGCCGGTCCGGCAGGCGCTCGGGGATGCTCAGCTGAAGCCGACGGAGATGGACGAGGTTGTGCTCGTCGGCGGAGCTACCCGAACACCCCTGATTCGCCGCACGGTGCAGGAGTTCTTCGACCGCAAGCCACATACGGAACTGAATCCCGACGAAGTGGTCGCGCTCGGCGCGGCGGTACAGGCCAATATTCTGGATCGCGGCGTGCAGAACATGCTGCTGCTCGACGTGACACCGCTTTCGCTTGGTATCGAGACCTATGGCGGGGCGGTCGCAAAACTCATTCCGCGGAATTCGACAATCCCGGCCGGGGCCCAAGAGCTTTATACGACCGGAGTGGACAACCAGACGGGCATCGACATCCACGTTTTGCAGGGTGAAAGAGAGCTTGCCAAGGATTGCCGCTCGCTGGCACGGTTTACGCTTCGTGTGCCGCCGGCCCCCGCGGGCCTGCCTCGGATCGAGGTGAAGTTTCTGATCGATGCGAACGGCATCTTGCAGGCCGGCGCAAAGGATATCCGCACCGGAGAAGAGCGCAGCATCGAAGTGCAGCCGAGTTATGGACTGAACGACAACGACATTGAACGCATGCTGGAAGAATCCATTGAATATGCCGAGCAGGATTTCGCCGAGCGGCAGACGATCGAAGCGAAGACGGAAGCCGAAACCATTCTGAAGGCGACGGCCAAAGCTCTGGCGAATCCGAATGCAGCGAGCCTTTCACAGCCGGAGCGCGTGAAGATCGAGGTGACGACCGCCGCACTTCAAGATGCGATGGAGGGCAGCGACTACAAATTGATTCGCAAACAGATTGACGAATTGAATCGCGCGACGGGGCACCTTGCAGAGTTGCTGATGAACTCGGCGGTGCAGACTGCTCTCGAGGGAAAAAAGCTGGGCGAGGTTTAGGGAGAGGCTTATGGGCGGCACCAATCCATACATTGAAGAAGTAAAGTACAAGAAAGCGACACAGAAGTTTAAAGTGACGTTTCTACCAAGCGGCAAAACCGTCGAAGTTGATCCCGAGAAGTTTCCCTATGGCCACAATGGGCTGCCCGGTAGCATTCTGGATATCTCCGAAGGCTTCAAAATGGGTTTGGATCATGCCTGCGGCGGCGTTTGCGCCTGTTCGACGTGCCACGTGGTCGTGAAGCAGGGCCTGGAATCCTGCAACGAGGCGACAGATGCGGAACTCGACGAACTCGATGAGGCTCCGGGAATTACTCCGAAGTCGCGCCTTGGTTGCCAGACGGTGCCAGATGGCACGACGGATATCGTCGTGGAAATCCCGGAGTGGAATAAGAATTACGCACGTGAACTGGACCACTGAGGAAGAACCATGCCGCACACGTTTGATTGGGATGATCTCGACGACATCGCTATCGGGCTAACGGATAAATTTCCTGACCTGGATCCTTTGACGGTTCGGTTCACCGATATGCATAAGTGGATTACGGAATTGCCGGGATTTGGAGGCGATCCGCAAAAGTCGAACGAAAGCAAGCTGGAGGCTATCCAAATGGCCTGGCACGAGGAATGGAAAGACCGCCAGGGATAATTTGGTGATTGGTCCCGGACGGAGCACCGCAGCGCTTTCGCTTACCCAGGGAGAGTAGGCTCACGGTGACATTCCGCGGGCCTGCTCTTCCTGGATTCGAACCCTCGGCCTCCTCGTTGCGAACGAGGAAAATAAATTCATAAGACGCGGTGTTGCAACCACTGAGGGGGCCCTCCAATGGAGTACTTGGAGTACCGACGGAGAGCCTGGAGTACAAACTGTTCCTAGCGATTGAGTTTTGCATCGAGGTGCCGCGCGACGGCAGAGAAGGGAATCAACATATTCGAAGGTTCCCAAGCTGGTTGCGCATAGATAACCACCGCCAGAGCTCCCCAGCCCATCGTGCCAATGACGAGCACTTTCCGCCCTCCGGACAGCTGGGTGTCGTCAGTCACTGCTATATGCAGATCCTTTTCTAGAAAACCACGAACGGCGTGCGGCAGGTGATCTCGCATATGCCGTCGAGGCGGGGACGCTGAGGTCAATCTCCGTGCCGGAACCGGGCTTACTCCAGACTTCCAAGGTAGCGCCAACAAGCTTGGCCCTTTCGTGCATACCGCGGAGACCCCAGTGGCCGGGCCGGCCTTTGTCGGTAACGATCTGTGGATCGATGCCCTTGCCGTTATCGCGTATGCGCAGCCGCAGCCGGCGCTCGTCATAATGAATTTCGACTTCGATCCGACTGGCCTCGGCATGAAGGTGGGCGTTGCGCAAAGCCTCGGCAGCAATGCGGAACACATCATCGCGCAAGATCGGGTAGATAGGACGCGACGCTCCAAAAAGCTGCACGTCAAAGGCAGGGGGATTCCGCGAATCGTGGCAGGCGGCAAGTTCTCCCGCGAGAGCCCGCAGTGCCGAAGCGAGATCGTTGGTTTCTATCGTCGACCAGCGCAAGCCTTGGATGGCCTCGCGACCTTCGGTGATCGATTGTTCCGCTTGATCGATAGCGCTTTGCAGCTTCTCTCGGGCCGCTTCGGGGCGAGTGGGCAGCAGGTTGACTCCAGCCTGGAGGCTTAGCACCAGCCCCTGAAAACTTTGCAGCAGGGTGTCGTGCAATTCGCGGGCGATGCGCTCCCTCTCGGCAAGCCTAGCTTCCATGCGCCCGCGGACTTGCTGGGCGACTTGTTTGAGTCGGGCGAGATACACCAGATACAAAGCCGCCAAGACGCTGGCCGCGCAAAGCGTCAGGAACCAGACGGTCTGGTAGAAGGCCGGAGCGATATGGAAGCCCAGGGTCGCGCCAGTTTCGTTCCACACGCCGTCGTTGTTCGAGGCCATGACGCGGAAGCGGTAGTTGCCGGGACGGAGATCACTGTAGAACGCCTGGCGACGGCCTTGCGAATCCTGCCAGTCGCTGTCATGGCCTTCCAGTTTGTAACGAAAGCGAACTTTCTGTGGAACCACAAAGCTCGGCGCAGTGTAATCGACTTCTAAGTTGTGGATCAGTGCAGGAAGTTTCAGGCCTTCGCGTGCGGAATAAGCCACGTCGTCGGCCGAGACCTTCTCCACGACGACATTGGGGGGCAGCGTGTTCTTCTGGTGCGCGCGCGGATCAAAGGTTTGCAGGATGCTGTCGTTGGCAAACCACAGGCGGCCATTGAGCGAACGAGTCGCTTGGGGTTGCAAAGGGACGGCGCCCGCCTGGACACCGTCGTAGACGTCAAGCATCGCGACCTGAACATGAGCGGATGGGTCCTTTTGCCACAAGCTCAATTGGGGCCCAGCAATCGAGAGAAGACCGCAGCGCGAATACAGCCACAGTGTGCCCCCCGTGTCTTTCACCGCGGCGTAGAGCTCCTTGCAGGGCAGCCCGTTCTCGGTTGTGAGCATCGCGCGCTTCTTGCCGTTCCACCAAATCAGTCCATCCTGGGTGACAGCCCAGAATTGATCCGCAGATTCCGGCAGCAGCGTGCGTATTTTGGAAGTGCTGACCGCGGAATCGGCGGGGAACGATTCCGAACGATCCCTATCGTAGTGGACTAAGTCGCCGTCACCGAAACCGAGCCAGACTCCCTTTTGGGGGTCGGCGGCGATCGAGTAGGCAATCTTCTGCAGTGGCGTTTCCTCAAGAACCCTGAGGTTCTCGACGCGTACCAGGGCCGGCACGTCACTCAGCACCCATTCGTTGCCATCGGAATCTTCGGTGATCCCGAAAATGATTCCCAACGCTGTGCCGTCAGGTCTGCGAACCGGAAGAAAATGTCCCGAATCCATGACGTAAAGGCTGCTATCAATTCCAATCCACAAACGACCCGCACGGTCCTCGAACATCGTGGTGATGTCCCGTCCCGGGAATCCATCTTTCGTGCGGATTGCCGACAGCCTGTCCCCTTGGAGAAAACCGAGACCCTCGGCGCCACCAATCCACACGCCCCCGCCATGCGAGGCCAGGACCGTGCTGACGCTGTCCGATATTAATCCCTGTTTTATTGAGAAACTCACGACCGGCAGGTCCCGGAAACTGTCGATGCCCTTTGAGGAAGCAACCCACAGAACACCCTCGCGGTCCTCGAAAAAGCGAATAATGGCGTCGCTTGAAAGTCCATCCGCGTTTGTAAAGTGGTCCACAGTGCCCGATGTGCGATAGATTCCGTCGCTCGCCGTCCCAATCCAGAGCGTGCCCCGCCGATCGATGTACAGGGCGCTAGCACTCGGTAGAGGGCCCGGCGTCTTCGGCAAACGATGCACCTGCCATCGACCATGGTCAAATTCACGAAGCTCGAGATGCCCATCGGGCTGCTGTATTCCAATCCAGGCGTGATTCTCGTTCTCTACGGCTAGCGTAAAAACTCCGACCAGCGATCCCTGCCGTTCGAGTTCCTTCTGGAAATAGGTGGTGGAACGACCGTCCTTCCATTTGCATAGCCCCGCATGGCCGGAAAGCCAGAAGTTGCCAGACTTATCGAGGATCAAAGTCGTGGCCGCAGGCAGAGGAACGCCCTCTTCGGGCCCAAAACAGTGCACCGCGCCTTCCTTCACCCGACAGAGCGGCGCGCGTTTGTCCGCCATTTGCGATCTAGCGATCCAGATGTTTCCTTGAGGGTCCTCGACAATCGCGTTCGTGCGATTGCGCAGATCCTTGTAGACGGCGAGCTCCCCGTCCTTCCATCGAGCCAATCCTCTTGCCGTTCCGATCCACAAGCTCCCGTCACTCGCACTCAGCAGGGAAAGGATCTCATTGTCAGGAAGCTGCTGCCCTTTCGGAGGAACGAAGGGAACGAAACGCACGCCGTCGAACCGAACCAGACCGCCTTCGGTTCCGATCCAAAGATAGCCGTCCTGGGTCTGGGCAATGTCGACCGGGATACCCGGCAAATAGCCGTCCTGAATGCGCCACACATTGTGGCCGTATTGAGAGATTTTTCGCGACGGGTCAAGGGGCTGGGCTTTTGCACACATCAGGAGGATGAGCGCAACACAAAAACCGCTCCTTGAGAGAAAGCCCGGTGGCATGATTCCCTTCACTCTGGATCATCACCCATCGAATGATGGTCGTATCTGTCAGCTCCCGAATCTCTTACCCGAGTTATGGAAGTATAGCGGCAATTCGCTCGCATCGCACATCCAGGAGGGCTCGCCCGGCGGCGGGCGCTACGCATGCTACGCTCCCGACGTGCTACAAGATGCTGTTCTCATTGGCGAGCGGAGTTAGAGCCAGAACTCATCGTCATTGCAAAACGGCTTGACCACAAGGCGCCCTCGGTTACCGCAGAACAGGCGCACGCCCTGTTTGTCGGAAGTCCAGCGATGATGACTCGAATCGATATACCGTCAACTGGTCATTGGGAAATCGCAGCGAAGTACCGTGGTAAGAAGCTGAGTTTTGTGATTTCAGTTCAGCCCTGAAGTGAATCTTCCTTTCTTTCACTTGTCAACTCCGGATTTGCCCGGGAACCGGAAGGTCCAGCGCCGAAATGAACTTGGGAGATTACCCCGTCACCCGGTCGGAATGTGGCTGTCAAGACTTGACGTATTGAGATCACACAGACTTGCCTTCGATGAACGTCATTTTCGTCGGCGAAGAAGTTTCGATGACTGCGGTCAGCTTAGAGCCCGCAGCCTTATAGGGCGCTGGATACTCCGCTTCGCTTCGCTCGCAACCTCCTGTTCGGATTATCATGTCGAGACTCGGAGAGGAGCGGGTATGGGGGCAGTTGATACGCGACACTGGTGCACAAAGGTTGAGAGAATGCGAATGCAACTAGTTAGATTCACCGGGCTGGCAAGCCTGGCTATCGTCGGACTGGTCGCACTGAGCTCGGCGCAAGCGGAAAAGGGGCGCGTATTTTACAACGGGAAAGTCTTCACCGCAGAACCGGAGCATCCGTACGCGGAGGCGGTGGCGATCCGCGGCGACAAGATCGTAGCTGTCGGCGCGCAGGTGGACGTGATGAAGGCAGCAGGAATTAATGCCGAGAAGATCGACCTTCAAGGTAAGACACTGCTCCCGGGGCTCATCGACAGCCACACGCACGTGATGGACGGTTCGACGGTGTTGACCGGCGCCGACGTAGATGACAAGGTGCGTACCCTGGACGATTTGGTTGCGTTCGTGACTGAAGCGCGGCACAGCGGCCGTGGTATGCGCGGGCGCTTTTTGGATATCACGAGCCTGAGCCTGGATTTCTGGTCGAAACCGGAAGAGCTGAATGTGCGCTTCAGTGCGGGTGAGTATTCGGAGATGCCGCTGTTGCTCGAGGGAGCGGACGGACACACGGGTTGGGCAAATAGGGCGTTGCTTCGCGAGGCCGGAGTGACGAAGGAATTTCTGCAGCATCTTTCTTCGAAGGAGCGGCGATTTTATGGCTTCGGTCCGGATTTGGAGCCGAATGGATTCGCTGTGGATGATGGGCTCGCAAAGGTAAGTGCGGTTGTGCCCGACTACACGCCGGCACAGCTCCTCGAGGCGGGTCGAGCGGCGGTTGCATACTACCATTCGTTGGGAATTACGGCGTGGCTGGAGCCAGCAAGCACGTACCGAAGCGTCGATTCCGTTCGCCGAAACATATTGGCCGTATACAAAGCGCTTTCTGAACGGGGAGAGTTGGGTGCTCACGTGACAGTTTTTCCTCGGATTGATCCGAAGATCAAGGGCGACCCGTTGCCGGAAATCCAAGGGCTACGAAAGGAATTCAAAGATGTGCCCAATCTGGCGATCCCGGGCATCAAGTTTTTCGAGGATGGCGTTGTCGAATACCCGTCGCATACGGCAGCACTCACCAAGCCCTACGCCGACGGGACAAACGGGGAGTTGTTGTTTGATCGGGAGCGGCTCTCAGCGCTGGTAACTGCCGCCGACAAGCAGGGCCTGATTGTCCATGTGCACGCGATTGGCGATCTGGCCGTGAAAACCGCTCTTGACGCCATTGCCGCGGCGAGAAGGGCCAACGGCAACAGTGGACTGCCACACACGATCACACATATCCAGTTTGCCGACCCGGAAGACTTCCCCCGTTTCCGAGAACTGGGGGTGATCGCGTCATTGCAACTGTTGTGGGCCCAAGGGAACTCGGACGCCATCGAGGTAGTCAAGCCGTACATCGATCCAGAGATTTACAGGTGGCAGTATCCGGCCCGATCGCTGCTGGATGCCGGCGCAACGATCGCGGGCGCGAGTGACTGGGCCGTTTCGAGCGCGAATGTGTTTGAGGCCATGTACTACGCAGAAACGCGCAAGGGGGACGAAGGCGTGCTGGACGCCAGCCAGCGCATGCCACGCGAGGCGATGCTGTATGCCTATACACGGAACTCTGCACGTGCGTTGAAAATGCTGGACCAGATCGGGACGATCGCACCCAACAAGCAGGCCGACCTAGTGTTGGTGGACCGGGACGTGATGACCGTTGTCGCAGAAGAACTGAAAGAGACCAAGGTCTTGTGGACCATGTTTGGCGGGAAGACGGTTTACCGCGCGGAGACAGGTATGTCCGGAAAGGCAGGCAAGTAAGACGGGCAATGCTGGTGGTTCGGGCGCAGTCGATCCAGCTCCGTCCAACCATCTTGCTCATGCCGCCAACCCAACTTCCGGGGATACAACGTTTCCTGTCCCGCGTACATAGCCTGACAACCGAGCGTCGTCTTTCCCCGTGCCAAAATCAACTTGGTGGTTACGGCGTTTGTGTTGAGGGTCAACATCCTCGGACTGAACGCAGCAACCTACGAACAGAATCAATCCTTCGGAAGCAGCCAAGGCGGAGTACTCAAAGCCGCAATAGTGCATTGTCCTCCGTGGTAGAATTCCCGAAGCCGCAGCCAACACACTCTAATTCAGAGGAGAGAACCATGAAAATCCGCTCCTTGGCGCTCACGGCGACAATCCTTTACGGCTTTGCGTCTTTCGCTGCCAATACCCCGACGGCTGGGACAATCATTTCAGAGAAATCCGTTGAATGCGGAACGAAAAACAAGGGAAAAAAAACCATAAAATCGTCTACAGCAGTGTTGTGTCAGCAATACGTCGTGCGCACCGCGACTACAGAATATGAGATTCGCCAACCAAAACCGTCTGAGCAAGCGATAATACCTGCCAATTCAGCAATTCAATTCGCCACCAACAAAGATAAAATGAAGTTCAAGCTGAACGGCAAGAGTTATGAGTTTCTTATCGTCGGTACATCTGCAATTACCGCGCAGGGCGCTACTCCACAGTAAACACCTTGGCTGAAAAACGGTTTGGTTGTCCAGGAGGGCCTTTCGGCCCGCGAAAATGAATGAAGGCTCTTGCAGTAACCGGTTTGTTTTCAGCAGCGGGAACGCGGCTTTCGACCCTGCGTTTCCCAGGACCCTCTGCAATCTCCGCATTCAGGTTACTTAACAACGCTGCGAATTGAACGCTATTCGTAGCGCAAAATGACCATGGGATCGACACGCGAGGCGCGGCGTGCGGGAATGTGACAGGCCAGAAGAGCAACGCAAACAAGCAGAAAAGCAACGGCGGCGAAAGTGAGCGGGTCCGTGGCGCTGACGCCAAAAAGGAGCCCAATCATCAGGCGTGTTACCAGCAGAGATGCAAGCAACCCGATAAGAACGCCGACAGAAACGAGTTTCATCCCGTGGAATATGACTAGGCGGAGTATGTCGGAACGCTGCGCACCCAAAGCCATGCGAACGCCGATCTCGTGGATACGCTGACCGACCGCATAAGAAGTGACGCCATAGATGCCGACGGCTGCGAGGGCGAGCGCCAGAAACGCGAAGACGACCAAAGTGAGGAAAGCCACGCGTTGCGCCGAGGTGACGCTGGAAATGATTTGGTCCATAGGCCGGACATTGAAAATCGGCTGGTCCTTATCGACGGACCAGATGGCGTTCTTAATGGCGGGAAGGATGGACGAAAGAGGAAGGGCAGTGCGCACGACCAAGCTCATGGTCTGATCGGGACTCTGGAGGGAGGGGAGATAGATGGTGGGGCGGGGGCGCTGGTCGAGGCCTGTGTCGAGGACCGCGCCCACGATGCCGATGATTTCGCGAGGGGGTCGGGTGGAGTCGGAGACTTGGACGTGCTTTCCGAGGGGATTCTGGTCGCGAAAAAAACGCTGGGCAAAGGTCTCATCAATGAGCACGACCCTCGGACTATTGAGGTTGTCATGTTCTGTGAAAACACGGCCATGGACGAGCGGAATTCCCATGGTGTGAAAAAAGTCGGGAGTGACATCCCGAAAGTCGGAGGCGAGGTGTCGACCTGGCGGAGGAGGCGGCTCTTCTTGAATGACGAATTGGGCCATGTCCATGTCGTCCTGGCTAAGGGGAACGATCTCGGTGAACGCGGCGGACTGAACGCCAGGAACTGCCTGCACGGCGGTAAGGAATCTCTGGAAGATCGCCGCTTGGCGACGAGGTTCCTTGTAAGGAGAGTCCTTCGCGTCGTTGGGGAGCTTGATGCGCAAGGTTAGTAAATGACTGGAATTGAAACCGGGATTGGTTTGCAGGAGACGCGAGAAACTCTGAACCATTAAGCCAGCCCCGACTACCAGGACAAAGGCTAAAGCACTTTCAACGATGACCAGCGTGGCACGTGTTCGGTTACCGCGCGGGCCCGAAGAGGAACCACGACCCGCCTCCTTGAGCGCGGCATTGACGTCGAAACGGAGAGTTTGAAACACGGGCAACAAACCGAACAGCAAACCTGTGAGCAGCGATATGAGCAGGGTGAACACGAGAACCGGGGCGCTGATGTGGATGCTTGGCAGCGAAACATAGTCGGCGGCATTCGGAACCGGAATGCGAGAGGGAATGAAGCGCGCCAAGACGTAGGTAGTCCAGAACGCTAACAACAGGCCGGAGATACCGCCAGCCAGGGCAAGAAGCGTACTCTCAAGAAGGAATTGTCGCGTCAATCGGCCAAGTCCGGCGCCCAGAGCGATGCGGGCCGCAATTTCGCGTTGGCGTCCAACTGCGTGCGACAGAAGAAGATTCGCCACGTTAGCGCAAGCAATCAACAACAGACATCCGACGGCGACGAGAAGAAGCAAGAGTGCCGGGCGAATGTACTCGACACGCGCGGATTCCAGCGGTACCAAGACGCTGCCATAATCCTTGCGATCGGGCCGCTGCTGCGCGATGCGCCCGATGAGTTCGTTCATTTCCGACGAGGCTTGCTGGAGAGTGACATTTGGGCGGAGGCGCCCGAAAACGCCGAGATCAGAATCGGCGCGCTTGAGCCAATCGTTGTCGAACGGCACCACGACGTCGACGGGGAAAGCCGTGGCCAAGTCAGAAGGAAGAACGCCAATGATAGTGTAGACCTCACCGTTCAAGGTCATGCTCTGGCCCAGGACCGAGGGAGAAGAAGCGTAACGGCGCTGCCAGTAAGCATAACAAAGCACAACGAGGTTATGCCTCGCGGAGGTTTCGTCGAGACGGAAATAGCGACCGAGAAGCGGGCGAACGCCAAAGAAGTCGGCGAAATTGGTGGTGACGCGCAGCCCCGAGACTTGTTCGGGCTGACCAGCGCCAGTGACCGTGCCAGTGCCATGCTCAAAAAGAAAAAGATCTTCGAAGGACTGTGCCTGATCTTTCCAGTCCAAGTAGTCTTGTCCCGCCGGACCGATACGGCTCCAACCGTTTTTGAGATTGCTGATCCAGATGACCACGAGACGATTGGAAGCACGCAGCGGCAAGTGCTGAAGCAAAACAGCGTTGACCAAGCTGAAGATGGCAGTGTTGGCGCCGACGCCGAGGGCGAGCGTAAGGATGGCGATGGCGGTGAAGCCGGGGGACTTGCGGAGTTGGCGGAGGGTGTAACGAATGTCTTGCCCTAACTGCTCAAGCCACACCGTGCTCCACACCTCCCTGGCGTCTTCTTTCACGCGCGTCACATTCCCGAACTTTCGCAGCGCTGCATACCGCGCTTCTGTCGGCGTCATTCCGCGATCGATGTTTTCTTGCGTCGCCAGTTCGATATGCTCGCGGATCTCCTGATCCAGATCATTTAGCAGCTGTTTGGCGCGCCGCTTCACTCGCGCTCCTCGGTCGCTCGCAGAATCCGCGCGATCGCGCCCGCAAGCTGTTCCCACTTGGTGGTTTCCGCCGCCAGTTGTTTCCGGCCTTTTGCCGTGAGGCGATAAAACTTAGCGTGCCGGTTGTTTTCAGAGGTGCCGTCCTCCACCGAAATCCAGCCGCGCTTGATCAGCCGATGCAGCGCTGGGTAGAGGGATCCTTGCTCCACCTGCAATACGTCGTCGGAGCGGAACTCAATCGCTTTGGCGATAGCGTGCCCGTGCGCTGGCCCTAACAGCAACGTGCGCAGGATTAGCAGGTCCAGGGTGCCCTGCAACAACTCAATGCGTCCTTTTTCTTCTCTGGTAGACATTCTAGGTGGATGCTATGTCGCTTTTAGTAGAATGTCAAGGTCAGACGAGGCCGCTCAGAGGTCCGTTAAGTCCCGATTAGTCGTGCCGGCCGCGTCGTGGAACCTGATTTCAAGTTCATGGATGACCGAACTTTTGTAGTCGTAAGGACCTGAACTTGTCGCCGCGAACGAGCCTGCTCCTGCCCCGAAGTTATCGCGAGCACGGCTAAGTCCCGGGAAGTCACGTAGTCTGTAAAATGGCTCATAGTACCTCCCGATGCGACAAGAATCCAAATTGCGCCTTGCTCTTCTGCGGGATTTGCATACAACGTTTGAAAGTCGTGCGATTGGTTTGCCTGGTCGACACGAAGCAGTCTTTGGGCCCGCGATTTGGTGGCTCACGCCATGAAGGGGTGCACTGTGAAGCGCAAGTCGACCATCTACGGCATTCCAAGTTCGCGGGCCTACGAGAGGACAAGGACGCACGCACGGTGAGCAAAGTGTTACCACATGACACGACATCCGACGCGGCGAGCCGCATTTAAAGAGCTTCTTCTGCGCGACACTGTCAACGTCGGCAACATCAACTGACCTGGCAGCCATGATTCTCGACGGTCTGACGGCAAGTTCGGAAGGGCTTGGGTTGGACCGGTTTGCGGCCGAAAGCTCTCGATGTATCGCGCTGCTGGCGATTCGTCTGGGACACACAGCCACTATCGGGGTAAGATCAGATCTACTCCTATTAAGACCACATAACGCTGGAGCATGAAGCATGGGCTGGAAGCCGTCGCTTTGGGCCTCTGTGATTCCACGCGATCCGACCGAGCACAAGCCGAACCAGTATGCCGAGATGCTGCGGGTCCTCTGGGAGAATCGCGACCAGCTTCCTTTTGCCTGGCGGATCCTACAGCACGGCGTCTGCGACGGATGTGCACTGGGGACGGTGGGCCTCAAAGACTGGACCCAGGATGGTGTCCACCTCTGCATGGTGCGCCTGGAACTAATGCGCTTAAACACCGCCTCGGCACTCGATCCTGAGCGCCTCAGAGATGTGTCATCACTCTCTGGGATGAGCTCGCAGGACTTGAGGGCCCTCGGACGACTTCCTGAACCGATGATCCGACGGAAGGGCGAGAAAGGATTCCGGGTAGTCACATGGTCTGAAGCGTACGCTAGCGCGACGGAACAGATCCGGCTAACAGGGCCACATCGGTTCGCGGTGTATGTGACCTCCCGCGGCATGATGAACGAGCACTATTACGCAGTTCAGAAGGCGGCACGTGCGATGGGGACGAATCATGTCGACAACTCCGCGCGACTTTGCCACGCGGCGTCGACCGTTGCAATGAAGAGAACGCTTGGCTATGGCGCCTCGACCTGCTCGTACCGCGATTGGATTGGCACCGACCTGATTGTATTTTTCGGTTCGAACACGCCTAACAACCAACCGGTCACGATGAAGTACCTATACTACGCGCGTAAAGCTGGGACGAAGGTCGCTGTCGTGAACCCCTACTTCGAACCGGGGCTTCAAAGATACTGGGTTCCCTCGGTTGCCGAGTCGGCACTGTTTGGAACGAAATTCGCAGATGAATGGTTTGCCGTCGATATCGGAGGGGATTTGGCGTTTTTGAACGGCACCTTCAAGGTCCTCGTGACCGAAGGCTGGATCGATCATGACTTCATCTCGAGACACACGCTGAGTTTCGATGAGGCAAAGGCCAATATCGAAAAACAGGACTGGGATCTTCTCGAACGAGAAAGCGGCACGACACGCCAGGAGATGAAGCGCTTCGCGGAGATGTTGCGGTCCGCCCGAAATTGCATCTTCGTTTGGTCGATGGGTCTCACCCAGCATAAGCACGGGTCGGAGACAATCGAAGCACTGATTAATGTCGCCCTAGTGCGCGGTTGGGTAGGGCGCGAAAAGGTTGGCCTGATGCCTATCCGAGGACACTCGGGTGTTCAAGGAGGAGCGGAAGTCGGCTGCGGTCCAAGCTTTGATGAGAGTCAGCGAGAGCGATTGGAGCAAGTGTGGGGCTTCCAGCTTCCGAGGTTCCAGGGGTTCACCGCGCCAGAGATGGTTGCCGCTGCCCACCAGGGTGAGATAGATGTTTTCTGGATGGTAGGTGGTAATTTCCTCGAGACGCTTCCAAATCCCCCCGCGGCGGTGCAGGCCCTGAGTAATACCGGAGTGCGCATTCACCAGGACCTCTGCCTGTCCTCAATGATGTTGTTGCCGCCCAAAGACGCCGTCGTGCTTTTCCCGGCCACGACCCGATACGAGTCTCCGGGCGGCGGGACTGAGACTTCGACCGAACGCCGAATTATCTTTTCTCCCGAAATTCCCGGCCGGCGAATCGGTTCGGCGAAATCGGAATGGGAAGTTTTTGGCGAAGTGGCCGCTCGTGTACGGCCGGACCTAGCACACGCGGTTCGCTTCACGTCAACGCAGCAGATCCGTGATGAGATTGGCAGGGCCATTCCCCTTTACGCAGGGATCGAAAGGCTATCGAAGGAAGGCGACAACTTCCAGTGGGGCGGACCAACGCTTTTTGGCAACGGCAAATTCGCCACCCGAGATGGTAAGGCGCATTTCTCCCCAGTCATCCCGAAAGAGCGCCGGCCGCGCGAAGGCCTGTTCTACCTCTCCACGCGGCGCGCCAAGCAGTTCAATTCTATGGTACAGAGACCAAGCGATCCCTTGACCGGAGCCTCGCGGGACGACGTTCTCATCTCGCAGGAAGACGCGATACGCCTCGGCATCAAGAACGGCGAGCCGCTTCGCCTTACTTCCAGCGTCGGAAGTTATTCTGGACGGGCGAAGATTGACCAAATCAAACAGGGCAACCTCGAGGTCCACTGGCCCGAAGGCAACTGCTTGCTGTCTCAGAAGGACATTGATGTCTCCTCTGGGGAGCCGGACTACAACGCGATCGTAAGGGTTGCGAAGATCGAGGAAACGTAAGTTCTGGATCGCAGACGCCGCTTGAGAGCAGACGGGGTTGCTTCAGCGGGCCGGTCCACAAGCTCTAGGTATCCAGGGAGGTCGAAAGTCGGCGGGGTTCGGCCAGTTACCATGGAGTACGCACCTCGTTCTTCTGGATGCGTGGAGGAAAAACCGAAACAACGCGAATCTTACTCGCCGACAGTGGCAGTGGCAAGGGAAAAGGAATGGCATCGAAAACTGAGACGGTCCGAATTGGGTGCTGATCACAACCTGTCCGGTTACATCGTTTTTACCAAGCACTTGCCGGTTTATTGCTCACGCGGCCTCGATAAACTTACAATCAGGTCGCTCCGCGTATTCTCAGTGGAAGTTTAATCTTTGCCGCTAACGGGATTCGAACCCGTGTTTTAGCCGTGAGAGGATATTGCATCACGAGAAGTCCGTTGGCATCCTTGGCACGCTCGCGCAGTGGCTGTTCACGAAACCTGCACCAGAAATGGGCGAGCTGTGTTCCAGTGTGGCCTCGATGAGAAGCCAGGAGCTCGGCTCCTAGAGATCCCACAATGGATGTTCGATTCGGTGGCCTGCTGCCGCATGTCCCTGGCAACCGCACCCATTGTCAGCCGACGATACGGCCAGTGACACCGGTTCGCTTTGAGTGCTTCGCCAGCACTGGGGAGAAATGTACCATGGGCAAGTTGCCAAGCACAGTTTTTCAGCCAGAGGTGAGTTCTACCGTCGTCGGAACGTGCGTACAGCGCAATTCACAACTTGTGACGCTGATCAAATATTTCCGAGGGCCGGCACCAAAAGCACTAACGCGCTGCGACCCCTTGGGCGCCGGCGGGGACTCCGCCTATAGTCCCCAGTGGTGTAAGGCTGCCCTCACTTTCCACGCGAAAACCAGCCACCAAGCCCTTGGTTCCGAGGCGGACAAAAAGAAAGTGGCTGTCCTTGCTCAGCGCAAAGTCGATGGGGGCAGTTCCCGGTCCCGTGACTGCGGCAGTCGCGTTGAGCAGTCTGAGGGAGCCGTCCGGCGAAATAAGATAGCTGGAGATGGTTCCGCTACCCGTGTTCGTAACGTAGGCATAACGATTGTTCTTTGTGGCGGCGACCCAGCAATTCGCTTTTTGCGTGTCCGGCACCGTTCCGGTGATCAGTTGCAGCGTTCCGTCGTCACTGACCTCATACGAGGAGAGGGCACTCGGCCCGGCTTCAGTGACGAGAGCGACATCTCGACGGAGAAACGTGAAACCAAAGGGGACGGCTCCGCTAGAAATGGCGACCTTGCCATTCACGGGAAGGCCTTCATCGGTTAAGGTCCAGGTGTCGACTTGGTTGGTGCTTTTCTCGGTTACGAGCAGCACGTCACCGTCTGGTGAGATGCCGATCTGGCCCGGACTTGCGGATGCTCCTCCGGGGAGCGCTTGTGAAGAGCCTGGTATTTGGATAAGGTGTCCGCTGGACGATTCGACGAAGAAGCCCTGAATGTTCGGAGTCCCGCCGGCATTCACCACGTACACCAGATTTTCGTGAACGGCGACGCTCACCGGCATCACGCCACCGGAACTCACCCTGTCGAGTAACCCAAGGTTCAGGCCGTTCACTGCAAAGACGGACAAATCATTGCTCCCAGGGTTGACAGCAAAAAGCCGCTGATGGCCATTCCCGAGCACTAGGGAACTCTGTGAGCCCAGGGGGTCTACCCCTGTTCCTGCACCTTCACCACCAGTCGCAAATTTCCCGGAAAAAGATAACTTTCCGTCCGCGGCGCGGGCGAATACCAAAATTGAATTTGCAGTTTGGTTTGTGAGGACATAAACCGCCCCTGGATCGTCCTGAGCTGCTGCCGCGCTCGCGGAGATGCCCACTAGCATAAAGATCACCACGAGCATAACCACACAACGCAAAACGACAGTTCGACCTTTCATAACGAACCCCCTACGATGAGTATGTGAAGGCGCGACGTTTGCGCGCCGCAGTACTGGAACAAGGTCTTGAGATGACTGTTCCTAGCACCTAAGCTGAGAGTCGCACCACGCCGGCGAATCCCCCTCCCCAGATAAAAAAGAAATTGGAGGGCACTGTCAGGCGGGGGAACCGATCGTGGGTTGTTCAAGAGTCCGAGAGGAGGTAAGTTGAATGGCTTTGTGCAGGGTGCGAAACAGAGGACAATGCATAGCGAACATTTCGTGCGCGCGCTCGACCTTGCTTCTCACGTCTTCTGCTGCGGCGAGGCGACGATGTGGATGCGGCGGATCACTTGCTGGCATCGATTTGGCGCGCTTCCAGCCCGCCTTCAAACGTGCCCATCATTCAACCGGCAGTGGCCGCAATGACATAGTCCAAGGTTGACGCGTGAGACTCCCTGAGTGCCCCTGGGTCAATCTTGTGATGCTTAGCGATGGCTCCGTGGACGCTGAAGGTCACCGGCTGCGATTCGCCGGGCAAATAAGCAATACGCAGCGGTCCCACCTTGCGCCCGATCCGAACCTTAGAAACATATGCGATTGTCGCTCATGATGTTTTCCCCGGATGTGAATTGTATTACGATCGCGGTCTCGGGCCGAGGCGAACGACGATTACCGCACAGAGCTCGGCAAAGGCAGCGAGGAGTTCAGGATCGCGCCATGATCAGCATACTGTTGGGCGCGAACCCCATAACAGCCTCCGTTATCACGAATACGGTATCGAACTCTTTCGCGTTTTCAGGACTCGCCGGGGCAATCCGCATGTTCGCTCCTCCGTTTAGCACTTTCCGCAGACTGACGATCTGCTCCGCATCGCCGTCCCTGTGCCTACTTGTGCCGTATGTTTTCGGGAGATCGGTGAAGGTCAAGTGGTTCAACTCCTAATTCCCATTTCACAGGTACGGACGTAGGTGGATAACAAATCGTCGCGTCGCAAGACTGATACTGCAACTCGCCCGAAATCGAAACTGTCTTTGCGGCCCCGAGCATAGCTCGGACACCAACTCCTACCTTCGAGACAGGCATGGTGACATCTTGCGCGATTTGGAACTTGCCTTCGAAAACTGGTACCTGCTCTTTAATGGCTTGCAAGTACAGAATCTTGGAGCTCGGATAGATTGCGGGTGCGAGTTCGATTCCTCCGGATGCGTGCAACACAAGCTGAATCGGTTTGTAGCCCTTGACTCCCGGGGAGTAGACGTGCACGCCACGCGGGAGCTCCACATGAACTATGAGCGTTAGCCGGCTGCCGGGTACGACAGTACGGTCCGATTGCAAGAGCGTTAGTCGAAGATGAGCCTCATCAGCGGTGTGGCTCACTTCCTGGGTCAGTTCAGGGAAAAGCCTCCCAATAACATTGTTCGCGGTGAAGCGGTTCGTGTACTTTGCTTCGAAATACTTCTCGCGAGTGACTCCCTCGGCGTCAATGTAGAAGAATCCTGGGTGCGCCATTCCTTTGTTCATGCCCTTG
>DATFTB010000261.1:0-8568 GCA_035262325.1 Candidatus Acidiferrum sp.
TTTTCGGCCCTGTCCTGCGGATACCAGTTGAAATGGCCAGGAACTCGCGCCTGCAAACCCTGAAACGGAATCCACTCCTTCGAAGTATCGAGTGACTTTCCCGGGTTCAGCCCGTGCAGGATTTCCCCACCCGAAAATGGCTTTCGTTCTCCAACCATTTGTCCAATACCCGAAACCAGCACTCCGTGCGGCACGCTTTCGCTTATGGCCTCAAAACTTACGAAGTTCCTGGAAAGAGGCGCCGCTCGTTGACACGCAAAAAACCGGGAGGTATGGTCAAGGGGTCCCACCCGCGCTGTGACGACCTTGGAAGCTCACCGGTGCGCCAGGGCAACAGGTCAAAAAAAAACGGGGGCAAGGGAAGGGATGAGGCGGGTTCACGTTTACCGAGAAGCGCAAGGCGGCTACCGCTGTTGGTTCAGTCTTATCGTGGGCTTGCTCGTCTCGGTCGCGTGCGCGAGCGGGCAAGAGCCAGGAAGCAACGCGACGCCTCAAGCCGACCGGACAGCCCCGCCGCAGCAGGCGGCAAAAACAAACCCTGATGCAAAAACGGAAGTCTCGACGAAGGACACCAATACCACATTCAAGCTTCGTGTGAACCTTGTACAGGTCCGCGTAGTGGTGCGCGATGAGAACGGCAAGCCGGTCGAGAATCTGAAGCGCGACGATTTCCAGGTCTACGACCAAGGAAAGCCGCAGGTGATCAGCACGTTTGGCATCGAAACACCGCAGTCGCGGAGGGAAAAGGCGGAGGTGGCGGCCAAGACGCAAGGCGGCGAAGTCGGCGAGAACGCGAACGGGCTGGTGGCAATTCCACAACGCTTTGTGGCGCTGCTTCTTGACGACATACACCTGAGCAACTCCGACGTTACCTTCGTGCGCGTGAACACCAAGGCCCTGATTGATAGCCTGACGCCGACCGACCGCATGGGCATTTACTCGACTTCAGGAGAGGTGACGCAGGAATTTACCAGCGACAAGGAGGCGCTGGAGCGAAAGATGATGGCCGTTACCGAGCGGGCCATGGTGGGCAAGACCAACAGCGTCACGAATTGCCCGGACGTGACCCATTACATGGCGGACCAGGCCATGAACAAGAATGATTCCCAGGTCATCCGCGTGGTCACCGAAGAGGTGCTGAATTGCCAATTTCACGGTGATCAGAAGATGCTCTCAGCCGCACAGTCCGTGGCCCTATCCGCGCTGACGCAAGAGCTGACGGCCGGAGACACGGACAACGAATATGGCTACCGGCACCTCGAAGACGCGTTACGGCGGCTAGGAGGAATGCCGGGAGAACGCATCCTGGTGTTTGTCTCCCCGGGATTTATGTTGACGACGCAGCACCTGGACGAGATGGGAATCATCGACCGCGCGACGCGGGCCGGCATTGTCATCAATACGATTGATGCGCGCGGGCTCTACACTCCAGAAATCGGCGGCGACATCACCAAGCCGCTGACGGACACAGTGATGACGTCGGGTTACAAGAATACCTACCGGTCAGCCGAGCAGTTTGAATCGCAGTTTGTGCTCGACGACTTCGCTGCGGGGACCGGAGGAACGTTCTTTCACAATTCGAATGATTTGAAGGGCGGCTTGTTAAGGGCGGGTGCGGCGCCGGAAGTGTCCTATGTGCTGGGGTTCTCGCCGCAGAACCAAAAAATGGACGGAACGTACCACGTTTTGAAGGTGAAGTTAACGGCAAAGCAGAAATACAGCATTCAGGCGCGAAGAGGCTACTACGCCCCGAGAAAGCTTGATGATCCGCAGGAGCAGGCGAAGACGGAAATTCAGGAGGCGGTATTTTCGCAGGACGAGATGATGGACGTGCCTTTCGATTTGCAGACACAGTATTTCAAGACCGATGAGCCCGGCGCGCACTTGAGCGTAGTGTCGCACATCGACGTAAAGGGGCTGCATTTTCGAAAGGCCGAGGGCCGCAACTGGGATCAGCTGACCGTGGCGACGGTAATTTTCGACGAAAACGGGAACTACGTGATCGGCGGGGAAAAAATCCTGGAGATGCGCCTACTGGACAAGACCTATGAAAGGCTGAGCAACACCGGATTGACGATGAAGTCGAGTTTCGACGTGAAGCCCGGAAAATACGTGGTGAGGCAAGTGATACGGGATTCCGAAGGCGCGCAAATGGCGGCGAAGAATGGGTCAGTGGTGATTCCTTATTAGGAGCGGGAGGGGGTCATGAGCTGCGAAAGAAGAGGCTATCCAGCGCGGAAAAGGATCGCCGCGCTTGCGGCGGCGGGAGGTATCTTGTGGCTGGCGGCGGTGGCGCGTGCGCAGGAACCGGCTAGACCTACGACGCTAACGGAACAAACGCCGCCGGTCGCTCCGGTTATCAAGACCGAATCGCGCATCGTGCTGGTGGACACGGTCGTGACGGACAAGAAAGGTAACTACATCCGGGACCTGACGCAAGAAAATTTCAAGGTGTTCGAAGACAACAAAGAGCAGGCCATTACAAGTTTCTCGTTTGGATCCGACACGAAGATACAGCCGGCTGGCCAGAAGCACTACATCATTCTGTTTTTCGACAATTCCTCGATGACAATGCCGGATCAGATGCAGGCTCGAGCGGCGGCGGCAAAATTCATCGAGACCGGCGGGGGAACGGACCGATTGATGGCCGTTGTGAACTTCGGAGGGAGCCTGGTGATTCAACAAAACTTCACTGCAAATGGCGAGTTGTTGAAGGCGGCGGTGAATGGAATCAATTCCCCACATATTGAAACGAACGGACAGACAACCCAGCCGGTCACGTTGGCAACCACGGGGCTCGGAGCCATCAGCAACGCAGAAGCGGACTACGGCGCTCGAACAATGCTCCTGTCGGTGCGCAGTCTGGCGAAAAACCTGCGTGCGGTGCCTGGACGGAAGATGCTGATCCTGTTTTCCGCAGGATTTCCGCTGGACACCGAGCGCATTTCGGAACTGACCGCGACAATCGACGCTTGCAACAAGGCAAATGTGGCTGTCTACACGCTCGACGTGCGTGGATTGACGACGGGAAGTCCGACGGTCGGGCCAAACACCAGACTGAATCGCGACCAGAGCGACGCGAGTCGGACGGCGACGTTGTTGCCTGACCGTTCTCGCGAGGGCCGGCCGCGGTTGCTGGCGGCAAGTTATTCAGCTTCGAGTCTTTTTGGTGCGCAAAAGCCCGGTGGCGGCGGTTCGGGGGCTGGCTCGGGCGGTGGGCATGGCGGAGTGCCCAGCGGCGGGACCGGAGGTACGGGCGGAGCAGGAGGAGGCAAGGGCGGCGGGACGGGTGGAACGGGAGGAACCGGAGGAGGCAAGGGCGGGACGGGTGGCACGGGAGGAACCGGAGGAGGCAAAGGTGGGTCGGGCGGTACCGGAGGCGCGGGGGGTGGCGGCGGTGCGAGGCCCGTCAATACGAACTATTCGAACTACTACGCGAATCCCATGAACCAGCCGGGAGTGCTTTTGCCTCAGCTCCCTCCGTCAGCCAGCGTCAATCAGCAAATGCTGCAGATGCTTGCCGAGGGCACAGGCGGGTTCGCGATTTTTAACACCAATGACCTACTGGGCGGGCTGATAAAGATGACCAGGGAGTTGGATGAGTTCTATGTGTTGGGATACGTCCCGGCAGCTGCGCAAGAAGGCAGCTGCCACTCCCTGAGGGTGAAGGTGAATAAGGGTGGAACGGAAGTGCGGTCCCGCAGCGGGTATTGCAATACGCGGGCGGCGGATCCGCTTGAAGGAAAGCCGCTCGAGAAGCAGATGGAAGCGCAAGCGGCCGGGGGACAGGCAGGAACGATTCACGGGGCGATGCAGGCGCCTTACTTTTACACTGGGCCGAATGTGGCGCGGGTAAACCTGGTGATGGAAGTGCCGGGAGAGTCGCTCGTTTTCAACAAGGACAAGGGAAAATATCACGCGAACGTGAACGTGCTGGGGATCGCATACAAACCTGATGGATCCGTTGGGGCGCGATTCAGCGACACGCTGAATTTTGAACTGGACAAGGATGAGTGGAAGGCATTTTCGAAACAGCCATACCGTTACCAGAACCAGTTTGATGCCGCACCGGGAACTTACAAACTCGCGGTTGTGCTCAGCAGCGGCGGAGAGGGCTTCGCGAAATTCGAGTCGCCGCTGCAAATCGACAGCTATGACGGGAAGAAATTCACCCTGGGTGGCGTCGTGCTGTCAACCAACCTCCAGAAGGTGGATGAGATTCCGACGGAAGTGGATGCGACGCTGCTTGAGGACCGCACACCGCTAATCATCAACGGCGTGCAGATCAATCCGGCAGCAAACTACCAGTTCAAGAAGACGGACAATGTCACGCTGTATTCGGAATTGTATGAACCTCTGTTGAAGACCGATCCGGCGATGAAGGTTGTCTCCGGTTACCGGATCTTTGATAAAGCCACGGACAAAGAGGTGTTTTTCACGGGCGGCGTGCCGCTCGATAGCTTCGTACATAAGGGCAATCCGGTTGTGCCGTTTGCGCTGCGAGTGGAACTCAAGGATCTCGCGCCGGGCAGCTACCGGCTCGTGCTGCTGGCCGTGGACGGACAAAACCATCAAGCGCCCATGCGGCCGGTGGAATTCACGATGAGCAATTAGCGCAGGAGTCGGGTAGCGGGATACCTCCGGTTTCCTCCAGTCCCTATGGGCGGCCCCGTCCATTTATCAGCGGGAACGGCGGCTATCTTTAGGGAACATGGCGGCCTGCCGAGAGCAACTTTCCGTGGCCGGTAGGGTTAATCTGGCACATATGCCGCGAGAACCGGTCTCTTCCGAGGTGGAGTACCCGTACGGTAAGCCCTCGCCACGGGCTGCCGTTGTCTTCTGGACACCTCGCGCCGTGTTCGCGTTCCTGCTAGCTCTTTCGTGCGTTGCGACGCTCGGAATCGATCTGCCGTCGCTCGCGGCAGCGAGCTCCGGAGACAAAAAGTCGAAGCAAGAATCGGCGCTCAAGGGATTGCCGATAACGGAATTGAGCGCGGATGAAGCCATCGAGCACGCGCTGAATCGCCTGGCCTACGGGCCGCGGCCCGGAGATGTAGAACGCATCCGGCAGACGGGCCTAGCGAAATGGATCGACCAACAACTGAATCCAAAATCGATCGATGACAGTACTGTCGAGGTGCGCTTGAAAGCCTACCCGACCGTGCGCATGTCGACGGCTCAACTGCTTGCGGAGTATCCGAACCCGAAACAGGCAGCCAAGCCAGCGGCGCAGCCGAAGCAGGAATTGGCACCGGTCGAAGCCGCACAGAAACAGGCGGACGACGCCATCACCGCGATGGCCCGCGGAATGGACGCGAGTGACGCTGCTCGGAATGCGGCGGGGGAAAACAATCTGAGTTCCTCGGCGGCCGCACCTCCCGACACGCCGTCACCGATGAAGCTGAATCCGGCCACGCGCGGTCTGGGGAAGAACGATGCGCTGAACATCGACCCGAACGCGGTGCCGAAAGCCATCTCCGACGACAGCAAGCGGCCCGCGCGCGTAGTGGAAGAGCTGGCAATGGCGAAGACGATACGCGCCATTTACAGCGAGCGGCAGCTACAACAGGTGATGGACGATTTCTGGTTCAACCACTTCAACGTGTTCGCAGGGAAGGGGGAGGTGAAGTGGTACCTCACCTCTTACGAGCGCGATGCGATCGAACCGCACATGCTTGGCAAGTTCAAGGAATTGTTGACGGCCACGGCAAAAAGCTCGGCGATGCTTTTCTACCTGGACAATTACCTGAGCGTGGATCCGAACGCGCAGGAACGTCTTGCCGCCCAGCGGGCAATGCGGCAGCAGATGCGGCGCTGGCCCTACGGCTACCCCCCGAAGCCGACGCCCGCCCAGAACAAGAAGAAACCGGAACGGGGGCTGAACGAGAATTACGGGCGGGAGTTGATGGAACTGCACACGCTCGGAGTGGATGGCGGGTACAAGCAGAAGGATGTGACCGAAGTGGCGCGGTGCTTCACAGGTTGGACGATTGAAAAACCGCGAGAGGTTGCGCAGTTCAAGTTTGATGAAAGGATGCACGACCCGACAGCGAAGATGGTGCTAGGAAAGAAGATTCATGCCGGGGGGATGAAAGACGGCGAGCAGGTGATCGAGATGCTTGCGAAACATCCAAGCACCGCGAAGTTTATCTCGACAAAGCTGGCGCGGCGGTTTGTTTCCGACGACCCGCCACCGGCACTCGTGGAACGCATGGCCAGGACATTCCAGAGGTCCGATGGAGACATCCGGGAAGTGATGCGCACGATGATTTATTCGCCGGAGTTCTGGACCAGGGAAGCTTACCGGGCCAAGATCAAGACGCCGTTCGAGTTGGTGGTCAGTTCGGTGAGAGCGCTCGGAACGGATGTGGACACGCCGATGCCCCTGGTGCAGTGGGTCGCAAGAATTGGCCAGCCACTTTATCAGTGCCAGCCGCCGACGGGGTATGCGGACAAGGCGGAAGCCTGGGTGAACACGGGCGCGCTGCTGAACCGGCTGAATTTTTCCCTGGCGTTAGCGGGGAATAAAGTGCGCGGGTCCCGAAGCGACGTCGCGGCAGTGCTTGGAAGCGACATCGAAAAGGACCCGAAGTCTGCGCTGGACCGGGCCGTGCTGGTGTTTTTGGGAGGCCAGGCTGCGCCGGGGACCGTGGATACGCTCGAGAAACAATTGCAGAATCCGCAGGTAGTGCAAGCGAAACTGGATGATCCGGTGAAGCAGGTGGATTTGGGGGTCGTGACGGGACTCGTGCTGGGCGCGCCGGAGTTTCAGAGAAGGTAGTTTGGAGTGCCGCAGTAGGAATCCTGCTTTACGGTTCGAACACGGGCATCCCGCCTGCGATCCTCCAAAGGAGTTGTGATGAGCAATTCGTGTTGCGAAGGGCTGAGGCCGGCGAGATTTTCGCGGCGTTACTTTGTACAGCGGGGTGCCGTTGCGCTTGTCGGCCTGAGCACGATGCCGGCGTTCCTGCAGCGGGCCGTGGCGTCGACAACCGGGACAGGGAAGAAGCAGCTCATTGTGCTGTTCCAGCGCGGCGCCGCGGACGGGTTGAATATCGTTGTGCCTTTTGCTGAGCCGAACTATTACCGGATGCGGCCTTCGATCGCGATTCCGCAACCAAAGCGCGGCGGCGGTGAGGCGGCCATCGACCTGGACGGGTTTTTCGGATTACATCCCAGCCTGGCTCCGCTCGAGCCGCTTTTCCACAAGAATCAGTTGGCGGTCGTGCACGCGGCGGGGTCGCCCGATCCAACGCGGTCGCATTTCGATGCGCAGGATTACATGGAGTCGGGGACCCCGGGGATTAAGTCGACCGAGGACGGCTGGCTCGATCGCGCTGTGGGCACGATTCCCGAAGAGAATGCATCGCCGTTTCGCGTCGTGGCGATGGGGCCGAGCTTGCCGCGCATGTTGCAGGGAAAGACAGCGGCGATCGCCGTGCCGGATCTGCGCCAGTTCAAGGTCCAGCCACAGTCGCCTGCAATGACGAACGTGGTCGAGAGCGGGTTTGAAGCGATGTACGCGCAAACTGTGGACCATGCGCTGCACGGAACAGCAACGGAGACATTCGAGGCCATCGACCTGCTACGGAAGATTGACACTTCGAAATTTCCCCCGGGAAACGGTGCGGACTATCCCAAAAATCCCATCGGGCAGCGGCTCCAGCAGATCGGCGTGATGATCAAGGCTAACGTCGGTGTGGAAGTGATGTTCCTCGATTGCGGCGGCTGGGACAACCACGTGAATGAAGGCGGGACGCAGGGGCAGCTTGCAAATTTGCTGAAGGACCTCGGCCAGTCGCTGGCGGCGTTTCATCAGGATATGGGCGACCGTATGGCGGATATCGTGGTGGTGACAATGAGCGAGTTTGGCCGCACGGCAAAGGAGAACGGCAACCGCGGGACGGACCACGGCCACGCCAACTGCATGTTTGTGATGGGCGGGAACGTGAAGGGTGGGCGGGTTTATGGAAAATGGCCGGGGCTCGATGATCACCAATTGAATGAAGGGCGCGACCTGGCGTTGACGACGGATTTTCGGGCTGTCGTTGGTGAGATCCTTCTCCGGCACATGGGTGTGAACGACCTCGCGGCGGTTTTTCCCGGCTTCGACAATACTCCAATGAAATTTGCTGGTTTGCTTCGGGCCTAGGGTTTCAGGGTGGGGCAGCCCGGCTCCCACTTTTCGCGTCCGTTGCATTGCCTAGGCCGCAAGCGAGCAGCGTCCCACTCCTCCCATGCAACTTGCAGCCCGGCCCGGGACGGCAAAGGTCACCGTCCGTCGGCTCGAAAAGACAAATTTGGTCCGGTTCGGGTTCCGGAATTCAGACCTATAACTCGCGAATCCAGATGTTGCGGAAGCGCACAGGATTACCGTGATCCTGCAGGGCCAGCGGGGCTTTGTCGGGGCCCGGTTTATAGGGTGGCCGCGCCTTGTTCGCCGTTGGGCCCGTCAGTTCGACGTTATCCTGCACCAGCACGCCATTGAAGAAAACCGTCACTCGCGCGGGGCGAAGCAGCTTTCCTTGTGGATCGAAGCGCGGGCCGTGAAAGACGATATCGTAGGTT
>DATFTB010000262.1:0-10128 GCA_035262325.1 Candidatus Acidiferrum sp.
CGGCACGCGCTCACGGTGGGCTTCGTGGCCACGATGATTCTCGGCGTCGGACAAAGAATTCTGCCGGCGTTCGCCGGGATGCGCTTGCTGTGGAGTCCAAGGCTGATGTTTGTGGGGCTGTTTCTGTTGACGCTTGGATGCACGCTTCGTGTTTGCTGTGAGGTGCTGGCGTACCAGGGTTATGCAACGTGGGCATGGCATTTTTTGCCCGCGTCCGCGTTGATCGAGCTGATGGCTCTTTCCGTTTTCACAGTTAATATCCTGTGCACGTTCGTACTGCAAAAGAGTCACGCGGTGAACGAGCCCATGACGGTCGGGCTGCCGCAACTGGCTCCCGCCGGCAACCCCCGTTAGAACGAACAGAGTTTGGGGTGTGAAATATTGAGCAAGGGGCTGGGCTCAGCGGGGGTTGTGCCGACTGTTTCGATTGGCGGAGACAGAGCAGGCGATGTATGCTGAAGCTCCCTTCCGACCCTCTCGCTTTCTGCGCTTAGCTGTTCTCGCAGAGGAAGGTCACTGGCATCATGCCCACGGATGGAACTCAGAAGGCATCCTGCGCGAAGTGGCAACTTGCACTGGGCACCATTTCGTTCACAGTGTGCTTTGCCGCTTGGGGGCTGATCAGCGCGTTTGCTCCGCGATTCCGCGAGTCGTTTCATCTGAACGCCACGCAAACGGCCTTCCTCGTTGCGGTTCCGGTTCTGCTGGGTTCACTAATGCGAATTGTGACCGGAATGCTCGCCGACCGGTTCGGCGGACGTTTGATCTTCACTTTGCTAATGATGACCGTGGCGGTGCCAGCCTTTCTGGTTCCGAGAGTCGGCAGCTATCAAAACCTGCTCGTCGTGGGCTTTTTTCTCGGCATTGCCGGGAGCTCGTTTGCCGTGGGCGTCGGTTTTGTGTCGCGCTGGTTCCCGCCGGATAAACAAGGCGGGGCTCTGGGCGTCTACGGTCTCGGAAATATTGGGCAATCCGCAGCAGTGTTTCTCGGGCCTGTGCTTGGGGTAATCATCGGTTGGCAGAACATCTTCCGCGGCGCTTCGGTCCTTCTCGTTGCGTGGGGAGTTGCCTTCTACGCAGTGGCGAGGAATTCGCCCCAAGCGGCGCGACCATCCGGGCTTGGAGAAATGCTTGGACCGGCACGGGAGCGACTGTCGTGGGTGCTCTCACTTTTCTACTTTCTGACCTTCGGTGGATTCGTCGCTTTCTCGATCTATTTGCCAGCTCTTTTAAAGGACCAATTCGGGTTGGGGGCGGCCGATGCGGGGTTCCGGACTGCCGGTTTCGTAGTTCTCGCGACGCTTGCCCGTCCCCTGGGGGGCTGGCTCGCCGACAAGATCGGAGGTGCCCGGGTCTTGAACGCCGTGTTTCTCGGCATCGCGCCATTGGCGCTGTTGATGGCGTGGCCGTCGATGCTGCCCTTTACGGCAGGCGCGCTCGGCTGCGCATTTTTGTTGGGCGTCGGAAACGGAGCGGTGTTCAAGCTCGTGCCGCAGTATTTTCCGAAACAGGTGGGCACCGTCACGGGACTCGTCGGCGCCATGGGCGGGCTCGGCGGATTTTTCCCGCCCCTGCTACTCGGTTTCTTCCGCGATCGTCTCCACACGGTCTGGCCGGGCTTTCTCCTGTTGTCGCTAATGGCGGTGACCCTGTGGCGTGTAAATGCAGTTATTTTTCTTCCGCGACAGGAAAAGCAGGAACTCGGCCTCCCACCGCACTTGCGCAGGACCGCAGACCGCTTGCGCGCCGGCGTAACCGCGACGCTCTTTACCGGTCTCCTCGTTGCAGCCATCGTCGTGGGATCGCGCAATTTGCAGAACTTCGACCCGGCGCTTGTCATTTACACTTTCGCGATCATCTTCGCCACGTGGGGCGTGGTGTATCACTATCGCGTTTGGCTCGACAAGCCTCCCACGCGCGTATATTGGGAGCGTGGCTGGCAACTCTTTTGGCGGCAGGGAATTCTCAAGAGTTCCGTTCGTCTTCTCGGGCTCGCGGTGAAAAATCTCGCAGCGCAGACCTTCATCCACAAACGGTCGGCGCTTCGCTGGTGGATGCATCAACTGATTTTTTGGGGTTGTGTCACCGCGGTCCTGATCACGTTTCCGTTAGTCTTCGGATGGATCTCTTTCCAGACGCTCCCCGACGATCAAAACACCTACGTCGTGCTCGTCTACGGCTTCCGCGCCATGACCTTCCGGCTGCACACCTTGTTCGCCGAATTGCTCTTTCACGGGCTGGATATTTCCGCGTTTCTGGTGCTGGGCGGGATCGGATTGTCATTGTGGCGGCGCTTCCGAGATCGTGGCGCACAGGCGGTGCAGTCGTTCTCGCTGGATTTCCTCCCTATTATTCTGCTGTTCGCCATTTCAGTAACCGGCCTGGCGCTGACCGTCTCGCAACGCTGGCTTCGCGGGGAGTTCTACAGTTTCCTCGCCATCCTGCACGCCATTACAGTGATCAGCGCACTGCTCTATTTGCCCTTCGGCAAGTTCTTCCACATTTTCCAGCGTCCGGCGCAACTGGGGGTCAAGCTTTACCAGGCGGCCGGTGAAACGGGTGAACCGGAGATCTGCAAGCGCTGTGGCGAACGCTTCGCGTCGCACATGCACATCGAGGACTTGAAGAAGGTTCTGCCCCAGGTTGGCTTTGACTACGCCGTTGGGGACGCCACCTGGCAGGAAATCTGCCCCGCGTGCAAGCGAAAATCGCTGGCACTAGCACAACTCCAATTGAAGGAGGAAACGCGTGGCTGAACCTCCGGCCTCCTCGAAAACGCTCCTTGACCGGTTTGGGCCACACCCTGCCTTTGTTCCGACAGGTGGATGGCAAAATGAATCAGAACATCCCGCCCATCGGTTGGTGAAGACGCACTGTTGTTTCTGCGGGCAGCAGTGCGGGATTCAGCTCAAAGTGCGCGAGAACCAGGTGATCGGCTTCGAGCCCTGGGAGGAATTTCCCTTCAACCACGGGATGCTGTGCCCCAAGGGCGTGAAGCGTTATCTGCAGGGCGGCCATCCCGACCGCCTTCTCGATCCGTTGCTGCGGGAACCGAATGGTTTTCGCGCCGCTGGGTGGGGCGAAACGCTCGATTTCACAGCACAGCGTTTACAGGAGATCCAGCAGAAGTACGGTAAGGACAGCGTGGCCATCTATGGCGGCGCTTCGCTCATCTCCGAAAAGTCCTACCTGCTCGGAAAGTTTGCGCGCGTGGCGCTCGGCACCCGGCACATCGACTACAACGGCCGGCTCTGTATGGTCTCCGCGGGAACCGCTTACAAGCTGGCGTTCGGTGTGGATCGCAGCCCGTTGCCCTGGAGCGATATTCCGAAGGCGCAGGTCATCCTTGTCGCCGGCGCAAACGTCGCAGAGTGCGCACCCATTACCACTGACTACATCTGGCGCTGCAGGGATGGGGGTGGAAAGCTCATGGTCGTGGATCCACGGATGACACCGATCTGCCGCAACGCCGACGTGTATCTCCCGGTGCGTCCGGGCACGGACTTGGCATTGTACCTGGGACTCCTCCATGTTGTGTTGCGTGATGGGCTAGAAAAGCGCGAGTTCATCGACCAGTACACGACCGGGTTTTCTGCCGTGGCGGAGTCGGTGCGGGTCTGGGACCCACGGACCGTGGCTGAGAAAACGGGCGTCCCTCCGGAATCCATCGAACGCGCCGCGCACCTGTTTGCGAAGGCGGAACGCGCGATCGCCCTGCACGCCCGTGGCGTCGAACACCAATCGAAAGGTGTGGAGAACTGCCTGGCATTGATTAATCTTTGCCTCGCTACCGGGCACATCGGACGTGAAGGCGCCGGCTGCGCGATGATCACGGGACAAGGCAATGGTCAAGGAGGGCGGGAGCACGGCCAGAAATGTGACCAGCTTCCGGGGCAGCGATCGATTAGCGACCCGGAAGCCCGCGCGCACACGGCCAAGGTTTGGGGTATCGCACCGGAAGAAATTCCGCAGGCCGGCTACTCTGCGGTGGAAATCATGGAGGCCATTCACCGAGGAGAAATCAAGGCACTGCTCTCCTGCTGTTTCAATCCCCTGGTCTCCCTGCCGGATGCGAACTTCACGCACGAGGCCCTGAAGAAACTGGAGTTCTTTGGGGTGATTGACTTCTTCCTGTCAGAGACCGCGCACTACGCCGACGTCGTGCTGGCCGGAAGCCTACAGGAGGAAGAGGAGGGTATTGGCTGCACGGTGGAAGGCCGGGTCATCCATATTCGCAAGGCCGTCGATCCTCCGGGAAACGCGAAAGGCGATACTTGGATTTATTGTGAGCTGGCGAAGCGTCTTGGCAAGGCGAAGTATTTCCCTTACCACACGACGCGGGAGATCTACGAGGAATTGCGGGAAGCCTCACACGGCGGCCACGCCGACTATTATGGCATCACGTACGAAAAGATCGATCAAAACCTGGGGGTCTTCTGGCCGTGTCCTTCGCTGGATCATCCGGGAACGCCGCGGTTGTTCGAGGATGGCCGCTCGTATCATCCGGACGGCAAACATCACTTCGTCGTGACCGAATGGCGCGAAAGCGGCGACCCGGTCTCCGCTGATTATCCGGTGTACCTGACGACTGGCCGCGTAGTAAGCCAATATCTGTCCGGGACGCAGACGCGGCGCATCGGCGCGTTGCTGAAGCAGTACCCGAATCCACGCATTGAAATCCATCCGCGTCTTGCCCAGCAATACGGCATCGCCGACGGAGACTGGGTTACGGTGAGTTCGCGCCGCAGCCAAATTACGCTGCAAGCAATGGTGGTGCGCACGATTCGTCCGGATACCGTGTTCATTCCGTACCATTGGCCGGGCGACCGCAGCGCGAATCGTCTGACGCATCGCACACTCGACCCGCGCAGCAAAATCCCGGAGTTCAAAGTATCGGCCTGCCGGTTGCAGAAAGTGACAAGCCCCCCCGAATGGGCGATTCAGGAAGCGAAAGGGAACGCCTGATGCACGGCTACGAATTCTATGTGGACCCTTCACGCTGCATCGGCTGCCAGTCGTGCCTGAACGCCTGCGAGGAATGCGAAACACATCGCGGACAGTCGATGATCAATTTCGATTTTATCGACCGCAAGGGCACGACCGCCTCGGCGGCTTTCGTTTGCTGGCATTGCGACGAGCCAACCTGCGCCATGGTTTGTCCGGCGGACGCCATCAAGAAGGGTGACGATGGCGTCGTGCAGTCGTCGCTGAAGCCACGCTGCATCGGTTGCTCCAACTGTGTTCTCGCTTGCCCGTTCGGGATTCCAAAGATCTTCCCCGAGCGCGAACAGATGATGAAATGCGACATGTGCTACGACCGGACGTCCATCGGCAAACGGCCCATGTGCGCCACCGTCTGCCCGAGCCAGGCGCTGGCCTACGTGCGCCCCGAACAGATCGCGTGGCGACGGGAGAAGCCGTCGAATGTGTTCTACTTCGGCAAGCAGCGCATCACGACGAAGGTGCACGTGATGGTTCCCGCCAACACGGAGTCCATTTCTCTCGACGTTCTCGATCACATCTGGGAGGAGACCTATGCCGCTCTTCCGGAAGCCTGACTCGGAGGCGCTTTGGAAGGAGGAGTTCTCAATTCACGCCGCGGATGAGCGCTACGTGTCCCGGCGTCAGTTCACAAAATTCCTGACACTCGCGAGTCTCGGCATGTTCGTGGGCAACCTCTGGATTCTGGCACGCTCGTATTTCACAAGGAGCGTTGTGTTTCCGCGTTCCATGGTGGCCGGGATCGGAGAGATTCCCGTAGGCGGTGTCAAATTGTTTGCGTATCCGACGGCGGCGGACCGCTGCATCCTCGTGCGGACCGCAGAAAACGAATACAACGCCTTCAGCCAGAAGTGCACGCATCTCTCGTGCGCGGTTTATTATGAGAAGGAAACGAATCGATTGGCTTGCCCTTGTCATCACGGCTATTTTTCCGCGACGGATGGTTCCGTTCTCCAGGGACCTCCGCCTCGGCGCTTGCCTCGCATCCTTTTGGAGCGGCAGGGCCAGGAATTTGTGGCCATTGGCGTGAAGGTGCGTTGATATGGCGGACCGTGATTTTTCCAAACAAAGGAAGGGCCTCGTGGCGATGGATGGGGCTATGGCGTTGATTGTCCTGCTGGTGATCGTCCAGATTTGGCTGTTGAGCGCGGCTCTGGAGGGTCTGCTTGCCGGGCATACCGAAACCGCGCTGCCCGCGGCGATCTTTTCGGGACTTCTCTTTCTTTGTTGCGTCGCCTTGAACTCGTTTGTCGGGCGCGTTGATCGTGAGTCGCGCGAGGAATAGCCTCCGCTCGGATAGCTACTCCACCCGTTTCCAATTACAATGAGCCTCGCGTTCCCGGCGCGGCTGCGCCCTGCTGGCAATGACGTCCTATGAACGATGCCACCGAAAAGGTACTGCGCAAGGCGCCACTATTTGCGAGTTTGAGCGACGAAGAAATGGCTGCTTTGCTTCGCCGCGTGAGTAGTAAGAAGTATGAGCGGGGGGAAATGCTCTTCAGCGAGGGAGACGCGTGCCGGGGCCTGTTCATCGTTGGGCGCGGCAGGATCCGCATATTCAAAGTCTCGGCCAGCGGTCGGGAGCAGATTCTCTCCATTGAAGGACCTGGGAGTTCGTTCGCCGAACTTCCCGTCTTTGACGGAGGAAACTATCCGGCTTCGGCGACGGCTTCCGAGGAAGCCGAGATTCTGTTCATCTCCCGGAAGGACTTTCAGGATTTCTGTCGCGAACATCCCGAGGTGGGATTGAAGGTCATCGCCGTCGTCGGCTCGCGCTTGCGCCGTCTCGTGGGCATCATTGAGGACCTGTCGTTCACAACGGTCCGACAGAGGCTGATCGGCTTGATCATGCGTCTCGCACAGGCCAGTTCCAAGCGTACGAGTGATGGCGTCCAAGTAGAATTCGACAAAACAAAGCAGGACTTAGCTGCCGAACTCGGTACGGTGCGCGAGCTGGTGTCACGGAACTTGGGACGCCTTCAGGCTGAAGGCTACCTCGAAGTGGACGGCCGAAACATCATTATCAAAGATCTCTCCGGCCTGAAGCGCGAACTGGAGTCTCACGAGTAAGGATCAGAAGCCGTTTGTCCGCCTACATATCCACGTTGTCGCCTCCGTCGTACTTGTCGTGGTGCCGGACCCAAGCCATCGAGAACTTCAGATCATCCTCGTCGCGTCCCTTGGGGACAATGTCCAGCCAGTGGTACGTACCGAGGAACGTGTCCAGCCCGCGCCCATACGTCGAATAGGTGTGGAACACATTTCCCGCGGCGTCCTTGTAGAAGACGCTGGCGCCGGGCCGCTCCTCCGCCGGGAACTTTTGCATCGCGTAGTTGTAGTAGACCTCGGCCTTCCCTGCTTCTTCCTTGCTCTGCGAAACGTGATAGTCGAAGTTGAAGTCCGTCCCGTTGGATGAATACCAAGGAAACTTCCAGCCCATGCGCTTCTTGAACGCCTCAATTTCCGCGAAGGGCGCACGCGAAATGGCGACCAGGCGGACATCGCGAGCCGCCAGGTGCGGCAGTGCTCCGTCAAAATGATCCCCCAGGTATGAGCAGCTGGGGCAGCCTTCCTTCCATCCCGGCCCGAGCATGAAATGGTACACGATCAGCTGGCTCTTGCCTTCAAACAGATCCGCCAGCTTCTGCTTGCCCTTGGGCCCGTCGAATACGTACTTCTTCTCGATCTTCTCCCAGGGCAGTTCACGCCGCTGCTTACTGATTTCGTCGCGCAGCCGCGTGAGCTCCTTTTCCTTCTTCAACAACTCGACTCTTGCAGACAGCCACTTCTCCGCATTCACTACTTCGTGTTTCATCGCCGTCTTCGTCATCTCCTCATCTCCCAGCGTGAATCTTGTAGGGCACGGCAATGCCGTGCCCGTCTTTAGGGGTGCAATGCTGCGCCTCCAATTAACGGCTAAATCCGCAGGCTAGCCGGCCGCCGCCTGCGACTTGCCGGCCTTGGCCGCTGCGTTCAGTTGCGCAAGAAAATTGCGCGTTTTTGCGTTCACGCCTGGATCACGCTTCTCTCTCCAGGCTTCGAACCTTGCGCAGCACTTTTCGAGATTGTCCATCACGTGCTTGTTGCCGAACATCTCGCGCCAGCCGGCGATGGTCGGCTTCAACTGCTCCCATACAACCCATATTTCCCCGCTGTTTTCGAAGAACAACTCTTCGTCGATCAGTCCGCGGTTCGCGATGCTGGCCACCATCTCCCAGTAGCCGACCACCATCCGCATGTAGGTGTTCTGCTGAGTGCCCGGGGGACACAGCTTCATCGCTTCCTCCACGCTCTGTGGATGGAAGTTCGCTGCGTACCAGTCCCGCGCGTCTCGCAGCTTCGCTTCCCGCCTGGCGTCGTACAGCTTCAACATCAAGTTGACTTGCTCGATCGTTGCACCGCTCATGCTTCCTCCTCTGGATTTGCTTCGGATTTTTTGTCTACAGCCTTCTTCCTCGTTCGCCACTTCGACACCACCACCGTCAACCCACCCGCCGACAACACGCCCGCCACCATCGCTGCAGCATTCGCCAAGCATGCTGGACACATTTGCCACCGCCCTCAGTGCGCTTTCAGCCGTCCTTCAGCCAACTTCTGCACCATTTCATGCACGTGTCCCCAGCCCGTCACGACTCCCGTGCGATGCTCTTCCGTGATCAGACCGAGCGCCGTGTGACGGAACTCGATCAGCGTTCCGCCGTCGTGTTCCTTCAGACGGTATTGCAAATTCGAGGAGACCGGATAGGACATAAACAGCGGACCGTAAAACTCCAGTAGCGTCGGCTTCTTGATAGCCTGCACGTGCGCCCACAGATGTCCGTTGCCGTCCCCCAGGTCGCGGTACCAGCGCCCGCCGGGCCAGGCTTCCAGCTTCAAGGGCATCGGTGTCCCGTCCAGCCGCTCATTTCTAGGTCCCAGCTGCTCGAGCAGCGCTGAGAATGTCTTCTCGAGCGGGGCCTTCACGTGGATTTCTTGCTTTATCTCCAGCGTCAAATCCTCGATCGTCCGATTCATTTTTGCCATCGCCGTGCTCATCGCTGCTCCTTCTTCGTGGTTCCAGCTTCGAATAATGCGTGGTAACCACCGCCACCAATCCAAGTCGTGCACTACGTTCTCTTAGAACACGTTTCGGCTGCCCGCCGTTGCGTGTTGCTAGCACCGTTTCGTGCCGGACGCAGCCGTTCATGCTCCCCTTCGGTTCAACCTTCGCCTTCTGCCCTTTCCTTTACCTTCACCAGCTGATGACGCCAATACTTCTCGAACGTTGCCGTCCATTCCCATAATGGCCGGATCGCCTGCGGATCTATTCGATACAGGACCTTTCGGCCTTCTCTTCGTGAGTTCACCAGCCCCACCTCCAGCAGCACTCGAAGGTGCTTGGAAACTGAGGGCTGCTCCATGCCAAGGGCTTCCACGATCTCTCCGACCGGCCGTTCAGCGTGGAGGGCCAGGAAGTTGAGAATCTCGCGCCGGCGCGGCTCAGCCACTGCATTGAAAGCGTCGGAGGTTGTCGCTGCTCTCGCCATCCGTGCCAATATATTCCTTTATAGGAATATGTCAAGCGTTACTTGTGGACCGGCAAGGTCCCTGGCATCAAAAGTCCGATGCGCAGGAACTCCCAGTGTTTCAAAGAAATCTTCTCTAACGATCATTCCGTGGAATTCCTGAGCCTCAGATACACCGCTCGTGATAAAGTTCCTCCAAAACGCCCCTGCAAATCGGCCGAAACTATGGGACTCGCGTTTCCAGGCAGCCTCGTCACGATACCCGGGGAATACGGCTGGCTCTGCCCGCCCGCCGCCGCGCTTCCTCGGGTGCCATCCCTTCTGCGACGTATTCCTCGGTTGCCCGGTCGAGGTGATCGAGCAACTCGCCGTCCAATTCCTGGTCCACCTGCGCCCGGCAAAACAACGACCGCAGCCGCAGTGGAATCGTGAACAGCCAATGCTCCGGTCGCATTCTCCGACCCTCCTCTATTGATACCTCAGAGAGACCATCGGATCGACTTTTGTCGCCCTCCGCGCGGGAACAAGCGTGGCAATAAGCCCGAATAGTCCAAGCACGGCCGCTGCTATGGCAATGGGTACGCCATCGTAGGGGTTGAGTCCATAAAGCTGACTGCTCAAG
>DATFTB010000263.1:0-8433 GCA_035262325.1 Candidatus Acidiferrum sp.
GATGTGCAACAAGGGAAAGGGAAGTTTGCCGGGGAAGAAAGCCTTTTGCGCCAGGCGGAGCATCACGGAAGAATCTTTTCCGATGGAATACAACATCACCGGATTCGCGAATTCCGCAGCGGCTTCGCGGAGAATGAAAATACTTTCCGCTTCGAGCGCGCGGAGGTGCTTCAATTTCTTGCCCGCCATCAGGGACTGTTGCCCTGGCGCGTTCGGCGAAGTAGCTTGAGTCATATCCATTGCTGTCTGCGACATTTGTCCTGCTTTGCTCCGAAAAAGGGCCGAGCAAAACAAAAAACCCACCTGCCAGGTGGTTCCGGCGGTGGGTTTACTTCCTACAGCTCGAGTTTAGGAAAATCCTACGTCACGAGCCTCCCCGCGCCAGAACGCACCGAACAACAACAGAGACAACACGCCTCTGAGGCGAAGTTCCGGCTGGCGATTCGTGACATGCGCATGACTATAAAGCTTAGTGTCCCCGACTGCAATTATTCTATGCAATCATTTTTTTGATGCTAGCGTTCGAATTTTTGGTACCTGGTCCAGGTCGACAAAGGAGGGAAGCCCGGGCTGGCGGCCGGTAAGGACAGGAGTTCCCCCTCGCCGGTAACAAACTGCATACCAGAGCGCCGCAGCCCTGCGAGACAGCCAGCCTCAGTGAGTCACGGTGAAGATACAGGTGGCTTTCAGCCCGGATGTCCGGCCGGTCGCGGTGATCGTTATTACACCAGATACGGGGCCCGGCCCGATCAACGGGTGCTGAGCCCCAACGAAGCTGCCGCTGGAGTCAGTGTTGTAGGCGAAGAACGGGCGAGTCTCTTTGTAGATGGCCACCTGCTCGTGAGGCGCAAAGCCTTGCCCCGTCACCACGGTCTCCGTGCCGTACGGCCCACTGTTGGGGGTGATCTGAACGGCTGGTGTGCTGGCCGGGCGCGGTGTCGCTGCCGACATGTGGCCAGGCGCATTGAGGAACGTAGCGACAAGCAGCACGGCGCCCAACAAAACGACCAGGGCAGGGAACGACGAGACTCGGGAATTGATTCGACCCATGGCATGAGCTCCTTTTCTAACGCTTTCGCGCTTCGAGTTTCTAGACTTTGTGTATCTGCGAGGCGAAAAGTGACGTTTTCGGAATAAGGTGGCTGTTTCGGGCTAAACACACAATGCAGACAGCGCTGCTCTAGGAGCAACACTAGCGCGGAGAGCGCTACTATATCGATATTGCTGGGTGCCGGGTCATTGCTGTGGAGCAAATTTGTTGTAAATTACGCGTTAATTCGGTGACCGTTCTTCGCTTCGCTCCGAACGGATTCCGCGCATTCCCCGCGCGGTATTTCCTCGCCGCCGTGCGCTTCGAAGGGAAGGCGTACTGCTATTCCTGGGAGACTGGTTCGAGTCTGCGCGCCGACGGCGCCTTGCCCAGGGCCTGATCCACCAGCACCAAGGCTTGTTCGATGATATCGAGACCGTGGCTCAACTCATTTTCGCTGATAATGAGCGGCGGACAAACCCATAGCATATTGAAGCGGCTGAAGGCGTAAAGGTGCTTGGATTTCAGATGTGAGGCCAGCTTCGCCATTTCCGGGCCGCTGCCGTTAAAGGGAGCGAGAGGTTCGCGGCTCGCTTTGTCCTTCACTAGTTCAACAACGCTGAAGAGTCCTTTGTAGCGGACATCACCGACGCACGCGTACTTGCGCTTCATGGCCTCGAGCCGTGACGCGAGGTAGCGTCCCTGGCGCTCCACGTTGGCAAAAATGTGTTCCTCTTCATAGACCGACAGATTCGCAACCGCCGCCGCGCAGCACACGGGATGGCCGCTGTAGGTTAAGCCGCCCCACAGCATGTGGTTTTCGAAATAATTTGCGATGGCTTCAGAAACAATTACCGCCCCGAGAGGCAGATAGCCGCTGGTCAACCCCTTCGCGCAACTGACGATGTCGGGCTTCACGCCGTAATGCTGCGTGGCAAGCCACTTGCCCGTCCGCCCGAATCCGCACATCACCTCGTCATCGATCAGCAGAATGCCGTACTTGTCGCACAGCGCACGTAGTCTCGGATAATAATCGTCAGGAGGAACCAGCAAACCGTTCGAACCCGTGATTCCCTCCACCATGACGGCGGCCACGTTCGAGGGGCCCTCCATCTGAATGATTTCTTCGATGTGCGAAACGCACTCGCGAGCGCAGGTTTCGACCTTCTGGCCGAAGGGGCAACGATAGCAATACGGATCGAATGCGCGGACGATGCCGGGTATGCCCGGTTCGACAGGCCAACGGCGCGGATCACCGGAAGCGGTCATCGAGCCCATCGTCGCGCCGTGATAAGAACGGTAGCGCGTGATGATCTTGTCGCGACCGGTGACCAGCCGCGCGATTTTCATCGCGTTTTCGTTTGCCTCAGCGCCGCCCAGCGTAAAGAAGGATTTCGCGAGCCCGGTGACTTCGGAGAGCTTCTTGCCAAGCGCTCCCCGCGGTTCCGTGGCGAAACCGGGACCGGCGAAGCAGAGTTCGTCCACTTGCTTTTTGATAGCCTCGAGCACCTTCGGATGCTGGTGGCCCACATTCAAATTGATGAGCTGGGAGCTGAAATCCAGCCAGCGATTGTCGTCGCCGTCCCAGAACCACACCCCTTCGCCGCGTGTCATATGGAGCGGATTCGACGTGGCCTGAACTGACCAGGAAAACATTGTGTAATCGCGGTTTTCTTGAACGACTTTCTTCGAATTGGAGTCCATGGTGAAGTGCCTCTCCGAGGCAGACGAATAACTCTATATGTTAGAGAGAGACCTCGCGCAAAGCAATACGTTGGGCGTCGTCGCGCTAGCGAGCGGGAAACGGCGCACACGGCAGAATATTCCGAACTGTCCTTTCGAACGGAGTCTAAGGAGTGAGGAATTCCTCTTTTCATGACTTCTGAGCTAGCTCGCTTCGCGGTGAATGACGCTAGGGTCGGCGAAGGACCCAGTCAACCGTTTTGGTCGCCAGGCGGTCGAGCGCGGCTACCGACATTTCAAGGTGCTCTTCCTTGGTATCCTCGATCTTGTTGTGGCTGATGCCGTGAAGCGATTGCACGAACATCATCACCGTAGGAATGCCAGAGCGGGAAACCTCGGCGGCGTCGTGCAGCGGGCCGGACGGCATGCGGTGCGACGCTCCGGCGGTTTCGCGAACCGCCTGTTCGCACAGGTCGAGCAGAGCTGGATGAAAGGGAACCGGCTCGATGTTCCACAGGCGTGACCACTCGACCGTGCACTTCTCTTCGAGCGCGAAGTGCCTGCTGGCTTCCTGCGCTTCCTGGTACATCTCGGCGAGTATTCCGGCGTCCAGGTCCCGCTGGTCGAGCGTGACTTCACATCGTCCGACCACGGCTGTGACAATCCCCGGAAACGTCTTCACGCTGCCCATGGTGCACACAGCGTCGCGGTGTTTCCGGGCGATGGCGCGAATATCCAGCGCCAATTTAGCCGCGGCGGCAAGCGCATCGCGCCGCGCATCCATTGGGGTGGATCCAGAGTGCGCCTCCTGGCCGGTGAAAACGATGATGTGGCGCTCAACGCCCTTTGTGCCGAGAACGACGCCGAGAGGAAGATTTAACCTTTCGAGCACCGGACCTTGCTCGATGTGCAGCTCCAGGTAAGCCGCCGCGTTCTTGCGCTGCTTTTCCGCTTCAGGGAAACGGTCGATTTCCACCCCGCAGCGCCGCAAGGCGTCCTCCATCTTCACGCCGTCGCGGTCCGTGCGCGCGCGATCCGCCGAAATCGAATGCGTCCCGGCGAACGCCGAGGAACCGAGCAAACTGCGTCCAAAACGAGCCCCTTCCTCGTCAGCCCAATCGACGAGACGGACCGTAACCGGCGGCCGGCCGTTGAACTCTGAAGCAAACCGCCGCAGGACTTCGAGGCCTGCGAGTACGTTCAGCGCGCCATCGAGCCAGCCGCCATTCGGCACAGAATCGAGATGACCACCAATAAGCAGGCATTTCTCGGAGGCACCGCGCAACGTAGCCCAGTTGTTTCCGGCGGCGTCATAGTGGTGTTCAACCGGCAGTTCGGCCAGCTTCTTCCCATACCAGTCGCGGGCCCGTTGCCACGTGTCGGTCCAAGCGACGCGCTGAGCGCCGTTTTCGTCGGAAGTTAGCGCGCGCAGGTCTTTGAGTTCCGCCACCGTCCGTTTGGGATTCAAGCTCATGCGCATTCTCGCCTAAAAGTGCGTCGGCTCGCGCTTCAGCAAACGCCCGCGCCCGCGTTCACCGACGAATGTCCCTTCGCGGACCTGCACCTTACCGCGGACCGTAACGACCGCGGGACGGCCTTCGATGGCCATCCCTTCGAACGCGTTGTAGTCGTTATTCACATGCTGCGATTTAACCGAAATTGTGCCGCGGTAATTCGGATCATAGACGACCAGGTCCGCGTCACTGCCAACTGCGATGGTGCCTTTGCGGGGGAAAAGGCCGAACAGCTTCGCCGCCCGCGTGCTCGCGGCATCCACGAAACGGTCGAGATCGATGCGTCCGGACTTCACGCCGCAGGTATACAGAAGATTGACGCGATCTTCGATGCCTGGAATGCCGTTGGGAATGTTGGTGAACGCATCCTTTCCGAGAAGCTTCTGATCCGTGTCGAAGGGACAATGGTCCGTGCCGACAGTGTCGACCTCGCCTTGCGCCAGCGCCTTCCAAAGAATCGACTGATTGTGCTTCTCGCGCAGCGGCGGCGACATGACATGCTTCATCCCTTCAACACCCCGACGTTCCGCGTACGACCTGTCCAGCAGGAAATGGGGAAGCACAGATTCAACGCTGACACGGACGCCGCGCTTCTTGGCGGCCATCGCCGCTTCCAACGCTTTTTGGCAGGAGAGATGAACGACGTATCCGGTGGCGCCGGTGTTTTCGAGGAACGTAGTGAAACGCCCGGTGCCTTCGGCTTCGACCGATTCCGGGCGGCTGGGCTCGTGCCACTCGGGGCCGGTCTTGCCTTCGGCAAGAAGCTTCTCCTGAAGTCGAGCCACGAGTTCCGCATTTTCGCAATGGGCGGTGACGATCACCCCAAGGCGCCTTGCGAGCACCAGTGTCTGATACATCTCGCCATCGTCGACGCCAAAAAAATTCTTGTATGCGAGGAAAATCTTGAATGAAGAGGTTCCGTCCGCAACGATTTCGCGAAGCTGACCTTCTGTTTCACCCACAAACTTCGTTACCGACATGTGGAACGCGTAGTCGCACGCGCTGCTCTGCTCAGCCTTGGATTTCCAGAGATGATACCCGGTGAGAGCATCGTCGTTACGGTTGGGGCAACACATTTCGATGTAGGTCGTGGTTCCGCCAATCAGTGCGGCGATGCTGCCTGTTTCGTGGGTGTCCTTCGCGAAAGTAGCCATGAAGGGGAGATATATGTGTACGTGCGGATCGATAAAGCCTGGGAAAACAAGTTTGCCGCTGGCGTCAATGATCTCAGCGTGGGGCGGAGCTTCGAGGTTCTTGCCAATGCGGGTGATGGTTTCATTTTCCGCGTAGATGTCGGCGCGCGCGCGCGACCCAGGCGTAACGATTTCCCCGTTGCGGATCAGCAAAGCCATGAAATGTCCCTCCGATAGCCCGGAGTTAGCGAGTTCAGGCTCAAACCCGAGAAGTTAAACCTCTAGTGAATGTGGATGCCCATCTTTTCCCGATAGGCCATCATCTTGTTCCAGTCTTCCGTCACGTCGGGCTGACTTTGCGTGAGTTCATCCCAGGTTACTGAAGGCCGGCCGGAAGGCAGTTCGACCATCGCGATGCAATCTTCCACCGGACAGACATTAAAACAGAGACGGCAGCCGACACAATCTTCCTCGCGCACAACCACACGCGGGCGCGCGCCAACGGCATCGGCTTTGCCATTCGAACGAACATCGTAAGCGCCCGGAGGAACGACGTTGCCATTCTTGTCTATAAGGTCGATGCATTGGTGCGCGGTGTCGCCGCAGGCGACGTAGCACAAGTCGCAGCGAATGCATTTTTGCTGATCAATGCGCGCGACCGCCTTGAAGGCCAAGTCAAAATCCTTGAAGTCGGAGACGCGCTCGAGGCTTCGCCCGACGACATCCGGAACGTTCGCGAATCCCTTCTCGTCCATCCAGTTGGACAGGCCGTCGCACAAATCCTCGATGATGCGGAACCCGTAGTGCATTACGGCGGTACAAACCTGGAGGCTGCTGGCGCCGAGGAGCAGGAACTCAGCCGCATCTTGCCACGTTGATATGCCGCCCATACCCGAGATCGGCAGCTTCGATCCGTGCACGACGGAATCGCGTCCCAGCGCGGCAAGCATATTCAGCGCGATGGGTTTCACTGCCGGACCGGCGTAGCCGCCGTGGCCTCCGCGTCCGCCAATGTTCGGCGTGATTTCGAGCGTGTTCAGATCAACGCCAATAATCGAATTCAGCGTGTTAATCAGCGAGATCGCGTTGGCCTTGGCTGCAACAGCCGCGCGGGCCGGCATCACAATGTCCGAGATGTTCGGTGTCAGCTTCACGATCACGGGAATCTTCGCGACTTCCATGACCCAGCCCGTAATCTGCTCGCAGTATTCCGGCACCTGGCCGACTGCGCTGCCCATGCCGCGCTCACTCATCCCGTGCGGACAGCCATAGTTTAATTCGATTCCATCGGCACCAGTGTCCTGAATGCGCCGAATCACGTCGTGCCAAGCCTCGGGCTTGGATTCAACCATGGCCGAGACAACCACGGCGCGGTCCGGCCACGCGCGCTTCACCTCCGCAATCTCCCGTAGATTGACGTCGAACGGACGATCCGAAATCAGTTCGACGTTATTGATCGCCAGCATTTTCTGGCTGCCGAAATGCCACGCGCCGTAGCGGTTCGAAACGTTGAGCACGGGCGCTCCGATCGTTTTCCAGACGGCTCCGCCCCAGCCTGCTTCGAAAGCGCGATGCACCTGCAAGCCAGAGTTTGTCGGAGGCGCGGACGCGAGCCAGAAAGGATTCGGCGAACGGATACCCGCGAAATTTATCCTCAGATCAGCCATGATTCACCAACCTTTGGTGGATGGCGTGCGCCGCCAACTTGCCGTCCTGCACGGCCATCACCGTTGAAGCCGCTCCGCGTGCACGGATGCAATCGCCGCCCGCGAAAACTCCCGGCACGCTCGTTTCGAAGTCGGCGTTAACACGAATAAAGCCCTTTTCAGTCGCCAGCCTCAATTGCGAAGCCAGAGAAGGCTTGTTTTGCCCAATCGCTTTTACGATCTGGTCGGCGGGAATCATGATCGTCGAGCCAGGAATCGCTTGCGGAGACGGGCGCCCGGAAGAATCTGTCGCACCGAGCTGGACGCGCACACATTCCAATGCTTTCACGGCACCATTTTCCGCGTGCACTTTCACCGGTTGAGCCAGGAACCAGAGACCGACCCCTTCGCGTTTCACGAAATCGTACTCGTGTGGGTAGGCCGTCATTTCATTTTCACTGCGACGATACACCATCGTGACCCGCTCGGCTCCTAGACGCCGCGCAATCGTCGCGCAATCGATCGCGGTGTTGCCAGCGCCGATAACAACGACGTTTTTGCCAACCGTCAGCCGCGATGGGTCCAACTTGCTGCACTCGATGTAGTCGAGACCATCGACGATGAACTCCTCGCCGGGAATTCCGAGTTGTGGAGTCGAACCCAGGCCGACGCTCAAAAACAGCGCATCGAAGCCGGCATGCAGGTCGGCAATGGAGGGGTCGTTGCCCACATCCTTGCCGGTCTCGAGCCGCACGCCGAGCCGTTGCACCATGGCCACTTCCGCAAGCGCGACATCCATTGGCTCCCGAAGAACGATGATTCCATAGGTCGAGAGCCCTCCGGCGAGTGCTCGCCGTTCGTATAGAGTCACGCTGTGACCGAGCTTCGCGAGCTCGCCGGAGCAGGTCAGGCCTGCGGGACCGGCGCCGATGACCGCGACTTTCTTCCCCGTGGCTTCTCCGGCCTGCAACAGATCGATACCTCTTCGGTACACGTAGTCCATGGCGTGACGCTGCAGCCTGCCGATCGCAATCGGCTTCCGCTCGCTGCCAAGAACACAAGCGCCCTCGCACAGTTCCTGTACCGGGCAAACGCGCGCGCAAGTTGCGCCGAGCAAGTTGGATTCGAGAATAGCTCGTGCCGAGCCTCTCAGATTTCCCGTTGCGATTTTCTTGATGAATCTCGGGATGTCGATGTGAGTCGGGCACGCGTGGGTACAAGGCGCGTCAAAGCACATCAGGCAGCGGGCTGCTTCGACCGCCGCTTCATGCGTTGTAAGCGGCGGCAGAAGTTCCTGGAGTCCGCCGCGGTTGTCGCCCGCTGAGTCCTTCATCGCCGACACATCCTCTCACCGGTCATTCATACCATAAGACAGGCTTCGATATTAAGTTGGAGCAAACCGTAAGCCCGATCAGGCGCTCTCGCGG
>DATFTB010000264.1:0-6376 GCA_035262325.1 Candidatus Acidiferrum sp.
CAGCGGGGTATTACCGATCAGCTCGAGCAGCGCGAGGCCCCCACCCGCCGTACCCGCTCGATCGAAAGGAGCTGGTACACCGATTACCGTTGCTGTGCGTTTCGTCGCCACTTCCCATTTCTCCGCGTGCCGTCTCGAATCGCCCTGTACCGCCGAACGTACCGTGCCCTACTTGATTGGATGCACCGGTACATCGGCTCGCTATGTGACGACAAGCCCGGCTCATCGTGGCTCTGCGAAGCAAACGGCCCTCCCGTTGAACCCCTATTCTGCCACATTCCGCGCACCCAGCGTGAGCCACGTTTGCAGTGCGGCAGCCAAGCGTAGGGGTTCTCTCGCCCTTTATCCTCCCATCTCTCTGCGGATACAAACCCGCGCGCGCTTGCGTATAGCTTTACAGGAGGCGAGGGATTGGCCTATGCAACCGAATCCTGCTCTCGTACGATTCCTGTGGATGGCGGTAATTCTCCTGGCGTTCATTGGCCGCGCCGTGGCCACGCGGCGCGCGGTTGTGCTGTTCGATCGAGGCACGCCAACCGCGCCGAACAATCCGGCCGCCGCCCTGGACGCGCACTTCGCGGGCCATCGCCCCCTCACTCTCGCCCACATTCTGCCGGCCGCGCTCTTCATGCTCCTCGGACCGCTCCAGTTCGTGCGTCGCATTCGCTCGAACCATCCGCGATTTCACCGCTGGTCAGGCCGCATCTTTCTTGCGGCCAGCGCCGTTGTGGGTGTTACCGGCTTGACCATGGCCTTCGGAAAGACTGTCGGCGGCCTCGACGAAAAAGCAGCCATCACCCTGTTTGGCACATTCTTCCTGATTGCGCTTTCAAGGGCTCTTTGGCATGCGATGCACCGCGAATTCGCGCAGCACCGCGAATGGATGATTCGCGGTTACGCTACTGGCCTCGCCGTAGCCGCCATTCGCCCGATTATGGGCGCGTTCTTCGCCGCCGCCCTGCTTCGCGGCCGCACCCCCGAGCCCAGCCAGTTTTTCGGCGCCGCCTTCTGGATCGGCTTCACTCTCGAACTTATCGCCGCGGAACTTTGGATCAACTATACCCGGCCGTCTGCCGCCGCCCAGTTGGCCGTCTATGCCGCCAAATAACCCGCACGAAAGGAGCGACTCATGCGCGTCACAAAACAAAAACCTCAGAGGGGAGCCGGAATGGAGGGCTGGGTCGCTCGCTGGTACGCCCGCACGCGTCGGAACGACATGGAGGATTTCCGCCACCAGGCCCAAGCCGTCGCCGCACGGTTGCGCACTGGCTCGAGCGTGCTCGAAGTCGCGCCCGGTCCCGGTTTCTTCGCGGTCGAACTCGCAAAGCTGGGCGACTTCGGGATCACCGGCCTCGACATCAGTCGCACCTTCGTTGAAATTGCCAAGGAAAATGCACGAAACGCGGGCGCAAAAATCGACTTCCGCTTCGGAAACGCCTCCTCCCTGCCGTTTCCCGGCGAGTTCTTCGACTTCATTTACTGCGCCGCCGCCTTCAAGAATTTCGCCGAACCTGTCAAGGCACTCGATGAAATGCATCGGGTCCTTCGCCCGCGAGGGGAGGCCTTGGTGGTCGATCTTCGCAAAGACGTTCCACTCGACGAGCTCGAAACCTACCTGAAGCAAAGTGGACGCGGCCGCTTCGACGCGTGGCTGACGAATTGGATTTTCCGCCGCATGCTGATCAAGCGTGCTTATACGCGCGAACAATTTCTACGCATGGCCGAACAAAGCTGCTTTGGCGCATGCCAAATCACGGCCTCCGCGATCGGTTATGAGGTGCGCTTCCGAAAGCCGCCGAGATCGTCGCCGCAGCCTCCCGACAGTGGCACGGTCCAGGCGGAGCTCCCGCCGGCAGGCTCTAGCGCAAGCCATCAGGCCTGAACGACCGCTCTTCCATCTCCACAGGGCCGACAAGGTGTCATCGTACCGGCCCTGAGTTTTCGCGGGCGAAGGATCCGAAGCTCGCTTCTTGCTTTCGACCTGAAGAGGAGGCGGTGGCGGCACCATGTCAGATGTAGTGTGCCACCGCCTGTACTGAGGTATGGGTTCTGGGGCTTAAGGTACGCGCAGGCGCCTCTCGAGCCAATAAGGCAAACACTGTAATTGGCCAGGAGGGAGGACCCCAAATCGCGAGGGCGAATGTCGTTAGAATGTCTTCGCAACTCGCTTCCATCGCGTCGTTGTTGCGGGAGCAGAACTCTCCGCTCGCCCTGCTGCTCTATGGCTTTTCGAGGACCCCCGGCCGAGGTCCAGCGCCACGTGCTTGAATCACAGGAAGAAGCACGCGCGAAGCGTGCTCGGCATCGTCATAGACGTGAATATGCCCGCTGCGCGTCTCGGACGAGGTGATCTCTGACCGTCCGGTCTGCAAGTTTCGCGAAAAGTGCGGAAAAAACGCGCCCGACACCTGCACCCGGATGCGGTGCCCCTTTCGAAAAACATTCGAAGTGAGCAATCGGTCGAGCTTAAGCCGATAGATTTTTCCAGGCTCAAGCAGCTCCGGCCTTTCGGACGCATTGCGATAGCTCGCCCGCAGTACATCCAAACCCGGGCTCATCAAGTTGTACGCGGCGCCGTCGGGGGATACGTCCAGAAGCCGTACCCACAAATCAAAATCAGGCACGTCAGCTGAAACATACATTTCCGCGCTGATCGGTCCGGTAACCTCGATATCCGAAGACAGGGGCGCGGAGTCGAAGAGCAGAACATCCTTCCGGCCCTCGAACGAGCGATAGTCGCGCGCTCCGAATTCTGCGTAGGGATCGGTAACGGGATGGGCTGGGTCGGAAACAAATTCGGCAAACGGGTCGCAGCTTTTGCAAGGCTGGTCGCCAAGTGCCAAAGCTCCGTCAGGCCTCTTCGATGATGAGAGATACAGCGAAGTCTCGGTCGCGCGAGTCAGTGGCCAGGCGTCTTCGTCACGCCAGGTGTTCGCGCCCATCACGAAGATGCGCACTGGCTTTTCCTTCTCAATGCCGTTGTCCACGCCTTTGAGATAGTGATCCATCCAGCGCAGAATGATTTCGTCGTAGTCCACCGCGGCGGATTGCCCAAACTCGCGTTCACCGGCTTTTGAACGCTCCAGTTCGCCGTGTGTCCAGGCGCCGATCATTGTTGCCGTTCGCGAACTCGGTTCATCCTTGCGCGCGGCGAGCAAGCCGTTGAAATTTGTCGTGGCGCCGTCGGGGCCGTAGGCCTCGTCGTACCAGCCTGAAATGTTCAGCACGGCGGCGTGCACGCGGTCGTATTTCCCTCGCAGTTCGGCCCAATCCCACCACGCGCTCGCCGGCGGATGGGCCAGCCACTCGTAGTAGAAAGGGGCAACCGGCTTCAGATCGGGAAGCTCCGCCATCGGCAGAAAGTTCTCGAAGCGCTCGTGCTCGGTTTTCCAGGCCGCGGCTGCTTCCTTGCGTGTTTGCGGGCCGGGCAGGTGTTTCCGCTTCCGTGCGTCGGGCGCAATGTTGAACCAGATCCAGTCGAGCCACGAACCGTCAAAGACGCCGCCAGAATAGAAAAAATTCCGGGGCGTCGAAAAGGTCATCGCAGGGACCATGGCCTTCAGGTGGGGTGGGTTCTCAACGGCGGCAAGCCACTCGACAGCCCCGGGGTAGGAAAGCCCGAACGTTCCCACGGCGCCATTCGACCAGCGCTGCGCGGCAGCCCATTCGATCGTGTCGTAGCCATCGCGGCCTTCGTTGCGATACGGATCGAACTCCCCGTTCGACGCGTAGCGTCCCCGGACATCCTGAATGACCACCGCGTATCCGCGAGCCACAGCCTTATCAAACGTGGACCATTGCTTCGGAGCGTCAGCTTTCCCGTAAGGAGTGCGATAGACCAGCACGGGAAATCGGCCCTTGGCGCGAGGCAGCCACACGTCAGCAAGAAGCGTCACGCCGTCCCGCATCTCGACGGATACATCTTTCAGAATGAAACGATCGCCGGCCCCGGTTTGAGCCTGCCAAGCACAAAAAGCGATCGCCGAGCCGAGGGCGAGCCAACCGAGTGTCCGCATAACGCCGAGGATTCTACTCGATTCTTAGGCCCCTTGGTCCATACGATCGAGCCTCTTCGAGGGAGGAGACGAAGGCCGTGTGCCGCACCCCGGCTTTTCACCGCGGCAGCGCGATTACTCCTTGAGCGATACCGGGTCGGACTCATTCTTCGGCGAGGTCTTATCAAGCAGCGACACCCATTCGCTGCCCGCCGCCGGAACGCCGACCTTCCCTTCACGGACAATCTCCTTGGCGTTGAGGCTCCGCCCATACAGCTTCCGGTTCGCGCTTCCGTCCGATCGAAGCGTCGAGCCTTCGAGTGAGACGCCCGCAAACAAACCGCGCGAGCGGGAATAGCTCAAAACTTCCGCTCTCATCACGATGTCGGTATCCGCCGCCGCGGTGCGCCCCTTCGGTCCCGCAGCCGCCGAAGCGTCGGCGCCCAGCTTCACTTTGCTGCTCAAGATCGAGTTCGCGCCCTTCGGATTCATTACCAGCAGAACGAAGTCCGTGGCCTCGCCACCGATCTGAAAGCCGATGTTTGCTCCTTCGAGCGCGAACAGTGCCGGAGCGCTCCATCGCCCGGTAAAATGCTGACCCGTGCGGCAGCTGATTGCGCCGCGCCCGAAGTCGCCTCCCACGCCAAAGGCAAACTTCAGAACCGACGGAATTACGATGACGCATTCCGCCTTGTTCAGCAGATCCTTCGGAATCCCGTCGGGGATGTCCATGACCTCCTTAAACACCTGGCCACAGGCCGAAAGGCGTTTCTGTTCCCTGGTGTGCTCCGCTGCGAAACTGGGACAAGCCAGAAAGATGGCCATCACAGAAACACTAAGTTTTCTCATGAGTGCGACTCCCCACTGTCTTTTGGATTCTTGCGCCTTGGCTGGGTACCGCAGCGGCGCAGAGAGATCCTTATTAGTTTAGCAAGAGAAGGCAGCCCTGCACCTTGAATTGCAAGCGCTGTTTCGCGGTATGTACCTCTACGGAGGCGGGCCCCTCCAGCCCCGGGCGCATCGCGGCCGGCCTTGTGATCGGAGGCGCGATGAGGTATTTCTAGTCGCACGCGGCCTAGGACCCGCTGCTCGCCATGCCGACGCATAACACCGCAGACCACGCAGGGCTAAAGTTGCACGCCGCTCAACGCGCGCTCGAGCTCGTTCGATCGGGAATGACGCTTGGATTGGGCTCCGGATCGACGGCGACCCTTTGGATCAAGCTACTGGGCGAGCAGGTGCGCGACCAGGGCTTGAAGATCCGCGCGATCGCAAGCTCTGAAGACAGCGAGCACCTCGGCCGAAGTTATGGAATACCGTTCCTGACCTTCGAAGAGTGCCGCAGCCTCGACCTCACCGTCGACGGCGCCGACGAAATCGCGCCGGGTCTCGCACTCATCAAGGGAGGCGGCGGCAAGCTTCTGCGCGAAAAAATTGTGGCCAGCGCATCGAAACGGTTCGTCATCGTTGCCGACGAATCGAAGCAGGTCGAGAAACTCGGTCGATTCCCGTTGCCCGTTGAGGTAATTCCTATGGCCGAGCCGCTAGTGAACGACGCGCTACGCGACCTTGGCTTCACACCAACGGTTCGCGTAACTCCGGACGGCAAACGGTACATAACCGACGAAGGCAACTTGATTCTCGACTGCTCCGGGCTGCTCATCGAGGATCCCGACAGGATGGCGGCCAAGCTCGACTCCATTGTCGGCGTGGTCGAACATGGGCTCTTTCTCCACATGGCCAGTCTTGCTGTTATCGCGGGCGAAAAACAGATCATCGAGCGTTCCGCTTAGCGGACGGCGGCGCCGTCTTCGCCGCAGTTCCGATCGCGGGGAGCCCTCTTCCTCGTCAACTCTGGCTAGGCGGTGGCGGACCGGCGTCGCCGGCCGCTCGCGAGATATAGGTTGGCCCTGGGATCGAGAAGCGGGTCGCCGGATGACTCGATGCCATCCACACGGGGAATGGGATCGAAAATGATTTGGCGCTGGGCCGCCGCCCCGTCCGGTGCCACGCCGTTCAGCTCCAGGTTGCCGAATTCGAGGAGAAGGCGCTCGGCGGGCCACTGGGCGGTGGCATCGTCGACCACGTCTCCCCCCGCAGCCACTTGCACCAGGACGCGCATTTTGATCGCGCCGCGGGCAATTCGGTCCCGCACTTCATCGAAGAGGAAGTTCGGGTCCTTTTTCGCGGCCGCGCTCGCTTCGAGAAAATCGTTGCCGTCGGGCGGCACGATGCGGTAGCGGCCAAATTTGCTGACTCCCTCGTGGTTCGTGAATTTGTAGGCGCTCACCGAGAAAAAGGATTCCCTCGCGAAGCTGGTGGGCACGGGCTTCGGTATTTGAACGAACGCGAGTGCGGCCGGATGCGAAGCAAGAAAAGAC
>DATFTB010000265.1:0-15426 GCA_035262325.1 Candidatus Acidiferrum sp.
GGCCCAGCGCTCTGTGCCGGAGAAGGAGTGCGCGCCAGCTCCAAACCCGAGATAGGGTTCGCGCCGCCAGTATTTCAGATTATGCCGCGAGGGAAAGCCCGGCTTGGCCCAGTTGGAGATTTCATATTGCTGATAGCCAGCAGATCTAAGCTCGCGCTGCGCCAGCGCATAGAAATCGGCCATCAACTCCTCGCTCGGCAGCTCCCGGGCACTGTAGCGCGAGCCGCCTTCGAGGACCTCCAAGCCGAGACGGCTGCCTTCATCGATTTCCATGATGTAGGTAGAGACGTGCTCGGGAGACAAAGCGATCAGTTCCTCAAGTGAACGGCCCCAGGACGCCTCGGTTTGCTTGGGGAGACCGGCGATCAGGTCGAAGCTGATATTCGCGAATCCCAGATTACGAAGCATCCCGACCCCTTGATAGACATCGGCTGCGCGATGCCTGCGTCCGGCGGACTTGAGTTCGTCGTCAATGAAGGATTGCACGCCGAAACTGATGCGATTGATGCCCGACGCCGCCCAGTCAGCGGCTTTTTCGGCCTCGATCGTTTCCGGGTCGGCTTCGAGCGTGACCTCGTCGAGCGCGCAAGAAAAGGAATTGCGGATAGCCTGAAGTATTTCACGCAGCAAGCGAGGCTCAAGAAGGCTAGGCGTGCCGCCGCCGATATAGACGGAGTCGACGGTCAGGCCCGCGGGCAAAGAAACCCTAGGTGCTCCGCGGAGCGAAGAGTGACTACGAATTTCCCGACAAAGCGCTTCGACATAAGGCGCAAAGCGGCGAGCCGGCACCACGCCCGTATGGAAGTTACAGTAGGTGCACTTCGTCTGGCAGAACGGTACCTGGATGTAGACGCCTAATTTGGTCATTGCTCGAAACTGTAGCATACCGCCGGTCCGGGAGCGCGCCCTCCAAAACGCCTAGACACGGTCGGGGAGAACCTTGAGATAGACCTTACGCTCGCGAGGGCCGTCGAATTCGGCGAAGAATATACCCTGCCAGCGGCCGAGGGCGAGTTTGCCTTCCTCGACAAAAACGAAATGGCTGACGCCAACCAGCATGGTCTTCACATGAGAATCGGAATTGCCTTCGCTGTGGCGGTAGGGACCGGCCATTGGGACCAGGCGGTCGAGCGCGCCTTCCGCGTCGGAGGCGACATCGGGATCAGCGTGTTCATTGACAAGAATAGCGGCCGTGGTGTGCGGGACATAAAGGAAGCAGGTGCCCGACGGAATGCCAAGCGCGGTAACTACGCGTTGCACTTCGTTGGTGATGTCGAGCATTTGCGTGCGGCGAACGGTTTTCACGCGGATCGCTTGCATGATGTCTCCATTCTGATAGCGGCGCAGTTGCCGCCGGGAAAGTCGCGGCAAGCAGAAGGCAACCGCCCTAGAGAGCCGCGGATCGGCCGCCGATTGCCGAGATCGTCGGCACCAAAGCGGCGCCGCAACCCGTTAAGGGATCGATCCGTATTTTGCCAAAATTACGGGATGGGTACGATGTAGTGCAGGCCCGGTTTTTTGAGGTTAACGAGCCTAAGCAACTCATCCAAACCACCGGAGCCCCAGCGCGCGAGGAAGGGAAGAAAACAAAGATCCCTTGCCTGAAGCTCCTTTTGCGGATAGAGGAGATTTTCCAGGAATTTTTCGTGCTGTTCGATGACTTTCTCGTGCCGATCGAGAGAGGAGCCCGTTTTGTGGCGCAGCTTCTCGACCTGATAGTGGATCCTCTTTTCGGCGCGGGCGATCGTTCCCTGAATGGTGGGATCGACTTTGGCGACGGCTTTGTGTAATCGCCGGATGCTCTTCTCAATTTGGCGGAGGTTCGAATCAAACTCGCGTGCCAGTTTTTTCGGGACGTGCGAGTTGTACATGTTGTTCCGCAAGCATTGCGAGCCACACCAGATGTCCTCGATCTCTAACTTGTACTTCTGGAGCAGGCGAACAGCCTTGGGATCGACCAGCGTGAAGTCTGCTCGAGGAAGCAAAGCGGGCATGTAGCCAAGAAGTGTCTGGTAGACCACCTGAGATTGTGCAAAGTAAGCAATTTCCGCGGGGCCTCCGAAATAGGCGACGGTTGGAAGAAGATAATCCTGCATGACCGGACGAAGGAGCGCATTGGGACTGAAGAGTTCAGGATGGGCGTCGACGCGCTCAGACCATTCGGCCGCCGATGCGGTGCGCGAGCCGCAGTTGAAGCTTCCGTTCGCGGCGGTGATCACCTCGCGCCTGCCTTGCTCCATCGAAAAGAGAAGGGTGCTGCGCGAAGTGACGTTGACTTGCGGTTCGTAGCCGGCGCGGTCGAGATCGTTACCGCGACTGAGCAGCGATTCGTTCAGTGAATCGCGCTCCGTGAGAGCGGCGATAAGAACCGGAGCGGCAACGCGATGAAGCCGCTCGTCCAAAGGATCAAGCAGGATGAGGCCATAATCAGCAAAGATGCCGGAAAACAGTCGCGCGAAGGCACTGCTGTAGGTCGCGCTTGGCGTATAGCTTTCCCGCAGAATTTCCGCCAAGTGCGCGCCATCCGGTCCGGGAAGCCTTGCGGTTGCTTCGCGAACAAGGTCGTTAATTTCGTCGCCCAAACGAATACGGCCGACGGGCCGGGCGTCCTCCGCAGCCTTGGGCAGTGCAAGGCCAAGCAGCTGACCGTCGGCGAACCATGTGGTATGGCGGACTTCGTCGACATCGTGATCTTCGGTTGCCATCCAAAAAATCGGGACGGCCGCAATTCCTTCGCCGGTGAGTTTGCGAGCACCCGCGATTGCGCTTAGAGCTTTGTAGAAGGCGTATGAGGGGCCGCCGAAAAGACCGACCTGCTGACCGCTGACGACGGCGACCGCGCCCTGTTCGAGCCGCCTAAGATTTTCTTCCGTAGCCTCGCCGCTGCCGAAAAGAAGGTTCTGTGAACGCAAAATGGCAGCGACTTCGAGGCGGCGTTCGCGAGGGAATTCCAACTGGCGCGCGCAGGAGAGGACTGACTTCAGGGTTGGAGCGTGATCGTAGAAAGAATCCAATTTGGGGAAATTCTCGACGTAGTCGCGGAAAAGCTTCGACGTGTGCGGTAACTGACGGGGTAGCAAGGCGCGACAGTCCATGAGCGCTTAGATGTTACGAGCGGCAAAAAGTGACGGCAGCCCGCAGTCTTATCTCGACGGCCCTTTAGACGCGCGCGTCGACAGGATGTAATTGCGAGATCACTGCAGCAATAGACTGCTTTTTCTCCTCGGCGAGCGGCAAGAGAGGCAAGCTCGGCAACCCGCCATTGTAGCCGCGAAGGTCCATGGCGTACTTTACGCCGGCGATACCCTGCTCGGAGACAATGCGCTTCGAGGCGACCGCCAATTCGAGTTGCAGGGCCTTGGCTTGCTCGTGGCGACCGGACTCGAAGAGAAGGAACAGTTCGGCACATTTTTCAGGCAAGGCGGCGGCTAAAGCCAAAATGGCGCCTCGGGCGCCAACGGCAAGCGCCGGATAGATGACCGCTGCGCCTCCAGTGAGCACCTGAAAGTCCGGACGGGCGCCCGCGACAATTTCGGCTGCGCGTTGGATGTTCCCGGAACTGTCTTTGATTCCGACGATGTTCGGATGCGCGGCGAGAGTAAGGATTTCGGGAGTTTCGAGTGTAATGCCCGTAAACTGAGGGACGGAATAAAGCAGCACCGGAATCGGCGAAGCATCCGCAACCGCCCGGTAATGGCGGATGAAGGTTTCCGCTTTGTAGACGGGCTTGTAGTAATAGGGTGTTTTGACCAGCGCTGCGGCGTAGCCCAGGTCAGCGGCTCGCCTTGTGCGGGCGATGGTTTCGGAGGTGGATTCGGCCCCAGTACCGGCGATTAGGAGTTTTGACGGGGCGGCAACCTCGATCGAGGCGGCAAGGACGGAGTCGGCCGCCTCCCGCGAAAGCATGACCGACTCGCCTGTGGACCCAAGAACAACGCAGCCGGCAACGGCGGTCTGGTTGTAACGGCGGATGTTTTCTCGTACACCTCTGAGCGAGACTGCGCCGTCGGGTTCAAAGGGTGTGACGAGCGCGGGGAAGATACCGCTGATGGTCATAGTCTAGTCTCCGGCAGCGGAGCTACCCGAAGCGGTGACGCCATTCCGGTGCAGATCCTGAAGGCAGTTTACCTCGCGCTGCAACTCGATTAGTGCGTGGATACCGCGGACGGCAGCGTGGGCTGCAGAAAGGGTGGTGATGCATGGAATGTTGTAACGGATGGCGGCGCGGCGAATGGACTTCTCGTCGTAGAAGGACTCGCGGCCGAGCGGCGTATTGATGACCAGGTGGATTTTGCCGGTCTTGATGAGGTCGACGATGTTCGGGCGCCCTTCGTTGACCTTGAAGACTTCGTCGCAGGGTACGCCCGAAGCGTGCAAAGCGGCCGAGGTTCCGCGCGTGGCGACAAGCTTGAAGCCGAGGGCGACCAACTCCTTACCGAGTGGACCGATGCTGCGCTTGTCGCGATCGTTGACGCTGATGAACACGGTGCCAGAACTCGGAAGCTTCTGCCCGGCCGCAAGCTGCGCTTTCGCGAACGCCTGGCCGTAGGAGGTGGAAATGCCCATGACTTCGCCTGTCGAGCGCATTTCGGGGCCGAGAATCGTGTCGACGCCGCGAAATTTGTTGAATGGGAAAACAGGCGATTTAACGGAGAAAAACTCCCGCACCGCGACTTCCGCGACTCCATTGTGATGAATCAACGGAAGGTTCATGTCGGCAAGATGGCGGCCGACCATGAGGCGCGCGGCCACTTTCGCGAGCGGCACGCCCGTGGCCTTGCTGACGTACGGAACGGTGCGCGAGGCGCGCGGATTCACTTCGAGGACGTAGACGGTGTCTCGCTGAATGGCGTATTGCACATTCATCAGCCCAACGACCTTGAGGGCGATGGCCAGGCGCTTGGTGTAATCGCGGATGGTATTGAGGACGGCGTCGGAAAGGCTCACGGGCGGCAAGACGCAGGATGAATCGCCCGAGTGCACGCCGGCTTCTTCGATGTGTTCCATGATGCCGCCGATGACAACGTCCTTGCCGTCGGCGAGGGCATCGACGTCGACTTCGGTGGCTTCTTCGAGGAACTGGTCAATCAGGACTGGGCGCGCGGGGCCCATCATGGCGGCCTGTGCGACGTATTCCTGCACGGTGTTGACGTCGTAGGCGATGACCATGGCACGACCGCCGAGGACGTAGCTCGGACGGACGAGCACGGGCAGTCCAATTTCGCCGGCAACGCGGGCAGCTTCTTCCGGCACGAGTGCGGTGCCATTGCGCGGTTGGGGGATGCGCAATTCTTCGAGCAGGCGCCCGAAACGGCGGCGGTCTTCGGCGAGGTCGATCGACTCAGGGGCGGTGCCAACGATCGGCACACCGTTTCGCTTTAGCTCGAGCGCCAGGTTCAGCGGCGTCTGACCGCCGAACTGCACGATCACACCCCGGGGCTTTTCGCGCTCAACAATCGCGAGAACGTCTTCGAGAGTCAGCGGCTCGAAGTACAGCCGGTCGGAGGTGTCGTAGTCGGTGGAAACGGTTTCGGGATTGCAGTTGACCATGATGGATTCGAAACCGTCTTCCCGGAGCGCGAAAGAGGCATGGCAACAGCAGTAGTCGAACTCAATTCCCTGTCCGATGCGGTTGGGGCCGCTGCCGAGGATCATTATTTTCTGCTTCTGCGTGGCCTCGGACTCGTCTTCGTCCTCGTAGCTCGAATACATGTAGGGGGTGAAGGATTCAAATTCGGCGGCGCAGGTGTCCACGCGTTTGAAGACCGGACCGACACCGTAGCGGGCGCGCTGAAGGCGGACAGCGGCGGGCGTGGTCTTCCAGATCTGTGCGAGCTGTTCGTCGCTCGTGCCGATGCGCTTCACCTCCCGGAGAAGGTCTTTCGAAGCCGTTTCGACGGTGACGCTTGCGGCGCGGCGATTGGCAGCGATGATTTCTTCGATCTGGTGAACGAACCATGGATCGATTTTCGTGAGGTCGCAAATTTCTTCTGCGGGAAGGCCGCGTTCGACGGCCGTAAGAATCCAGTGAATGCGATTGGGGCGGGGCGTGGCGAGTTTCTCGCGGAGCAGCGAATCGGGCGTTTCCGCAGGGGCACGCCAGGGCGCGCTGGGTTCGAGAGAGCGGATGCCCTTTTGCAGCGCTTCCTTGAAAGTGCGGCCGATCGACATCACTTCGCCGACGGACTTCATTTGCGTGCCGAGAGTGCTGTCTGCACCAGGAAACTTTTCAAACTGCCACTTCGGAATTTTCACGACCACATAGTCGATTGTGGGCTCGAACGAAGCGGGAGTCTTCTGCGTGATGTCGTTGGGGATTTCGTCGAGCGACATACCGACAGCAAGGCGCGCGGCAATCTTGGCGATCGGGAAGCCGGTGGCTTTGCTGGCCAGCGCGGAACTGCGGGAGACCCGCGGGTTCATCTCGATCACCACCATGCGGCCGTTTTCGGGATTGATGGCGAATTGCACGTTGGAGCCGCCCGTTTCGACGCCGACTTCACGGATGATTGCGGCGGCGGCGTTGCGCATGCGCTGGTATTCCTTGTCGGTGAGGGTTTGCGCAGGGGCAACGGTGATGGAGTCGCCGGTATGCACGCCCATGGGGTCGAAATTCTCAATCGAGCAGATGACGACGAAATTGTCGCGGAAATCGCGCATTACTTCGAGTTCGTACTCTTTCCAGCCGAGGACCGACTCTTCAACGAGCGCTTCGTGGACGGGGCTCATGTCGAGGGCGTGGGAAATCGCTTCGGCAAATTCCTCCTTGTTGTAGGCAATCGAGCCACCGGTGCCGCCGAGAGTGAAGGACGGGCGAATGACCAGGGGAAAGCCGAGCTGATCGCAGAGGCGCAGGGCGTCCTGCGCGCTATTGACCAGAGCGGAGGCTGGAACCTCGAGGCCGATCTTGCGGCAGGCGTCCTTGAACCAGAGGCGGTCTTCGGCGACTTTGATGGCACGAAGCGAAGCGCCGATCATCTCGACTTTGTGCTTTTCGAGGATGCCTGACTCGGAGAGTTCAACCGCGAGGTTTAGAGCGGTCTGGCCCCCGACGGTGGGGAGGAGCGCGTCGGGTCGCTCTTTGATAATAATTTCTTCGAGATATTCCTTGCTGAGCGGCTCAATGTAGGTCCGGTGCGCGAGCTCCGGGTCGGTCATGATCGTGGCGGGATTGGAGTTGACCAAGACGACTTGGTAGCCCTCGCCGCGAAGCGCTTTGCAGGCTTGCGCGCCGGAATAGTCAAACTCGCAGGCCTGTCCAATGACGATGGGGCCAGAGCCGATGATCAGGATCTTGTGAATGTCTTTGCGCTTGGGCATCTATTCCCTTTTGGCAAGGTAGCTCATCTTCGCGAGCTCCCGGGCTGAGCGAATTCTTTCATCATGTCGGTGAACTGGGTGAATAGGTAGTGGGAATCGTGCGGGCCTGGCGAGGCTTCGGGATGATATTGCACGCTGAAAAGGGGCAGATTCTTGTGGCGCAGGCCCTCGTTGGTGTGGTCATTGAGATTCAGGTGTGTGATTTCGACCTCGCTCGACAAGAGTGAGTCCGGGTCGACGCAAAAACCATGATTCTGCGCCGTGATCTCCACCTGATCGGTCAGCAGGTTTTTCACCGGATGGTTCGCACCGTGGTGGCCGAATTTCAGCTTGAAGGTTCTGCCGCCAAGAGCGAGTCCGCAAAGCTGGTGGCCGAGACAGATGCCGAATAGCGGGACGCGGCCTCGAAGCTTGCGGATATTTTCGATAGCGTATGTGATCGGCTCGGGATCGCCGGGACCATTCGAAAGAAAGACGCCGTCGGGACGGAGTGAGAGGACGTCTTCGGCGGGAGTTGCCGCCGGAACAACCGTGACATCGCACTGGTGATCGACGAGTATGCGAAGAATATTCTGCTTGATGCCGTAGTCGTAAGCGACGACCTTGAACTTGCGCATATCGGGGCTTGTGCCGGCTTCGCCCATCTCCTCGTCCCAAGGAGAAGTGGCCAGTTCGATGGAGCCTTTCTGCCAGTCGTAGGATTGACGGCAACTGACACGTCCGGCTAACTCCTGGCCGGCCATCTGAGGGAGCTGTTTCGCTTCGAAGAGCAACTGCTCAGTGGCCGTTCCGTCGGTCGAAACCATTCCGCGAAGTGCGCCGACTCTGCGGATGTGCAGTACCAAGGCGCGCGTATCGATGTCCCAGATGACTGGAATCTTGTGACGGTTCAGGTAAAACTGGGCCGTCTCGGCCGATCGCCAGTTGGAAGCAACCTGGGAGAATTCGCGAACAATCAGCGATTCGATGTAAGGACGGGAGGCCTCTTCATCGTCGAGATTGGCCCCGACGTTGCCGATGTGCGGATAGGTCAGGCAAACAATCTGTCCGGCATAGCTCGGATCGGTGAAAACTTCTTGGTAACCGGTAAGGCTGGTATTGAAAACAACTTCGCCACCCCGGCGGGCGATGGCGCCGGCCGCGCGGCCGTTAAATATGCGCCCGTCTTCGAGCGCGAGAGTGGCAGGTCTGTGAAGAACTTCTGTCAGTGTATCCTCCGTGCAGCGTCATTTTTCATTGGCCTCGGTGGTCGACAAAGAACCGAAGTGGTCGACCGGCCAGTAGGCGAAGACGGCGCGACCGTAAATATACTGGCTCGAGACGGCGCCAAAGACACGAGAATCGTTGGAACTGATACGGTGGTCGCCCATGACGAAGTAACTACCCCGCGCCACGGTGAGTGGGCCGAAATCGGAAACGTCGGCGTACTGCGGTGGCACATAGGGCTCGGGAATCGGGACCCCGTTCACGTACAAAGCACCATGGCGAATCTCGACGGTCTCGCCAGGAAGACCCACTACACGCTTGATAAAGGATTTCGACCGGTCCAGAGGATACCAGAAGACAACCACGTCGCCGCGGCTGATGGGCTCGAAGCGGTAGACAAATTTGTTGATGAAGATGCGCTCCTGGTCGGAGAGGAGCGGCGCCATGCTGGTGCCTTCGACCTTCACCGGCTGATAAAGGAACACGATGATGACCAGGGCCAGACCGATGGCGATGAGCAGGTCACGGGTCCAGACCTTGATTTCATGGCGCAAGAGACTGTGCGAGGAAATAAAGCCGTCTGACGAAGGCGTTCCAGACGCAGTAGCGGATGAAAAAGGAGTCGTCTGGGCGTTGCGGCGATCGCCCGGTAAAGGAGAGACGTTATTCTCGTCGCGTTTCAGCATCTCGTGCTGCCTTTCATTTATATCATGAAAGCTCCGGCCGCGGCGACCATCGCAAAACTCGAATCGAGCTTGCCTACGTTTTGGATTCGAGCGAGGCCGTCCCTGTTGTATGGAGACCCGGGGACGGCACGCCGGAGGACCGGTTGCCCGAATCGCGGATTTCGATTATTCGGAAGAAAGAGCGAAGTTTAGGGCTGCGAGCGAGGCGACGACGGCAGTTTCCGTACGGAGAATGAGCCTGCCAAGGGAGGCCTCTTGAAAGGCTGCGGAGCGGGCCGCGGCGAATTCGGCTTCGGTCCAGCCCCCTTCGGGGCCAACCGCGAGAACGGCGGAAGCCGACTGCTTGGCGCGAAGTAGTTTGTGGAGAGGCACGGCATCCGGAGATTCGGAAAACAGGATGCCGAGGCCTTGGTTGTGGGTCTGAAACGCGGTTTCGGGCCGCGCCAGAGCTTCGAGCTGCGGAACCTGGAGGCGACGCGATTGCTGAGACGCCTCCAAGAGGATTTTCCTCCAGCGTTCGGAGCGCTTCGGAGCCGCGGAGAGAAGAGCTTTTTCGCTGCGCGAGGCGGCGAGAGGGACGATGCGGTTGACTCCCAGTTCCGTGGCTTTCTCGAGGGCCCATTCGAGGGCGTCAAACTTAACGACAGCGAGCAGGAGGGTGGTTTCAGGCGAGGGAATGCAGGAGGGTAGCTTTTCGATAAGCGCGAAATCGATGCGATCGCGTGAGACGGTTTCGATGCGTCCGAGCCAGGCGCTAGAGCCGTCGCTCAATTCGTAAAGCTGGCCAGGTTGGGCACGGAGGACACGGCCTAGATGATGTGCCGCTTCGTCTTCCACCCTGGCACGCCCTTGATCGAATCTTGCAACGAAGAAGCGGCGGCGCATGGAGAGTTCGCCAGTTGACAGTTTACCGTTAACCGCTTCGCTAGAGAAGACACCGCGGCGCGTAACTACCGTTGGAGAAGAGCCTGGCCCTCGGCCAAGAGTCGCCGACCTGGAGCGCCCAAGTTCAGTTGCGCAAGGGTAATAGAGCGACCGTAAAGGCAGCCGGTGACCGCCTCACTCGAAAGGCGCCGGAATCAGAAAGCGCCGCCACAAAAGCGAGCGAGAACTACCCGAAGATGTCTTTGACCTTGTCGAAGATGGAAGAGCCGCGCTCGGCGGGCTTGTTGTCTACCTTGAGCGTGGCGTCGAGCTGTTCCATGAGCTTGCGCTGCTCTTTGGTCAGTTTTGTGGGCGTGAGCACGCGAACGTGATAGTACAGGTCGCCGCGACCGCCGCCGTGCGGGTCCGGCAAGCCTTTGCCTTTGACCCGGAAGACCGCGTCGCTCTGCGTGCCTTCGGGGATCTTCAACCGCTCATCGCCGCTGAGGCCGGGAACCTGCAGCTCTGTGCCGAGGGCAGCCTGAGCCATGCTGAGAGGAATGGTGCAGTAGAGGTCAGCGCCACGGCGCTCAAAGAAACTGTGCTCCTTCACCTCGAGCACAACGTACAGGTCACCGGCCGGCCCGCCGTTGGGCCCCGGCTCGCCTTCGCCCTGCACGCGGAGGCGCGTGCCGGTATCTACGCCAGGAGGAATGCGAAGTTCAATGGTGCGCTCGCGATTCACGCGACCTTGGCCCCGGCATTCCGCGCAACGCTCCTTGACGATCTGGCCGGCGCCCTGACAGGCGGGGCAAGTTCGATTAATCGTGAAGAAGCCCTGCTGGTAGACGAGTTGGCCGCGGCCGCCGCAAGTCTGGCACGCAACGACGCCAGTTCCCTTCTTCGCGCCGGTACCGTTGCAGGCTTCACAGTATTCCTGGCGAGGGACGCGAATCTTTGTGGTGACGCCGTTGGCAGCCTCTTCGAAGCTTAGTGTCATGTCATAACGGAGGTCGGCGCCGCGCTGTACGCGATTCCGGCTGCGGCGACCACTGGCGCCACCGAAGAGATCTTCGAAGCCGAAGAAATCCCCGAAAATGTCGTGGAAATCCTGGAAGATCGTGCTGTTGAAGTCCGACGGCGCGCCGGCACCAGCCAAACCTGCGTGCCCGTAGGTGTCGTAGATCTGGCGCTTCTGCGAATCGCTCAGAACGCTATAGGCTTCCGTGCATTCGCGAAAGCGCACCTCGGCCTCGTCCTTGTTGTCCGGGTTGCGGTCGGGGTGCCACTTCAGGGCAGATTTTCGATAAGCGCTCTTGATTTCCTCGACGGAAGCCGTTTTCGCGATGCCGAGCACTTCGTAATAATCTCTTTGCTGTTGTCTGGGCATGATTTGGGATCGTCCTCTTTAACGGTTAGACGGGCTCAAGAGCCAAAAAAAACAGCGTGCGGCGAAGTCCGTCCAAGAAACAATGATCGCATGAAGCGGCGCGAACAAACCAGCGAAGCCGACCGACCGATGCGCTTAATTTACCACGATATTCGATGCCGCCTTCGGGTGCACCGCTACACGCACCATGGCGGGACGCAAAACGCGCCCGTGGTAGACGTAACCAGGTTGATAAACCTCGAGAATCGTGCCGTCGGCATGGTCGGTGGTTTCGGCGCGGTCCATTGCTTGATGCAAATGCGGATCAAAGGGCTGGCCGAGCGGTTCAACGCGTTCCACACCGAGGCGCGCGAGATTATCGAGCAGCTGCTTGTAAATGATTTCGAAGCCCCTGCGATAGTTTTCGTATTCGGCCTCGCGGTGAGCGGCGAGAGCATGTTCAAAACCATCGAGCACTGGAATCAGGGCTTCGGCGACGCGAGCGGTGGCGCGCTTACCTGCTTCGCTGTTTTCCTTTTCGGCCCGCTTGCGGTAGTTGGCGAAATCCGCCTGGTGACGAACGAGCGTTTGGCGCAGGTTCTCCAGGTCCGCGGCGAGCTTCTTTGCTTCGGAGTCTTCGCGCGCAGCGTCTTCGGCAACGGCTTTGCTGTCCGCCTCAGGAGCCGGGTCAGCGCTTTCAGGAACTGCGGGTTTGATCTTGTGATCTTTCATGGGTCCTACCTTTGGGTTAAGACTATTCGATCTTGCTAAGCGCCTCGCTGAAAAGCTGCGCCACATAGGCGACGGCGGTCATGGCACGCTCGTAATGCATGCGGGTGGGACCGAGCACGCCGAGAGAAGCCTGCACAAGATCGTGGCGCGAATAGCGCGCGCTGATGAGGGCCAGGTTTTCACCCGCCTGGGGAATCTCTTTCACGCCGATCTGAACGAAGACTGGTTCGGGCGTGTCAATGCAGGCGTTCAGCACGGCGACGAGCCGGTGCTTTTCCTCAATCGCCGCGAGCAGGTCGCGCAACTGGAATTGGTCGGCAAACTCCGGTGCGGTGACAATCCGCGAGGTACCCTCGACGTAGATTTCCTGGCGGGGAGACTCGCCGAGCACGGCGGGGTCGCAGAGCGTCAAGGCGCTCCGGGCGATGGTGTCGTAGCGCTCGCGCTCGGTAGCAAGCTTTTGCAGCAGGTCGGCCCGGATCGCTTCGAGGGTCCACCCAGAGTAGTTGCGGTTTAAGAAGTCGGCGGTAGCGTCGAGTTCCGGCTGGGTAAAGGGACGCGACGGCCGAAGCACCTTGTCGCGAGTGTCCCCGCCCGGGGAAATCAGGACAACCACGATCCGACCATCGGGGAGAAGCCACACGCGAGCGTGTTCGAGAACGGTTTTGCCGAGCGGCGGAGAGACAATAATGCCAACACCCTTGGAGACCTCCGCGAGAATGTGACCGGCGCGCTCGGTTAGTTCCGCCGGAGTGGTACCACCACTCATCTGGGCGCGAATCCATTCGCGGTCCTCAACGCTGAGCGTAGCCTGCGAGCCAATCTCGTGGGCGAAGAAGCGGTAGGCTTCCGCGGTAGGCACGCGACCCGCCGACGTATGTGGCTGGTAGAGATACCCGCCGTCCTCCAGATCAGCCATGACGCTGCGGATGGTGGCCGTGCTCAGCGATTCCTCGAAGCGCTTGGAGATGGCGCGAGACGAGACAGGCTCTCCCGTTTCAATGTAGGTCCGAACTATGTCGGCCAGAATCTGTCGGTTCCGGCGTTCCTGGAGAGCGGGGTTACGCATCGCAGCGCTCAGACGGGTGCGCTGACTACTATTGTAGAAACCCTGTCAAGGCTCGTCAAAGCCTGTGGCGATGCCGCCCCTTCGCTCGCGGATTTCAGCTTTGCATGTTGCCGCACGATTACACCCCTCCCGTGTGCGGTGATTCGCTAGCCCCTCGAGGGTTCACACACGGCGTTTCGACGTGAAACGCGCTTCGCTACCGCATATCCTTTTTCCTTTAGCGAGGCGTTTCAGCCCGGACCGGAAATCGCTCGCCACAGTACCGCCCACAGGAATCAATTGTTGTCGATTTGGGCGCGCTGGAGCTTGTCGGAATAGTCGACGTAGACCGACTTCCACTCGGTGAAGAAATCGATGGCCGCTACCGCAGCCTCCCGGTGGCCATTGCCGGTCTGTTTGGTGCCGCCGAAAGGGAGATGGGTTTCGGCGCCGATGGTCGGCGCGTTGACGTAGACGATTCCGGTGTACAAGTCCTGAATGGCGGCGAAGGCGCGGTTGACGTTGCGCGTGTAGATGGAGGCGGAAAGTCCGTAGGGCACGCCGTTGGCGACTTCAATTCCCTGGGCCAAGCTGTCGATAGGAATCACGGAAACGACCGGGCCAAAGATTTCCTCCCGGGCGATGCGCATCTCGGGATCGCAGTCACCAAAGACCGTGGGCTCGTGGAACCAACCCTTGGCGTATTGGGAGCTCTCGAGCCGATGGCCACCCGTGAGCAGTTTCGCGCCCTCTTTTTTGCCGATTTCGACGTAGGACATGACGGTGCCCAGCTGTTGTTCATTGATAGCGGGTCCCATGTCGACCTTGGGGTCCAGGCCATTGCCGACCGTCAGCTTGCGGGCGCGCTCAACAAGGCGGGTGACGAATTCCTTGTAGACGGTTTTGTGGACGCCAAGGCGGCTCGCGGCCGTACAGCGCTGGCCAGTCGTGCCGAATCCACCCCAAATCGCTCCATCGATTGCGAGATCGAGGTTTGCATCGTCCATCACGAGGATGATGTTTTTGCCGCCCATCTCGAGGCTGCAGTGCTTGAAGCTCGGAGCGCAGATTTCGGCAATGATCCGGCCCGTCGAAGTGGAGCCGGTGAAACTGACGACCGGGACGTCCTTGCTCTGAGCGAGAGGTGCACCTGCGCCCGGACCGTCGCCGCTGACGAGATTCACCACGCCCGGAGGCAAGCCCGCTTCGGCAAGTGTTCTAACGAGGTGGTACGAGGAAAGAGGCGTGTCTTCGGCCGGCTTCAGTACGACTGTGTTTCCGCTGACGAGCGCGGGCATCAGCTTCCAGGAAGGAATCGCCATGGGAAAATTCCATGGCGTAATCAAGCCGCAGACGCCGATGGGCTGACGGACGCTCATCGCGAATTTGTTGGGCAGTTCCGAGGGCGCGGTTTGTCCAAAGAGGCGACGGCCCTCGCCGGCCATATAGTAGGTCATGTCGATGGCTTCTTGGACGTCGCCGCGGGTTTCGGCGAGGACCTTGCCCATTTCGCGGGTCATGTCTCGCGAGAATTCCTCCTTGCGCTTGATGAGGAGTTCGGCAACGCGGAAGAGGATTTCAGCGCGCTTCGGGGCGGGAACCAAGCGCCACTCGGCGTAGGCCGCGCGGGCAGCGGCAACGGCTTGCTCTACGTCCGCTTCCGAGGAGAGCGGAAACTCGCCGATGATTTCGTCGGTGTTGGCCGGATTGCGATTTTCGTGTGTTTTGCCGCCCTTGGGCGCGACCCACTCCCCGTTGATGAAGTTCTTGAAGACGCCAGCCGATGCAGCCGCTTTCATGGTTCCTCCCGACGGAAAGCGAGTCTAGCGACGACCGCAGCGCGGCGTCAAACCCTGGACAGGCGCCCTCCGCAGGGCATGCGATTTCTGGACGGGCGACGACATCCGTCACCGAGCTCGGGTACACGCGAAGGGGAACTTGTGGAGGCGCGGGGCGGAATCGAACCGCCGATAAAGGTTTTGCAGACCTTGGCCTTAACCACTTGGCGACCGCGCCTCTGTTGCACGTCTCAAACCGGAACCGGCAGCCCTAAAGGCTTGAGCTGCAGTGCGTTCAGCCGCTCGCTCGGAGCCGACAGGACGCCTAGTCGCTCTGGCACGCGGCCGCAGCGCTAGCATTGGCGACGTTCAGGTTCACGATGGGCGCTCCTACCAAGTTGCCCCACTCGGTCCAGGAACCGT
>DATFTB010000266.1:0-3269 GCA_035262325.1 Candidatus Acidiferrum sp.
TCAGGAATGTTCTGGACCGTGCGGGGAGCCAACGCGATCTTGGCCTTGCGCTGCTCCCATCTCAACGGCCGCTTTGAGGATTATTGGGAAGGGCGTCGCGAGGCTCGGGCGGCTTGACTTCCACTTCTAGGTCGCACGCCCGGTCAAGCTTGTTTCCTAAGGCGACGCCTATTTTTCCCGGCCCCAATTTCCTTCGATATAATCGCTCTCCATGGCCAGCCTCCTTGACGGCATCCGGGTCGTTGAACTCAGCGAAGCCCTCGCCGGGCCCTACTGCGCGATGATTCTGGGTGACTTCGGAGCCGATGTCATTAAGGTGGAGCGACCGGGGGTCGGTGATCAATCCCGCACCTGGGGGCCTCCTTTTGTTGCAACAGAGTCGGCTTACTTCCTCGCGACCAATCGGAATAAGCGTTCGATCACGCTCGACTACGATCAACCGCAAGGCGGCGAGATCCTTCGTCGACTGCTGGCGCGCGCGGATATCTTCGTGTGCAATCAGCCCTCGATGACGTCACTGAAACGGCGCGGGATTGATCCGGAGACTCTGCGTTCGAGGCATCCTCGCTTGATTTATTGTGCGATCACGGGTTACGGCTTTACCGGGCCCAAGGCGGGGCAACCTGGTTACGATATTCTGGCGCAAGCCGAAGCTGGGGTCATGAGTTTTACCGGCGAGCCCGGAGGAGACCCTGTGCGCTTTCCGATTGCCATCGCGGACATGACGACTGGCATGTATGCCGCGATGGGTATTTTGGCGGCGCTATACGCGCGCGAGCGCACTGGTCAAGGCGATTTTCTTGACATGGCGCTGTTCGATTCGCAACTGACCTGGCTCGCCAATATCGGCAGCAGCTATCTGAATGCAGGCGTTTCGCCGCGCCGCTGGGGCAATGCACACCCGAACATCGTGCCGTACCAAATGTTTCGCGGGGGCGACGGACACCACTTTGTCGTGGCTGTTGGAACGCAAGGGTTATGGCAGCGGCTCTTGCAGGTTCTCGACATGGAAGGTGCGTTGGGAGGGGACGCGCGATTTTCCTCTAACGCTGCGCGCATCGAACACCGTGAGGAACTAATTTCTATGCTGCAGCGACGGTTTGATGCCGCCTCCTCGCGAGAGTGGCTTCGAAAGCTTGCCTCGGCAGACATCCCTGCCGCTGCGATGCAAACCGTAGGAGAAGCTTTAAATGACCCGCAAACGCTAGCTCGCGGGCTGGTTGTGGAAATTGAGCATCCGTTGCTCACGAAGGCACGCAGCATCGCGAACCCGGTGCGGCTTGCGGAGCATCAGGTTCTCTATCGGCTGCCGCCTCCGTTGTTGGGAGAGCACAACCGGCAAATTTTGGGCGAGCTCAGTTTGTCGGATAGCGAGCTAGAGAGCGCGCTCTGTACGGCTTGCAGGCGCTGGACTTAGAAGCTCAATTTTGAATCGCAGCGCTTCCGGCAAAGACAACGACGTTCGCGAACACGATGCGGAATGTGGCCGCACTATGCCGCTGTCTTTCTTGTACGTGATTACCGGGCCGATCAGCCCTTCCGATGTCCCGCCAACAGGAAGCTTCCGCCAGGTTAGCTTCGTATCGCCTGTTTGCGTGGCGGTGAAAGAACTCCCGATGCATTTCTCCTCGTGCTAGGAGCCAAGCCATCATCCGAATGTGGAAATTTCGACGTTCTTCCTATACGCTGGCACGCTAGGGATCAATGGCATCGAACGAACCGACGACGCTCACCGCGACCGATCCGTCTCTCTACAACCCTGATCTGGCGCCCATCCCGCAGGGAAAACGTTCCTGGCAGATCTACAACTATGCCTCGCTATGGGTCGCCATGAGCGTCTGCATCCCGACCTACATGCTTGCGTCCGGCCTCATTGCCGGCGGGATGAATTGGTATCAGGCCGTCGGCACAATTCTGCTCGGCAACCTGATCGTGCTTATTCCAATGATTCTGAATGCGCACGCGGGTACCAAGTACGGCATTCCTTTCCCGGTTTTCGTTCGCGCTTCGTTCGGTGTGCGCGGGGCGAACGTACCTGCGATTCTGCGAGCTTTCGTGGCTTGCGGCTGGTTCGGTATCCAATCGTGGATCGGCGGTCAAGCCATTTACTCGATGCTGCGAATCGTCTGGCCTGGCGCCGCGAGCCTGCCAGCGAGCTCGTGGGTTTGCTTTTTTCTCTTCTGGGCGGTGAATATGTTTGTCATTTGGCGCGGGATCGAAACCATCAAGTTTCTCGAGGGCATCGGCGCGCCATTCATGCTGGTTGTCGGGCTGCTGCTCCTGTTCTGGGTGACGCGCAAAGCCGGTGGTATGGGTCCCGTGCTCGAGACGCCAAGCAAGTTCCAAAGCATGGGGGAGTTTCTGCGTTTCTTCATCCCTTCGCTTACAGGCATGGTCGGTTTCTGGGCCACGGTGGCCTTGAATATTCCAGACTTCACTCGGTATGCGACGTCCCAGCGCGCCCAGATGGTCGGCCAGGCGCTCGGTCTGCCGACTGCCATGACGCTTTATTCCTTTATTGGTGTGGCCGTTACTTCAGCTTCGGTTGTCCTCTTCGGCGAAGCGCTGTGGGACCCGGTTGCGCTGCTCGGCCGGTTCAATCAACCGGTGATCGCGCTGATTGCGCTGGTTGCACTGCTGATTGCAACGCTCAACACGAATGTGGCCGCAAATGTGGTGTCGCCTTCGAACGATTTTTCGAATCTGCGTCCGAACCTGATTTCGTTTCGAACGGGCGGGATGATCACTGGGCTCGTAGGTATTTTGATGATGCCGTGGAAGCTAATGACCAGCTACAGCTCGTATATTTTTGGCTGGCTGGTTGGGTGCTCGGCCCTGCTGGGGCCCATCGCCGGCATCATGATCTGCGACTATTACGTCGTGCGGCGACGCCAACTCACTCTCGGCGACCTGTATCGGCGGGGAGGAACGTACGAATACTCGCGAGGTTTCAATCCGCGAGCCCTGATTGCGCTCGCGTCCGGCGTGGGGATAGCTCTTTTGGGGCTGGCTTCGCCAGCCGTCCATTGGCTCTATGACTACGCCTGGTTTGTGGGATTCTTCGTATCCGCCGCGATTTATTTTCTGCTGATGCGCAACGCCGTTCCCACTGTTGAACTCGACGCAGCCCGCGAGAGCGCCTGATCGGGCTTACGGTTTGCTCCAACTTAATATCGAAGCCTGTCTTATGGTATGAATGACCGGTGAGAGGATGTGTCGGCGATGAAGGACTCAGCGGGCGACAACCGCGGCGGACTCCAGGAACTTCT
>DATFTB010000267.1:0-2722 GCA_035262325.1 Candidatus Acidiferrum sp.
ATCAACGCTAGAGAGCTTAGTTTTGTTTGCTGAACAAATATTGTCGCAGCTTTTTTGGAATCGGGCCGTATATATACGGAGGGGGAAGCTAGCACCTGCAACACGCTGATTGACTCGGCGAGGGGCGCCACATGGTCCGGAATGAGTCATAAACTGCCGGTAACGCGTCAAAACGAGCGGAACCCGCTTTAGTTGTGTGCTGGGCATGCTCAGCAGCTTGGAGGTGAAAGTCCTCCGCCCAACCTGATGGAGGTGAAGGGCTAGTGAAGCGCAAGGGCTACCATCGCGAGGTGGGGTCTAAAGATGCTATGGGGCAGGCGGTGAAGGTGTGCCACCCTTCGGCGCTTTGGAAACCAACCGAACGGAGTTTGCCCCATGTCGCCGCAAAACGACCAGAGCAAGAAGTGCTTCACCGCCTTCGAGCAAGCTAGCACAATGGTGGCCGTGGTTGAACTGAGCAAGAAATTGTGGCTCGTTGCCGGGATTGTGCCTGGTATCGGCCGCCATCCACTAAAGAAGTTCGAGGCCGACGAGAACCGATTGCTGGCACTGTTGCACCACTGGCAGCAGCAGGCAGTCAAGGCTGGTCGCGAGATCAAGCGGATCGTCGTAGCCTTCGAGGCTGGCCGGGACGGCTTCTGGTTGGCGCGCTGGCTGCGGGTTAGAGGCATCGAAGCATACGTCATCCACCCAACCAGCGTTGCCGTGTCAAGAGAGCACCGGCGCGCCAAGACCGATCGGCTTGATACCGAGCATCTCAAACGCGTCGTCCTCGGCTGGCTGCGCGGGGAGCCTGATCATTGCCGGATGGTGGCAATTCCAACCGTTGAGGAAGAGGATGCGAAGCGACCTAACCGAGAGCGTGAGACTCTGGTGGGGGAATGCACTAGGATCGTCAACCGCGTGAAGGCCTGTCTGGCGCGGTTCGGCATTCGCGGTTTCAATCCGACCTTGCGCAAGGCAGCGGACCGTCTAGAGACCCTTGTCACACCGGAAGGTGCGCGGCTGCCACCGCTTACGCTGGCCGAGATGCTTCGCGATATCGCGCGCCTACGTTTTCTCAGAGAGCAAATCAAGTCGATCGAGAAGGCGCGTGTACAACGCCTGAGAGATGCTCCAGCAACACGGACAAACGCGATGGTGAATTTGATTGCTCGGGTGTTCGGCATAGGAATCGAGACGGCAGACTTGCTCGTGCACGAAATCTTATCGCGCAATCTGCGGGACCGACGAGCCGTCGCACGGTATGCTGGTCTAACCGGATCGCCAGACGAGAGCGGCGATCGTCGGCGCGAGAAAGGCCTCGCGCGAGCTGGCAACGCGCGGGTGCGCCGCGGCATGGTGCAACTGGCTTGGCGCTTTCTCGGGTTCCACCCAGACAGTGCGCTCACGCAGTGGTATAATAAACGAGCTGCGGATGGTCGCGGCTCTACTCGGAAGACGATGATCGTAGCACTGGCTCGCAAGCTGCTGATTGTGCTATGGCGCATGGTCACGACCGGCGAGGTGCCGGCAGACCTCAAGCTGCGTCGCACCACGGCCTGAACTACTCATCAAACCCTTCGAATGAACAAAGATTTCGGCGGAGCTACTGGCTGCCTGCCGATAACGATCCGAGGTGGCGGTGATCCCGCACGCTTCCATGGCTTCTAAGCCGCTCTTAAAGATTGGGCACCGCTGCTTCGGAGCCTCGCTGCCGATGCGTATATCTGCATCATGGTTTGGATCCACTGTCGGGGGTCCACCGCATGTAAGGGTGTGGCAACGATGACCGAGCCACTGAAAGCGGGCTCCGCCTCGTGTCGTGTTACGTTCGTTGTACGGTTCTCTGGGCGTGTGGAATAGCCTCGGGCTCTCCGTCGCCCCAGGCTGAGATCGGCGAAACATCCGGGCCGTCCGCGACGGGCGGAACGACGGGCGGAGTTTGCCTAAGGCTTCGCGGGCTGCCAGGATGTCGATGTCGTCCCGCTCACCACATTATAGTAACGCCCGAAAGAAAGAGGTGCTTGCCTGCAGATTTTTGCTCTTGACATCGAAGTCCCCATGTAAGGAAGCGTGGAGCAAACGTGCGAGCCGATGGACAAAACAAACCGGATACAAGGCGCAAGCGCCGGACGAGCGGCCAACTTACCGCGAAGTCCATATCCATCAAGGACGCGAAGCGTAGATTCGGCGGCTGTGCACGGAAGGCGGCTGAGATTACCCCAGGAGATCTGCTTTGTGTCGCCGCGGCGACTGAGGCCGTCGAGAGGCGGCCTGACCGCAGAGCAGAAGTCAGCAGACGGCATAGTAGTCCCACGACGTCGGCGAAGCTATTGAGGCACTCCGAGGCCGAAAGGCGGAGAAACGGATAGGCGGAGCCGGAAACGAGGGGGCGAAGGCCTGAACGAGAAGAGAGGCAAGTAGGACATGAATCTCGAGAGCGACAAGCGACAGAGCGCCCAGTCAGAGCTGGACCTTTCGCCCAGGGGTGAAGCCCGGAAGGCGGGACGGCAAGAAGTCGAATCGCGTTCGGTGACACATGAGCCCGAAAGCCCCGCCAACACGCGTCGAATCATGGAAGAAATATGTGAGCGTGAAAACTTGAGGGAAGCGTTGCAACGAGTGAAGGGCAACAGAGGTAGCGCGGGCGTAGACGGGATGACTGTCGACGACCTTAGCGCTCACCTGAAGGCGCACTGGCCAGCTATCCGGGAACAACTACTGAGCGGAACCTACAAAC
>DATFTB010000268.1:0-28615 GCA_035262325.1 Candidatus Acidiferrum sp.
CCGCCTGATCATGACACTGACGGTGCTCGGGCGGGATTTCAGGAGGCACGACGAACGCATTGCGGGGCTTCCGGGGCTGAATGCGCGCATAATGAAAGAGAAACGCGGGGAAGTCAAGGAAGAATGCGGAGAGGTTGGGGGCGCGGGGAGGGCCGCGCAAGCGAGGTGGCCAGGCCGGAGTTGCAAGAACAAAGGTCTTTTATTTGCAACGAAATTGAAGACCGCTTGCATCAGGCAGCACCCAGAGACTGAGCCAAGGGCGGTCCGCCAGAAAGGCGGCATCACACGAAAAAGCCCTCACGCGCCTAAGCAGCCGCGGGGCTGCCGGGCTTCAAAAATTAGTCGCCGGCAAGCAGAAGGCGGCTGGACTCGACCGATTCGGCGAGGCCGCGACGCACCGGGCCCAACGCGAAGGCGGGGACGGTACGTTCCGGTTCGACGGACAAGGTTGCCGCTTTACGGGGAAATTCGAGGCGGCGATCGAGCTGCAAGCCTGCCTCCTGAAGGAATTCCGCTGAAAAGCCGAGATCCTCGGCACGATCCACGCCCCAGAACCAGAGCTTTTCTTCATTGCGCTGGAGGAAAGCGAGGGCCTCTTCAAGCTTCTTCATGGCCCGGTCAAACGACGAGGCGAGGAAGAAAACGCCGAGATTCCAGGCGTGACGGGGGTACTGAACCCGTACGCGAACGCAATATTTTCCGGACTGATTCTTTTCGATGCTGCAGCGGTAATCGTTTCGAATGCTCGACGAGCGCGCAGCGGCGGTTTTTCCCATGATGGATACCCTGTAACGGTAAAGTTTAGTCTGACTTGAACCCGGTAGAATTCCGCGTGCTTTTCCTGAATGAGGAGGAATGCGAGAAAGCTCCCCCGGCCACCACCCCTCACACAACCATAGCCTAGCGGGCGGGAATGGAGAGGGCAAGAGGATGTCTATTAATTTTTAAGACATGTGTTTTGTTAAAGTTACACTAGCTCAGATTGCCAAAGCTTTTCAGCTTTTCTGGCATTAACTTGAGCTTGCCTTCCTGCTTTAGGCGCTCTTCGAGGCTGGCCCTGAAGGCATCGAACGCAAGGTTGCGCTTCTGTTGGAGCAAATTATCGGTAATCGTCTTCTTCTGCTTGTCGAATTCGGCGGGATCAGGCTCCGTTTTTTCCACGATCTGATAGACGATCGTGTTCTCGCCAATGCTCGAGGGTCCACCAACGTCGCCCGGCTTGAGGAAGAAGGCGGCGGAGAGCTGTTTACCACTGGCTACGCTCGGAATCGTGCCACTCCGGGCAAAGGGATCGGAGGTCTTGGGGTCAAGACCCAGGGCTTTTGCGGTCGGAGCAAACTTTTCGCCGGCCTTGACGCGCTTGGCGAGTTCGTCGGCGCTGGTTTGCGCGAGTTGAACGGATTTTTGCTGCTTGAGGTCGGCGATAAGCTTGTCGCGAACCTCGTCGAGGGAGCCCTGGTGCGCCGGAATCACCTCTTTCAGGGACAGCACAACGAAACCACGGTCGGTATGAATGGGAAGACTCAACTCGCCCGGGCGCAGGCGGGAAATCTCTTCCTTTAGGTCCTGACCATTGCCGAGTTCGAGCAGCGGATCGGTCGGGGAGACAGGGCGGGTCTCGGAAATCTCCAGGTGGTACTTCTGGGCCAACTCGTCCAAGGTGACCTTGTTCGACTGGCGAATGTCCGCGGACATTTTATCGGCGATGGAGTTTCCCTGAGCATCGGCCTTCTGGAGCAGGAGCGGCGTACGGAGGGTGTCCTTAACCTCGTCAAAGGTCTTGGTGTGCGCCGTCTCTTTGTCGAGCACCTTGATGATATGGAAGCCATACTGGGTTTTGATAAGGTCGGAGATCTCGCCCTTGGGGAGGGTGAAGGCGGCTTTTTCGAATTCGGGAACGGTTTGGCCCTGGACCAGCCAGCCCAGGTCGCCGCCCTTGGTTTTCGAACCGGGATCCTCCGAGTATTTCTTGGCGAGGTCCTCGAAATTAGCGCCCTTCTTTCTGGCTTGTCCGAGGATGTCCTCGGCCTTGGTCTTGATTTCGGCGACTTCCGCGTCAGTCTTGCCGACGGTGGTAAGGAGGATATGTTCGGCGTGGACGCGGTTGGGAACCTCATACTGCTGGATATTTTGCTGATAGACGGCCTTCAGGTCATCGTCGGAGACAACGGTGTTCTGGCGAATCTTGCCGAGATCGGACAGGGCATAGCGGACCACGCGCTTCTCGGGGACGAGATATTTCGATTTGTTCTGGTCGTAGAACTTGCGGATTTCCTCGTCGGTGGGATTGATTTTTGACGCCAGTTCCTCGGCCTTGAGGAGCACATAGTCAATTTTGATTTTTTCGTTCTCGAAACGGAACTCGTTCTGAATCTCCTCAGGGCTAACGCTTACGCCGTCGGTGATCAGTCGGCGGAACTTTTCTTCGACGAGGCCGGAGCGAATCAGCTCTTCGAAGACAGGCACGGTCATCTGGAACCGCTGCTGGACTTCGCGGGAGTAAGCGTCCATGCCGACAAAGGTATCGCCGTTGAAAGCGGCGGGAAGAAACTGGCGAATGCGGTCGGCGCGTTCCTTGTCCGTAACCGTAATGCCGAGGCGCTTGGCTTCATACTCGATTTCTTTCTGAAACATGAGTTGCTTAAGAATCTGGTTGGCGTAGAGGGCTTCGAGCTGCCGCGGAATCTGGTTGTGTTGGCGGATCTCGTTCAGTTGCTGCGTCACGTCGGCGAGGGTGACCGTCTGGTCGCCAACCTTGGCGACGACATCGCCCGCAGCCTGCGAGCTGTCGGGCCCCTGAGGAACGAGATAGAGCAGCATGCTCAGAGCGAGCATGCCGATAACGACGCCGAACAGAATTCGCACGCCGGTTTTCTGGTTGCTAAAAGCTCCTGCCATTCCAGGTGTCTCCTGAGTGAGTGCCCAAACTTCATATTATACGGGAATGTGGGGCAAGGCCCAAACAGAATGGCGGTGAGCCGAAGCCAGTAAGTCAAGAGCGGTCGGAGCTAGAGAGTCGCTGAGAGCAGCCCAGAAGAAAAATAAGGAATGGCTTCGAGGCTCAGGGCACCCACTCCTGATGTACCACCAAAAACACAACAGCTCCGGGAGCGGGCCTGGTAGGCTCCCGGAGCTTCTAGCGGGCAGCGAGCCGCCCTTTAGGGGATGCTAAACCGCGCGAGCTGACATCCGTGCGGCGGTCCGCGCCCGGAGGTTTTGATTGGCGCGCTTCAATTCGGCCAAGGCGTTGAGTTCAGCGGCGCAGTAGAACAGAATCACCACCACGGCCACGAACAAAATTCCAGCCACCGCCCAGCGCTCGGCCTCGGACGAAGCGAGCGTGCCATCGTCTGAAACAACGGGCATGCTTATCGTGGCGACGGCGTTCCTGGCCTCGAATTCGCTCATGACGGGAGTCGAAGCCGGAGTGACCTGAGCGGAAACCGACTGCGTCGGCTGTGCGAAGGCCGTGACGTTGGGGCCGTCGTTAAACTCGGTGTTCGTGATTTCCTGAGCGTTGACCGAGCCGGCAAACAGGAGAGCGGCTCCCAGTCCGGTAATGATCATCTGCGTCCGAAGCATTTTCTGGAACCTCATGATTTACCTCCACCACCTTTTCTCTTTTTGTTGAACTGGGCGACGCCATACCTAAAGGCAATGGCGATGCCAAACCGAGGCAACTCGCCAGCCCGATGCGAAATAGGAGCGGAACGGCCTGAAGAGAAAGGAGTTGCAGCAGAGCACCGAGGCACCGCGCAGCGCGGACAGCGCCGAAGACTGGGCTCAACCTATCCGAACGGTTAGAGCGCAAATCGCCAGCGGAGGCGAGCCTAGCAGGGGACGCGGCTGTTTTGTGGCCCGAATTGGACGGAGCGGCGGTAATTAACTGAAAATCGGCGAGATAGTTTTGCGAAATGGGTCCGTTCAGACGACGCGATGGATTTCGCGGACCGTAATCTGTTCGGATAGGGGACTCTATCCGTATAGATAGAGGTCGCACGGATAAAGAACGGAGATGAAGAGGGGTCGCTCACACTGCGTTCGGCGAACACACTTAGAAGCGCGAGAGGGATCCACGTTCGGAGGGCTTCGCCAGTCGACTGGGCAGGTCGACCCTGGAAGCGACGTGGTATTCGCCACCTCCCACGAGCACCCGGCCGTCTTTGAGGACGGCGTAAGCTTAGTAAAGCGCAAGTCGGCGGGCAGCGCTGTCAAGGTCTGCCAAGTACCGTTTACATCGTTGCCGGCATGGTATCGACACTAAAGCGCGGGGTGTTGGTAAAGTTTTTCCGAGGGGCTGTGTAATTTTCAGTGCAATCGGAAGGGATCGCGGAAGCGCCGGAGAAGAGCCGCAGGCGGCGAAGACCTTGGTTACGGTTCGCTACCTCCGATAGACCGCTTAGGCGCTGCGGGTCGAAACTCGAGGACTGTGGACTGAACGAAGACTGCGTCGGGCGCGCTTCAGCGCGACCAAGACACTCAATTCGACCACGATGAAGAGGCCAAGCACACTCGCGACGACCAGAAAGACTGCCGTGACCCAACGTTCGAGGACGGCGAACCGCATAAGATTAGCCCGCTCCGAAATGGAGGGGGCGCTGATGGTTGCAGCGGCCTGAAAAGCCTGCCTTTCGCTCATGACCGGCGTCGAGGCCGGGGCCGAAGTATCCTGTACGGAGACGGGCTGGGCGAAGGGAACGACATACTGGCCGTCGTCAAATTCGCTGTTGGTGATCTCTTGAGCTTGGGCCTGGCCTGCCAACGAGAGCACGGCCGCGAAGCCTGTAGCCAGCCACAGCGTTCGAAGGATGGTCTGGAATTTCATAAATCGCCTCCCGGCCCGCTTAAGGCCATAACCAACGAACCGACATGAAGCACGAGGCATTCGTGATGCCAGAGGCGCGGTTGTAGAAAGCGCCGCGATTCGCGGGTGGATGCTGAGGGAAAGGGAGTTGGCGCGTTCGAGGAGGGCAAGGTATCGGGAATTTGGATGAGCCGGTTCCTAGGTCTATCCAAACCGTTCGCGTCGCCCTAGCCGCGCAAGCGATGAGGTCTGAGGTCGCTCGAGGTCGTGCGCTCTGCCTGGGGCTACAACTCGTTCAGGGCAAGGTGATGAAAAGCCGGCAGATGAAAGTTAACTTGAAGCGGATTTGGCTCGCGGCAAATATGGGCTGCTCCGCAGAAATACGATTGGATAGCCGCCCTATCCGGAGAGATAGGGTGCCGGTTGCCGAAAAAGAGACTGGGGACACCAACGGGGGGCCCGGAATGAAACGTTTGGCGGTCTTTCGCAACTAGTTAGAAGTGTGGCGAGGCTGGGTCCTTAGAGCTAGAATACTCGGCTCATGCAGGGCGGCGCCGTGCGTTCAGAGCGCCCCCAATGAGAAGATCTAGCCGTGCATGCGAAACTCCTGACCATCAGCGGCCCCTTGCGGAAGGCCGAATTTCCGCTGGGGAGCATTGTGCCCATCGGTAGTGCGGCAGAAAACGCGATTTGCCTCGAAGACGGCACGGTTTCTGCGCATCACTGCCGCATCGAGATCCAAGGACAGCGTTACGTTTTGACGGACTTGGAGAGCCCGGCCGGCACGTTTGTGAACGGAATTCCCGTAAAGCAACGAGAACTCAGCGCGGGTGACGAGATCGCGGTCGGGAACACGGTCTTCATTTTCCGCGAGGAGCCGGTGCGTATGTCGGGAAGCAGCTTCGTGGAGCTCGACGAGACGGAGGCGCCTCACGGGCACGTCGAGCAGCTGCGGCACGAGGAAATGTTGTACCTGAAACCGGAATCGCTTGCGGCGCTGCCACAATCGGCGCGCATGGCGCGGAACCTGAGCCTGCTGTTGCGCGTCAGCACGTCGATCGGTTCGATGCGCGACGCGGAATCACTGCCGTGGCAGTTGCTTGGCCTGGTGTTCGACGTAATTCCGGCGGAGCGTGGCGCGATTTTGCTGACCGAGGAAGATTCACAAGAGATTCGTTCGCATGTGGCGTGGGACCGGTCATTGGGACCGGATCGGCCGGTGCAGGTGAGCCAGGGAATTTTGCGGCGCGTGCTGGAGGAAGGCGTTGCGATTCTAGAAAACGCCGGGCCCGAGAGCGGGCAGGGCGACGCAGAGGAGCGAAGCGCGAGCCGTTCGGTGTTGTGTGCGCCGCTGGCCGGCACCGGGCGGACGCTCGGGATTTTGTATCTCGACACAACGAGTGCGGCGACGATGTTTACGCAGGACGATTTGCAGCTGGTTTCAGCGATTGCGAGCCTGGCGGCGATGGGTCTGGAAAACGCGCGCCAGTTCGAACAGTTGGGGATGGAGAACCAGCGGTTGCGCGCGGAAATCTGCCTGACGCACGACATGGTGGGGCGAAGCTCGCGGATGCGCGAGGTGTACCAGTTCATCGAGCGGGTGGCGCCGAGCGATTCGACGGTGCTGATTCAAGGCGAGAGCGGAACGGGGAAGGAGCTGGTGGCGCGGGCGATCCACAAGAACAGTCCGCGGAAGAACCACCCGTTCGTGGCGCTGAATTGCGCGGCGTTGACGGAAACGCTGCTCGAGAGCGAGTTGTTCGGGCATGAGAAGGGAGCGTTCACGAGCGCGATCAGTCAAAAGAAGGGATACCTTGAAGTCGCGGAGGGCGGGACGATTTTTCTGGACGAGATTGGGGAGCTGCCGCCGATTCTGCAGGCGAAGCTGCTGCGCGTGCTGCAGGAGCGCGAGTTTGTCCGGGTTGGCGGGACGAAAGCCATCAAGATTAACGTGCGGTTTCTGGCCGCGACGAATCGGGATTTGCAGAAGTCGGTGCGCGAAGAAAAGTTTCGCGGCGACCTGTTTCACCGCTTGAACGTTATCTCGATTACGCTGCCCGCGCTGCGCGAGCATCCCGAGGATATCCCGGCGCTGGCGGAACATTTTCTGGCACGCTACGCGATGAAGGGCAGCCGGACCTTAAGGGGGCTTTCCGATCAGGCGCGGGCATGTCTGCTGCACTACGACTGGCCGGGGAACATCCGCGAACTGGAAAATGCGATGGAGCGGGCCGTGGTGGTGGGCTCGTCAGATTTGATTCTTCCGGAAGACCTGCCGGATACACTGGTCGAAACAGCAACGAACCAGGGACCTTCGACAGCAAAGTATCACGACGCCATCCGCGACCTGAAAAAGCAGCTGATTCTAAACGCACTGGAGCAGTCTGGCGGGAACATCACCGAAGCCGCGAAACTGCTTGGCGTACATGGAAATTACCTGCATCGGCTGATGCGCAATCTGGATCTGCGGCTGGCGCTGAAGAAGCAAACGAAGGGGTAAGGAAGCGGCATTGTCGAGCCGCGACCGCCGCGGCTAGCCGGGTTTAACACCTAGACAGCCTAGAAACATCCGGGACAACTCGTTTTGAAGTTGTTCGCCGCTGAGCAGGGTCTGCTCTCCGTAATGCCCCGCCTGATTGAAGACCATGAATTCGCGGAGCAGCAAAGCCAGCATCACCATCGCGCAGAGCACCCGCCCGCTCCGGGTCGGGTGGTAAATCTCTTCCCGCCAGACGCCTTGTTGGGAGACATTCGACCGCTGCACTGGACGCCACCTTGATGGCGGTGCTGGACATTGGGGTAGGAGTGGGCGAGACTTCCCTCCTCCACATCTAAGAGCGGGAGGCAGGAATGGATGAGTCGGGGGAATTGAACCGGCTGGTACGGGAGTTGAATGACGGCCGGGAAGCTGGGCCGATAGAGTCGGCCGCGACGGCGCGGCTGGATCATTGGCTCGGGACACTGGTCTCCCGCGGTGGCAGCGACCTGTTGCTGGTAGAAGGCGCCCCTCCGTGCATCCGCGTCCAGGGTGAGGTGCGAAAGATTGAGGCCGAGCCATTGGACGGGACCGATGTCGAGGCGGCGGTGCTCCCTGCGCTTTCGCCACATGCCTTGCGACTTTACCGCGAGGTTTTGATTACGGATTCGTCGTACCGGATGGAAGGCAGCGGGCGTTTCCGGATCAATCTCCACCGCGAACGAGGGCGTGCGGCGGCGGCCATTCGCGCGCTGCCCACGCGCGTGCCGGCTTTGCAGGAACTGCACCTGCCACCGACAGCAGCGAACCTGGCGCATCTGCCGCGAGGACTGGTGCTGATCGGGGGACCGGCGGGCTCGGGGAAATCTACAACGCTAGCGGCGCTGATTCACGAAATCAATCAACGGGAAGCGCGGCACATCGTGACCATCGAAGATCCGATCGAGTACGAACACACGCACATTCGCAGCGTGATCGAGCAGGTGGAAGTTGGAACCGACGCGCCCGACTTCCCTACGGCGCTGCGTGCGGCGTTGCGACAGGCGCCGGACGTGATCGTGGTAGGCGAAATGCGCGATCCGGAGACAATGCGCATTGCGGTGTCTGCGGCAGAGACGGGGCACCTGGTGCTTTCGACGCTGCACACGATCGACGTGGCTTCGACGGTGGCCAGGATCGCGGATTCGTTCCCGATTGAGCGGCAAAACGCGGTGCGGCAGGAGCTGGCAATCGCGCTGTCGGCCGTTCTAACACAGATGTTGCTGCCGCGGAAGGCGGGCGGGCGAATTCCCGCCGCCGAACTGCTGATGATCGGCTACGGGGCGCGGCACCACATCCGCAGAAACGCGCTGCAACACCTGCACCAGGAGATACCGCTGACGAAGAAGAGCGGGTCGTTCACCCTCGAGGAAACGCTGGTATCGCTGATCCAGAACGGGCATATCGAGCGGGAAGACGCACTGCTGTGCGCGATTCATCCAGATGACCTGGATATTCTGCTGAAGGCGTCGACGGCGAAGGGGTGATTCGGGGTAGCCAGGGAAGCCACGGGACGAGATCGGCCGCCGTTCGATCCTAGGACCCCACGCACACACGGCGGAGGATCAGGCACCCCCAAGTTCAATTGGGCGCAGGCGTTTGACCGAGTGGAAAAAGCCGCAGCCAGTTCAGCCAGCCGGCCGCATTCGCAAAAGCGGCCGAAACGCTATTTGTAATTTGGGTACGGGGCAATGGGGATTTCGTGCATGCGCGTAACGCTGTGTTAGATTGCGGAGTTAGTGCAACCGCGGCGCCTATTCCCGTGACCACGCAGACACCGATCGAGCCTCGACGCCCTCCCACGCCCCCGACGCCTCCGCCGGCGCAGAGGATTCGCCATGTGGAAGTGTACTGGCATGCCGTCACGTACAAGACGGTGGCGCTGATTATCGTCTTGCTGTTGGCAATCATTGTGGCCGGGATGTACATAACGGCGCCGAACTGGACCGAAGTCGTAAGGAAAAAATTGAACAGCGCGCTCGGAAACACGGGCACCGATGGAGTGTCGAGCGCGCAGACACAAGCGAAATTCGTGAATCTCGACGGGCGTGTACAGGTAAAGAAAGTAAATTCGGTGACCTGGGTGGACGCCGACTATCACACGACTCTCGATAAGGGAGACCTGATCCAGACGGGATCGGACGGCCTGGCGCGCGTCACCTTCGCCGACGGAACCGAGTACACGGTGAACAAGGAGACGTTGATCACGGTGGAGGAGAATACCGTCACAGCGGACCGCTCGACTACAGCGGTGCGCATCAACACGGGCGCGGTAGACCTCGCGACGCCCACGTGGACCTTGCGCGACGCTCAGGCAGCGGTGAGCGTGGAGGATGCCACGGCGTTCATGAAGCAGAACACCCGCGCGTCGGTAAAAAGCGACCCGCAGAAGAACGAGCATGAAATCGTAGTTTCGACGGGCGAGGCGGAAGTGCACCGTGGAAACGAAAAGATCGAGCTGACGCAGTGGGAAAAGGTGAGCTTCCCGAGTGGAGGACCAACGGAGAAAACGAACGTGCTGGCGCCTCCTGGGTTGGTTGCTCCGCTGAACCTGGCGCCGATCATTTCGGAGAATCCCAAGACGGCGGAGATCCATTTCGAATGGAAGCCGGTGGATGAGGCCGTGAGCTACACGCTGCGGGTCAGCCCGACGAACATGTTTACGAAGCTGGCAAAGGAAGTGAAGGTGACTACACCGAACGCGGAGGTGACCGGCCTCGAACCGGGAGACTACTTCTGGAACGTCACGGCCTCGGACGCGAAGAAGGAGACCAGCGCCTTCAGCGAAACCTTCAAGTTCACCCTGGTCGCCCAGGGCAAATCGCAGGAGATGCTGCTCGAGATCATGAGCACGCAGATTCACGGGCGGGTTGCCGAGATCATCGGGAGAACGGAGCCGGGAGCGGCGCTGATCATCAACGCTCAGCCGGTGGCGAATATTGAGCCGGATGGGACGTTCCGGCATTTCACGGAGCCCTTGGAGCCGGGACAGCACACTATCGTGGTGATTGGCTCGAACCGCCGGGGTGGCACAGCCAAGCAGCAGGTCTCGATCGTGGTGCCTAAGTAAAACGGGGAGACCACCCGTTTTGCGGTTTTGCGTGGACCAGCGAATACGGCGACAATAGAAGCAGCAGAGTTTGGGAGGCCGTACTCGGAGTTCCTACCGGGCAAGATCCTCTCCGCAGGGGGAAAGCGGTAATGAATAAGAACGGATACAACCTGAGGTCGGTGTTCAGTCTGTTCTCATCCGACCTCGCGATTGACTTGGGGACCGCGAACACGTTGGTGTTTTCGCATGGCAAGGGAATTGTGGTGAACGAGCCCTCGATTGTGGCGATCAACAAGATGAGCGGCGAAGTGGTGGCGGTGGGGCGCGAAGCGAAGGACATGCTGGGACGCACGCCGGGCAACGTGGTGGCGATCAAGCCGATGAAAGACGGAGTGATTGCGGACTTCAAAGTGACCGAGAAAATGCTAACGTATTTCATTCAGAAAGCGCACAACCGGCGCGTGCTGGTGCATCCGCGGATTGTGATCGGAGTGCCGAGCGAGATTACGCCAGTGGAAAAGCGGGCGGTGCAGGACTCGGCGTACCGCGCGCGAGCGAGCGAAGTGTACCTGGTGGAGCAGGCGATGGCGGCGGCGATTGGGTCGGGGCTGCCGATCGAAGAGCCTTCCGGGAACATGGTGGTGGACATCGGGGGAGGCACGACGGACATCGCGGTGATTTCGATGAGCGGTATCGTGTACTCGCGGTCCGTGCGCGTGGCCGGCAACGAGATGGACGAAGCTGTGATGCAATATTTGAAGCGCAAGTACAATCTGCTGGTTGGCGAGCGCACGGCGGAGCAGATCAAGATGGAGATTGGCTCGGCCTATCCGCTCGAGAAGCCGCTGACGATGGAAGTGAAAGGGCGTAACCTGATCGAAGGCGTGCCGCGAACGGTGACGATCGATGACAGCGAGATTCGCGAGGCGCTGAGCGAGTGCGTTGCGACGATATTAAACGCGGTTCGCGTGGCGCTCGAACGTACGCCGCCGGAGCTTTCCGCGGACATAAGCGACCGCGGGATCGTACTAACCGGCGGGGGCGCGCTGCTAAAGAACCTGGACAAACGGATCCGCGAGGAGACCGGTTTGCCGGTGTCGATCGCAGATGATCCGCTGGCCTCGGTGGTGCTGGGTACGGGGAAGATGCTGAGCGATTTCAAACTGCTGCGGCAGGTTTGCATCGACTGATGCGGTCTTCCGTCGTAGGTTGTCAGCAAAACCGCGAACCGACCTACGACATCAGCGATCGGGAGAACGAAAAGTAATATTCAGTCAGTGCTGGCCGGTTGAAGGGAAACGGACCCTCCAAGCTGCGGCTCACGGGAACACATCACGGAAAAGGGACATGGTAGCCATACCTTCAAAACGTAAATCGTTGGCGCTGCTCGGCGGCGTGCTGCTGGCGCAGGTTCTGCTGCTGGCGGTGCAGATCAAGCGGGATTCGCGGGGCCGGCTGCTTCGCGTCTGGGCCGTCTCGGGTGCTTCCCCGTTCGAACGCGGCGCGGCGTGGGGATTCGGACGAGTACGGGGTGTTTGGAACCACTATTTCGCCTTGCAGAACACCTCGCGGGAGAACGAAGCATTGCGCGTCGAGAATGACGCGTTGAAGCTCACGATTACGCAGCTGCAAAGCCGGGCTTCGGAAGCCGACCGTCTGGCGGCACTGCTGAACTTCCGACAAGCTCACCAGGAAGTACCGATGCTCGGAGCGCGCGTGATTGCCGGCAGTGCCGGCACGGCGAGCCGCACGATTGAAATCGACCGCGGAGAGCGCGATGGGGTCCGGCGGAACATGCCCGTGATCACCCCGGACGGGGCGGTAGGAAAGGTGATCGAAGTGTTTCGCGACGCGGCGCAAGTATTGCTGCTAACGGACAAGGATGGAGGCGCCGGGGCCATGTTGGTGCAGTCGCGCATCCAGAGCCCCGTTGGCGGTACGGGCGAACCGACGCTGGTGATGAAATATGTCGCGGCGGACGACACTGTGACCGTCGGCGAACAGGTGGTGACCAGCGGCATGGACAAAATCTTTCCGCGCGACGTACCGGTGGGCACGGTGATCGAGGTCAAAGCCGGAAGTCCATTCAAGCAGATCCGTGTGCGGCCGGCGGCGAAGCTCGACCGGCTCGAAGAAGTGATCGTGCTGTTGACGCAACAGCCGCTGGAGTTCAAGAAAGAAGCGGAAACGCAGACCGGAGCCCAAGAGTCGGCGCCCGTAACAGAAAACCCCGCATCGGGCAAGACGGCAGCGACGGAGAAGCCATGAACGATACCTACGAGCTGCGCTCCGGTGAGACGCACATTGAGGTACACAAGTTTTTCCCTGGCGCAATCATCGCCGTGACAATAGCGGCTCTGGTGCTGCAGGCTTCGTTCCCGGTGTACTTTCCGAGACTGGAGATCCTGGACCTGCCGCTGCTGGTCACCATCTATTTCGGCTTGAGCCGGCGCAACCCGTCGACGGGACTGCTGCTCGCCATGGTGATCGGGCTCTCGCAAGACGCGTTGAGCGGACCGACCGTGCCCCTGGGATTTTACGGGATTGCAAAAACAATCGTGGGCTATCTGGCATCGTCCATCGGGGCGAGGCTAGACACCGAGCATCCCGCGGCAAGGTTTGCCCTCATCATGGCATTCTTCGTCGTGCAACAAGCGACCCTGGGCGTAATCCGGCGGTTGCTGCTCGCCGGGGAGCCGGAGGCCTGGCTGAACGCGCACCTGGCGATCGGCGCCGCGGTCAACGCGTTGCTCGGGACGCTGTTGTTCCTCGCACTGGACCGGTTGCGGCGGTCGTCGTAAGCACCGCATCATCGATCATTTCTTTCGCGAATATGTTGCTGCGGCCCGTCCCGGGACGCGGACCGTTGAAGACGGCCATTCGAGAGCGGAGGCAAGAAAGCGACGTCAGTGGGCGAGGAGGAATTGCTTGAAGTCGTCGTAGCGGCTGGTCATGGGCCGGGAAAGCTTGGGTCGCTGGAGGTAGCGGGCGAGCCTCTCGGGCAGCGGCGGAGTGATGCCCATTCCCTTCTGCACGATGTCGGCAAACTTGGCGGGGTGGGCCGTTGCGAGCACGAGGCCTTGCGAAGGTTCGGGATGCTCCTTGCGATAGGCTTCCCAGGAACGAATGCCGACGGCGGTGTGCGGGTCCGAAACGTAGCGATAGCGGTCCCAGACCGCGTGCATCTCCTCGAGGGTTTCTTCGTCGGTGACTCGGTGTCCCCAAATCTCCTTTCGGACATACGCAATGCGGTTGCGGCAGAGGTCCAGGAGGCGCGGAAAATTGTTGGGGTTGCCAACGTCCATTGCATTGGAATACGTGGCCACGGCCGCGCGGGGGCAATAGTTGCCGGAGAGCAGATACTGCGGGACAACGTCGTTCGAATTGGTGGCGGCGACGAAGCGGGCGACGGGCAGGCCAACGCGCTTGGCAAAGATTCCCGCCGTGAGATTGCCAAAGTTTCCGCTGGGGACGGAGACGATGAGCGGGACCGAAGCAACCGGGAGCTGGCGGTAGGCGGCAACGTGATAGAACATTTGCGGAAGCAAACGACCGACGTTGATGGAATTCGCCGAGGTCAGAAACGCACGCTGACTCAGGACGTCATCCGCGAAGGCCTGCTTGACGAGACGCTGGCAATCGTCAAATGAGCCGGAGACTTCGAGCGCGGCGATGTTTTCGCCAAGCGTGGTGAACTGCTTTTCCTGGGCTTCGCTAATGCGCTTCGAGGGATAGAGAATAACGACGCGGATTCCGGGTACGCCGAGAAAGCCGTGAGCGACGGCGCTGCCAGTGTCCCCGGAGGTGGCGACAAGCACCGTGAGCAGACGCGATTCGCCGCGCACAAAATAGCCCATAAGCCGCGCCATGAAGCGCGCGCCAAAATCCTTGAACGCCAGCGTTGGCCCGTGAAAGAGTTCAAGAATGTGGAGCGCAGGAGAAAGAGAAACGAGTTTGACCGGAAAATTGATGGCTTCGGCGACGATTTGCCACAGGACTTCTTCCGGAACATCCGGAGTGGCGAACGGACGAACCACACGGAAGCAGACTTCGGTGAAAGGCAGGCGTCGAAATTCTTCCAGCTCTTCGGGGGTGTGGCGCGCGATTTCGGCGGGCATGTAAAGCCCGCCATCGGGTGCCAAACCGCGCAGAACCGCGCCTCGCAGTGAGGTGAGCGGCGCTTTGCCTGCTGTGCTTCGGTATCGCATACAATCGTTAGTTTAAGTTCTCAATAGAACCGCAAGCGCGAAGGGCGTTCCGGCCGCTGAAAGAGCCGAGCCCGGACTCTCGGGCGGTTCCTTCTGACCTGGTCTAGTAGCGGCGCCCTTTCCCATGTACAACTCAGGACCTAAGACTTGGAACTGCTTTGGCCAAGCTGCAGCCGGATTCGTTCCAAAAAGGCTCGCCCGGCCACAGGACTGCTCTTGGTCCCCGGAGGTGAAATTTCGCGCAGGCTTGCGGTGGGAACCGTCAAATGCGCCAGCGCCTGGTAACTCTGGCGGCGCGCCGCGATGAGAGCAGGATAGCAGCGTGCAACCGTGTCCGGGGGAGTTTCTCCGGGCCGGGGCTGAAAAGCGCCACGCCACAAGACCGGCTTGGGGTCCTGCAGATAGCGCTCGATGAGCAACTGCTGCTCGTCGGCGGAGGCGGCGATGTAGATGACGGTCATCTGGCGGCGCAGACGGAAGAGGATGTTGTTGCCGGTGTAGATTACGCTTCCCGTGGTGTCGAGGATGAGTTCGCGCTTCGGATCTTTTGCGAGATCGGATAGGACCTGGTCGAGCGTGGCGATTTCTTCGGCGAGGTATTGGGCCTCGCGCTCTCGATAGGTGGGGCTGTCGGGCCAGCCCATCCATGAGGCAACGCCATTGATCCCGGTGTAACCGCCGGATTGGAGAACAGGAGCGAGGCGGGACTCGATTTCGTCGTCGCAGCATACGGCGGGGCATCCGTGGGCCGCAAGGTTCTTCGCCCAATGGCTCTTTCCTGCGCCGGACATGCCGATGAGGGCGAGACGCAGTGGTTGTTCGGAATTCAGCGTCATACGGAACTAAAAAGTGTAATTGATTTTGCAGAAGCAAAGGAACGCAAAAGAAGACGAGTGTGTCGCGCCCTCCGACACTTTGAACGCGCCCGTGTTTGCTGCCGCTGCCGGTCCATAAAGGTTGGGCTTCGGTCGTGCGCTCGGACAAGAAAGGCCGACCTCAAGGATTTGGGTGGATGTGAGGAGGGAGGCGCGTTAAAGCCTGCCAACCCAGGACGGAGCGACAGATACTTTCCGTCGTTACGATTTAAGCACACGTCCCATGCCCTAGCGGCGCGCTTGGCGGAGGACCCTTCTTGCAGCGGACGGCGGCACCTGACCCATTGACGGGAGCGTGACCTGCCCTTTCGAACGAGTTGCAGCCCCTCCGCGCAAGTGCTACTTTTGGTTAGGCTTTGCGAATGTAACGGATTCGCGAGTTTCGCGGCGATTCGGACGCTTCATCGAGATAAACAGGCCGTTTTGAAGCAGGCCTCATACTGCGAAGGATCGAACTTATTCGCTGCAGATGACTTTCTTAGGATTGCGCGAGTAGGGCGCCGCTCCGCCCTGAAATGAAAAGGACTCGCGCGCAGGGATTGCGTGTCGTACTGGTTCCGCAACGATAGCCGACTGCCGCAAGAAAGGCTGGCCGCCGCATCCTACGTGATCGTAGGGATGCTTACGATTCTGCTGCTCGGATTCTGGAAACTCCAGGTCGTCGATTCTGACAAATATGGACAACTGGCCGAACGCAATCGAGTGCGTTCCATTCCGGTGATCGCCCCGCGCGGAAGAATGCTGGACCGAGACGGGCGCGTGCTGGTGGACAACTATCCTTCGTTCAGCGTCCTGCTGCTGCGCGACGATCCCGCGGAAATCGAGAGGAATCTGCCGGCAATCGCCGAAGGCCTGGGATTGTCGCTCGATGACTTGAAAGAGCAACTCAACAACACGAAAAACCTGCCGAAATTTCAACCCATCGTGATCAAGCCGGAAGCCACACCAGCGGATGTGGCGTTCATCGAATCGCACCGCGCGGATATCCCCCTGCTCGAAATGCTCATGGTGCACCGGCGGAGATACTTGCCGGGCGGGTTTATGGCCCATGCAGGCGGCTATGTGGGCGAAGTAAGCGAGCAACAGATTGAAGCAAGCAACGGAAAGCTGCGTCCGGGCGACATCGCCGGGAAGTCCGGCTTGGAACGCCAGTACAACGATTTGCTGGTGGGCACAGACGGCATGCGGCGTGTGATCGTGAACAGCGTAGGCAAGGAAATGGGCCGTTTGTCGCAACAGGAGGCCATTCCGGGGAAGCAAATCCAGCTCACGATCGATTACGACCTGCAGGAGGTGGCAGAAGCAGGACTGGGCGACAAGAAGGGAGCGGTCGTTGCACTGGATCCGAGGACCGGCGAGGTACTGGCATTTGCCAGCCATCCCGCGCCGGACCCCAATAATTTCGCAGTTCGCGTGTCGAAGGAAGAATGGCAAAGGCTGAACGAGGATCCGGACCGGCCGCTGCTGAACCGCGTGACCCAAGCGCAAATTGCCCCGGGTTCCGTGTTCAAAATCTTCATGGCCACCGCGATGCTGGAGTCGAAGACGCCACCGGAGAATTTCACGGCTTTTTGCCCGGGATACGGAATATTTTATGGGCAAATGCACAAGTGTTGGGTCTACGGGAAGTCCGCGCACGGCAGCGTGAATCTTCACGAGGCCATCGTACGTTCCTGTGACGTGTTCTTCTACAACGTGGGGATGCGCATGGGCATTGGAACGATTTCGAAATACGCGAAGATGCTCGGACTGGGAGAAAGGACCGGCATCGACATGCCCGCGGAAGAACCCGGGTTGGTGCCGACCGAAGAATGGGTGGAGCGGGTGTACCACCACAAGTGGTATCCGGGATCGACCATTTCGGTGGCCATTGGCCAAGGCTCGGTAATGGTCACGCCGCTACAAGTGGCCTATGCGATCGGGGGTATAGCGTCCGAGGGCGAGTTCAGGCAGCCCCACATGCTTAAGGATGCGCCCAATGTCGGAGAGAAGCACGTCGAGCTGTCGGAAAACACGGTGGAGCAAGTCACTCGAGGCATGTTTGGGGTGGTGAACGAGCCAGGTGGAACGGGGAATGCGATAAAACTGCAGGGAATCGAATTCTGTGGGAAGTCCGGCACGGCGCAGATGATGAGTTACAGCGCGGCGAGCCGCCTGGGTTTGGGCAAGGGCAAGAATGACGGTTGGTTTGTCGGCTATGCGCCACGGCGCAATCCGGAAATCGTGGTCGCCGCGGTCGTGCAAGACACGGCCGAACACGGGGGCACCGCGGCGGGGCCGGTGGTCCGCGACATCGTGAAGGCGTATTACGACAAGAAGAACAAGAAGAGCCAGGGGCAGATCACGGCCGAGGAGAAAGGCTACGACCTGAAAAAGGGTGCGGCGAGGCAGGCGATCGAAGCTTCGAAGGCGGTGCTGAAGTCTGAGGAGGCTGCGGTGGTAATGCCGGCTGGAGAGAAGAAGAGCGAAAGATGAAGGGAGCACCGGGAGCGAGAGACTACGACTGGTGGCTGTTGGCCATCCTTGCAGCGATCTGCACGATCGGCGTGGTGGAGATTTATTCGGCGACGCACGGAAGCGCGCTGGCCGGTATGCATATGAAGCAGATCCGCTGGATCGCGGTCGGTGTCGTGTTGATGCTCGTGCTTTCGCGCCTGGACTATCACGCCATCATGGATCAGGCGCCCTGGCTGTATATCGCTGGGCTTGTGGCACTTGTGGCCGTATTGGCGGTGGGACACACGCGCTTTGGGGCCAAACGGTGGATCCCCGTACTGGGGGAATTTCTCCAGGTGTCAGAATTGGTCAAATTGATTATAATCATAGTATTGGCGCGCTTCTTTGCGGAGGTGCGCACGGATGAGCTTTCCCTGCAGGATTTGATTAAAGCAGGGCTTCTGGTAGGCTTACCGCTGGTGTTGATTCTGAAGCAGCCGGACATGGGCACAGCTTTGGTGTTGTTGCCCATGTTGATTGTTGGGGCTTTTCTAGCAGGGCTGCAGTGGAAGCATGCCGCGGTAATTGTGGTTCTAGGAATTTTGATGCTGCCCGCAGGGTGGCATTTCATGAAGCCGTACCAAAGGGAAAGAGTAACGTCGTTTTTGCATCCTGAGGAAGACGCCAAGGGTTCGGGCTATCAGGTGTTGCAGTCGAAGATAGCGGTGGGCTCGGGCGGTTTCTGGGGGAAGGGTTTCGGCAACGGCAGCCAGAATCAACTGGGGTACATTCCGGTCCGGTACTCCGACTTTATTATGTCGGCCTGGGCGGAAGAACAGGGATTCAAGGGCGTGCTGGTTGCTCTCGGGCTGTACATGGCGTTGTTGTTGCGTTTAGTGCAGAACGCCCAGCGCGCGAAGGATCGCGCGGGCATGTTTCTAGTCATGGGCGTGACGGCGGCGCTAGGTTTCCACGTGTTAGTAAACGTGGCCATGGTCATCGGGGCGATGCCGGTAACTGGAATACCATTGCCGTTGATGAGCTACGGAGGATCGGCCACGTTGTTTGTGTTTCTGGCGATTGGCCTGGTAATGAATGTCCGGCTGCGCCGATTCGTCAACTGAGTCGTCGCCACCGCCGAGCGCATCACCTTAATTTCAGGGAGGCTGCGCCGGTCGGCGGTCCCGAGTGAAGGCGGGATCGCTTGCAGAATAGAAGGATTTAAGAGTGAGGATAGCAACGTCCGCCGTTACCCCGGGAAAATCCCGGCAACGGACCTGCCTCGATAGCAAGAGGTTCGAGAAATACGAGGACCGCCAAGCGGTCACTCCCTCCGGCTACGAACGCAATGTCGCCACAATAAATGTGTGGGCTACGTGCCCCGACCTGGGTTGGGGCGGCGCCTTGCCTTGGGCCTCCGACAGTGAGGTTCCAGCGGCGGTGCATATCCCAAGGAGTTTTCATGTCGAAAGAATTGGTAATATCCGCGACCTCGCACGAGCGAAGAGTCGCGATTTTGGAAGAAGGACAGTTAGTTGAAATCTACATCGAGCGCGAAAAAGAGTTCGCGCTTGTCGGCAGCATCTACAAAGGAAAAGTGACGCGGGTACTTCCGGGCATGCAGTCAGCCTTCGTCGACATCGGCCTGGATGGCGACGCTTTCCTGTACGTGAGCGACGTATTCGAAAACCTTGAGGACTACGAACACGGGCACACTCACGGGGAGCCATCCGCTCCGGCTCCTGTCGGGCAGTCAGGTGCTCCCTCGATCGAGCTGCTGCCCGGCGAAACGCTTGCGGCCGCCGGAGTGCACGAAGAGGTAATCCACCTCGATGAGGGACACGCGGAGGACGGCCACGCCGCCGAAGGAGAACACCAGCGTGGTGAGGACCACGGCACGGAAGAACGCGAAGAAAGTGCCGGTCCGCGTGCGGAAGGCGAGCCGGCGGATTTGGAGGAACGCCAACCGGAGTCGAACGCGTCCGCACCACAGAATTTCGCGCCGAACTACAACCCGACGCGAAATTATCCGCCGCGCATGGGAAACGACCGCGGCTCGGGTGGCGATCGAGGGGGGCGAGGACGGCGCGGACGCTGGGGACGACGGCGCGGCGGCGACCGGCGCCCTCACGGGCACGGTGGCGGGCGGAACCTACCGCCTTCGAAGTATGCTTCGCCGCAAGGTGAGCGTGATTCGCGTGGCTATGATCGGCGAGGTGGCGACCGCGGACCGGCTTCGGCTCCTCCTGAGAGCCGCGAAGATGACATTCTGCTCCCGGGCGAATCGCTCGCGAAGTACCGCGGGCGCCAGCCGCAGCCGCCCGTCGAGCCGGTAGCCGACCAGGAGCCGGAAGAGCGGCAGCCGAATTTCGAGCAGGCGGCGACGCGTCCGGTCGCCGGCATACTGCCTGCGCCGGGCATACCACGCCGTTTTTCGGGCAATCTTCCACATTGGGTCCTGGCGGACAATGAGGCTGAGGCGGAAGCCGCGCCGGCTGAGGGAGCGGCAGAGCAGGATGTGGTAGAAATGACGGCGTCGCCTGCGGCCGAGGACATTAAAGAAGAAAAAGGGCGGGGTGAAGTGCGCAACGGCACCGCCGGTCTTAGCGACGAGGAATTGTCTGCCCTTTCCGCGCGTCTCGTAGAAGCAAAGCACGAAGAGACGCAGGCGCGGGCTGAGGCAGATACGCTCGTGGGCGGGCACGACTTTGATGAAGAAGACGAGGAAGGAGAAGTCGAAGAGCTTCCCGAGGAACGCCCCGAGGAAATTCACGGACCCGAAGAGCACCTCGGCGCCGAAGCCGAGCATGAGGAACACGACGAGGAAGAACTCGTCCACGAGGAAGAAGTTCACACGGAGGAGGAGCACGGGGTATTGACTGAGGCCGAACGGGCCGAGATAGCGCATGAGGAAGCGATCCAACATGTAGAGCGCGAAGCTTCCAAGACCTCCGCCGAGGGCACGGTTCCCGAGACCATCGCGGAAGAAGACACGATTCTGTTGCCGGGCGAGACGCGGGCTCCGCGCGATGCCGACGCGCCGCGGCCGGAATTTGAGCGGCGCGATTCGGCACGAATCGCGAGCAACCCGCGCTCGCGCTTCCAGCGACCACAAAGGGGCGGACGAGACCGGGGACGCGGTGGTCGCCACGACCGTCGCGACCGGGGCGGCGACCGCGGCCGAGGGCGCTTTGAGCGCCGCGGCGGACACGGGCATCACCGGGGACACTTCAGTGGCGGACACGCGCCTCAGCGCCGGCCACAACTGATTTCGGAAATGCTGAAGCCGGGCCAGGACGTGGTGGTGCAGATCGCCAAAGAACCGCTGGGCAAGAAGGGCGCGCGCATCACGAGTCACGTGGCGCTGCCGGGCCGTTTCCTCGTGTATATGCCGACGATCGACCACATCGGCGTTTCCCGGAAGATTGCCAGCGCGGAGAATCGTTCGCGGCTTCGCCGGCTTGTCGGCGAAGCGCGGGGAAGCTATCCCGGAGGGTTCATCGTGCGCACGGCGGCAGGAGGCGCGACGGACGACGAAATCCGGACGGACATCGAGTTTTTGGGCAAGACCTGGAACGAGATCAAACAGAAGAACGATGACCGCAAGGCTCCGGCACTGCTGCATCGCGACCTGAACCTGGTGGAACGCATCTTGCGCGACTACGTGAGCGACGACTTCACGGGCATCTGGATCGACAGCGAGGAGGAATACGGCAAGGTGGTGGAATTCGTCAGCCGGTTCCAACCGAAGCTCGTGAGCAAGGTCAAGCTGTACACCAAGGAACAGCCGATCTTCGAAGAGTTCGGGATACAGCACGAACTCGATAAGGCTTTGCGCGCGAAGGTCTGGCTGAAGTCCGGCGGCTATATCGTCATCAATCACACGGAGGCGCTCGTCGCGATCGACGTGAATACCGGCAAGTTCGTCGGGAAAGGCTCCACGCGCTTGGAAGACACCATCGTCAAGACCAACCTCGAAGCCGTGAAGGAGATCGTGCGGCAGATTCGGCTGCGGGACCTTGGCGGCATCATCGTGGTGGACTTCATCGACATGGAAGAGCGGCGCAACCGCGAGAAGGTGCTGTCGGCGCTGCAATTGGCGCTCGAACAGGATAAGGCGCCTTCGAAAGCGCTGTCGTTCAATGAGTTTGGGCTTGTATGCATCACGCGCAAGCGCACCAAGCAGGCGCTCGAACGCGTGCTGTGCCAGCCGTGCCCGTACTGCAGCGGTTCGGGCATGGTCAAATCCATTCCCACGCTGTGCTACGAGATCCAGGCAGAGGCGCGCAAGATGGCTATGGCCGACCACGAGGGTCCGAACCTGACGCTGCGCGTACACCCGGAAATCGCCAAGGCGCTGAAGACGCGCGAGTCGATCCTGATCGACGAGCTCGAGCAGAATGCGCACAAGCACATCATCATTCAGAGTGATGCGACGCTCCACTGGGAGCAATACGACATTTATTAACTATAATCGCGCGGATTGTCTCGTTCTTGTAGCCAATGCCATCCGGCCTGATCTCGGCATCCGGCGGCAGGAGCCACCTTCGTGAGGTTATGTCTCACTGTAGCGGGGAGGCGGTAGAATCACAAGTGCTGGCACCGACGTTGTAGTAGATCACGCTCGTCTGGTCGCTGCAGAATGCGCGCGTGCCGGATTGGTTCAGCGTCAGCGGAGCAGCGAGCGTGCCGTAGCCGCTCAAAGACGCGGCCGTCTGCAGGGTGAAGCTGTAGCCGTCCTTACCGCCACCGCCGCCGTTCGTTGCCAGGAAGTTGTCGATGAAGCAGCCCGTGGCCGCTGCTGGCGTGCAGGGCTGCGCGCCGCCTAAGCTGGCCAACGCCGTAAACCCGACGGTCGGATAGGTCGTTGCGTAGCTCATTTCTGCTGTGTTAATCGTGCGGAGCGAAGCCGCGGCCGAAGACTCGTGGGCCGACATCCTCGCGCGCATAAAGTTCGGAATTGCGATGGCCGCAATGATGAGAATGATTGCGACCACAACCAGCAGTTCGATCAACGAGAAACCCTTTTGGTCCTGGCGCATTTTGCGATTCCTCCTTCTGATTCCTGGAATCTTCCCGAACCTGCCTCCGTCGATAGAATTGCGGGCGCGGACTGCTTCTTTTAAGTGGCAGGTAAGCCCGCTGCTGTTGTATTTCTCTTCCCTGGCATAGGGCTCGGACTGAGCCTTCGCGTAAAGTGTCCTGCCAGAGTGCCTCTTGCCGGGCAACACTCTTCGGTGGCGGTCGCGAGAAATGTTTTGCATTTAGAAGCCGTTCCGTTGACGGAACCGAGTACGTCATTACAGAATCTTACGCCCGTTGGCTGATAACGAAAAAGCAGTATAGAACACCGAACGTGAGCGTTGGGACGGTGAAGAAGTCCATCGCCGCAATGGCCTCACGATGGTCTCTCCAGGAACGTCAGCCATCGCTTGACGGGATCTGGATCTCTCGGAGCGCGCCAGATCCATCGCGAGACACTCCTTTCCGAGACATCGAAACCCAGGTTGAGCAGTTCGCCGTGAATGCGCGGTGCTCCCCAACGGGGATTGGCTTGGCTCATCTGACGCGTCGATGCCAGGCGATCACGTTTCCGGTTTGACGATCATAACGGCCGATCGCCAGCCACTCGAGGATTTCGGCTGTACTAGAGCTGGAAGAGCGAGAGCCAAACCCACAGAAGTCGATCAGTAAAGCGCAGGCGCGGTCGGGGCTGCCGTGCTCCGCAGACCTTGCCGAATCGAGTAGAACAGCGAGAAGACGATCGTGAACATGGCATCCGCAAGCTATGGCTGCCGTCGTTCAAATCCAACTGGCTCAATGAGAACCGAGTTCTTGGTAGGGACAACATCAAGAATCATTGGGGTTGGTTGACCTGGAAGGCTCTTAGGAATACATTATTTTCGGCCTGTTCCGGTTTTTGTTATCGACTCGGTGTGCACCCCGCGGCGCAAACCTTGCCACGAAAAGTACCGCACAATGAACCTTAAGGCCATCGGACGTCTAGCAGCACTACTCCTGGCCGTCGGTAAGATCGCGGCGAACGAACAACCCACCTCTTGCGTTGTGTATTTTTCCGTGGTTGAAAATGATGAAGTCAGTGTCCATCCCTCGGTGTTGGGGATGAATAAACCGCAGACTAGTTGGTACAAGAAGCATGGCGACCGGGACAAGTATGCGGGAATCTGTTACGTAGGAGATGGAACTAGCGCTCCGGCCGAAGCGCCACTCTACGCCATTGTGTGGGGCGAGCATTTGGTGAGTGAGCCGTATGTTTACAGCTACCAAGCAGCTGTCCGGGTCGACGGAGATGTGAACGCGGCCGTAACGGATCAGAATACCAACAGCAGCACCGTTTCAGGCACGAATAGCACCGGCACGCCCGTAAGTCACACAAGCTCAAGGACAACGAAGTACTATGCGGCGGATGGATGGCTGGCAGTTTGGAACCCAAAAACAAATGAGGGCAAAGGAAGTTTCGTGCCTATCGTACCTCTTCAAAACCACAACAACACTGATTTGAGTTCGGCTTCCACCTCGCTGCTTAAAGACGCAATGGAACAGATTAGACAAAAAGAGAAGGAAAGACTGGCGGTTGCTGCAAACGAACGAAACGGCTCGGCTCAGATTACGATCAGGCCGATAAACACGGGACAAGCTTCGCCAAGCGAAACTTCCGCATCAGCGATCACCTCGACTGTCGTGGTAAGCTCCACGCCGCCCGGAGCCGACATCTTTGTCGATGAGGATCTCGTCGGCACCACTCCTTCAACCATAAATGTCACGGCCGGGAAACACGTCGTAACTGTCAAGAAATCGGGGTTTCAAGACTGGATTTGCGCAGTGAGTTTTTCCGGCGGTTCGATCACTTTGGATGCCGAGTTGGCCGGCGGGCCTAATGAAATGCGCACTGCAGACCCACCTACAACGTCCGACAGTACAAAGGGATCGGCCTCACCTGGAATATCAGCAAACTCGTTACAAAGGCCCGTCGGCTGGATTGGAGTCTCTGGGAAAGATGACAGTAAAGGAGCGTTGGTGACCGACGTGACCGCGGGAGGTCCGGCAGAGCTAGCGGGAATACGCGCGGGAGACACAATTCAGGTGATCGACGGAACCACAATCAAAGGCAAAGACTTTGAGAAAGTGGTTACCGCTCTTAAACCGGGAACCCGGGTCCCGGTCGACTACACCCGCGGTTCCTCGGTTCATGAAGTCTGGATAACCGTGGCCTCGCAAAATTGAGGACGAGATCGTGGGAACTGATCTACTTCAGGCTCTACAAAGTCAGCCGCCGGTCCGGGAGAGGGTACTCGAAGTGGCGGGCATGATGCTGGGCACGGATAAATCCTGGGGGATATCGCTTCAAAATGATTTGCGCTGATTCCTTGGCCGGGCTGAGCTCTCGGCCACTAAATCCGGAGCCAAAAGGATTCAAATGACTCTTCGGCAGAAACGGCCGCGGGTCAAATTGAATTCACCGGCCTACGTCTCTCAAGGGAATCAGGCGTTGGAGCGATATAGTTGGCGGTGCCAGGAGTGTGGTTCCTTCGAAAATCTACAAGTTCATCATTTTGAAACCACGGGTAGGCTAGGCGGCGACACCATGACAAGCCTGATCCGCCTAACGAGCTTCTTGCAAAGAGGGCAACGGGCCGGGCGCGAAGCGTAGCGCCCTTGTCGCGAGGGAAGCGAGCAAAAGAAAAATCAGTGCGTTCGAAGGAATATGAAGGTTGAAATCCACGAAGCTGTGCAGCAGCATCCCGGCACAGCCCACTAACGGGCCCGCAACAAGCGCCCGCGCGCTGCCCCCCGCCGCAACTTGAAAATTGGCCAATCCTCGGCGGAAGAGCAATCCGATGAAAAGCGCGCCGCAAACGCCACCAACTAGTCCGGTATCGGCAAGCAACTCAAGGAAATCGTTGTGGGCATGGTCGACAGTCGTTCCGTTATAGAAACTCTCATAGCGAGGATACACGGCGATCAACGTACCAAACCCTGTGCCCATCAATGGATGATCCTGAAAAATCCGCCATGTATCTTTATCCATCGCCACGCGCAGTTCGCGATTGACACCTTGGTGCGCAAGCAGTTCAAAGCGCTCAAGCGCTTTGGTCACTCCCAGCCATAAGATCATGCCACCCGCAAGTAAACCGATCGCCGTGGCTCTCACCAGCTGTTTCCCTCTCATTCGATGTACCTGGAAAAAAAACGCCAACAACGCAAATTGCAGCACAACAACAATAATCCCTGCTCGCGACGCCGAGAGAAATACCGCCCCAATCGGCAGAATCGTAAACAACAACAATAATGGCACCTCCTCCCGACGCCGCGACGGGAAAAACAGCATCGCCAACCCGAGCGGCGCGGTCAGCTCCACAAATCCGGCAAAATGGTTTGGATTGACAAATGGACCAAAGGGGCTAACTCCCGGTGGCAGAGAAACACACCAATAGAGCTTCCCGTTGAAGGTGAAGTATTGAACTAACCCAAACAGCGAAACGACAAATCCCAAGCTCAACAGAAACCAAATGAACTGTTTAACGTGCTCTTTCGTCTGGAATGACTGGACCGCCAGGAAGAACAATAGGGCGTACGCGCTCCACCGCAGCAGCTCGATTTTCGTCAGATAAGAATATACCGACGCGCCGAAGGCGTATTGAACTAACGCGATGGTCCCCAACCCAAAAACAGGGATAAACAACCAATTCCAAAAAATCTCCGCTCGCCCGCGGAGTGTCAAAAGCACGGCCCACAACACAAACAACAGAGCAGCTCCAATCTCCAGAGCGGCATTTCCCCAGCTTTCTACGCCGCCAAACGATAGCACGGTGACTGCAATTAGAACGCAGGTCCCAAGCCGAATCGCTGTCATTGCGACCTAGTCCTTAACCTGTGCCGGGGCCGGCGTTAACGTCACGTCGTCCACCCAAACCGTTCCGCTAAACTTATTGTCGAATTTCCAACTCGGCGTGCGACGCAGCGTGATTTTCACTGCCTGTGTATCCGGGCCGCTCACAAAATCGGTTTGCAGCACGGTCCAGCCGTTCGTGCCTGTGAGTTCGCGCGTGGCAACCTGCACCTGTTCTGGATGATGGGCATCCAGAATCTCGAAGCTTATCCCGCGGTCGGTCGTCAGGCCTCCGGTTCGAACAAATACCGAGAAGTGATAGCGGCTGTCCGAGGCGACAGGAACGTATTGAAACAGATGCCCGAAGTCCACGTTTTCTGTGCCATCGAATTCGATTCGCAAAGAGCGCGTGCCCGAATGTGCAAAGGCGCTATCGAAATCAAAGTTAGCAGCGCTTAAAGGAACTTCTCGCCAATCGAACCCGCCATTCGCGATGTCGTGCTCGAATCCGCCGTTCAAGACGAGCGATCTACCTTCTTCTGAATCTTGCACCCAGTTTGACGCCTGCAACCCGCTTCGCCAAACCTGCTGTGCCTCACGGATGCGATCCTCGCTGATTAGTGCGTCGACCAGCAGCACAGTTTCCTCCATGTCGACGGCCAGTCCGCGTTCCCTCTGGCGATTCCAAACCGCAACCGCGGGATCCGCCAACTTTTGTGCCAGGAAAAACCCCACCGCCGAAACGTAGTACTCCCGTTTATCGGGCAACAGGCCTTTCACGATCGGTGCAACGTCCGGATTCGACTGCCAGCACTCGGTCAGCGCGCTTTGCGTCAGCGATGGATCAATGGAGATGGCCTCGCGGATCTTCGGATAAGCCTCGGAGTAGTTCTCCCGATACAACAAGAAATTTCCATATCGCCAGGCGACTTCGGCCGACATCGGAAAGCTCGTCTGTGCCCTATCGTATGCTTCCTTTGCCCGCGCAGCGTCTCCCGCAGTCGCATACGCATCCGCAAGGTCCATCCACACGCCCGAAGATCGCGAATTCACTTTTGCGGCGATCTGCAAGTAGTGCATCGCATCACGCATGTCGCTTGGATTCAAGTCCCATTGGCGCATCAATCCTACGTGCCGCCAGTAATCCGCATTCCCCGGCTCGAGTTTCGCCGCTTTCAACCACAGCGCTGGATTCGAGGAGGCATCCCAACAGGCTGCGATGTAAGCCTTCGCGCTGAAGACAATTACGGTTCCCGACAAAATCACCGCCGTCGCGAGAAACAGTACGCGTTGCCAAACCCGAGTAAGATCCAGCCGCATTCGATTAATCCCCGTCAACAGGCACCGAGTCGAGCCTCAGCCCTTCTTGCACCCGCACGCGCACTTGAATTGGCCTGGGCGCTGCCCTTTTCTCGTTGGCCTCGTAGCAATACTCGGGAACGATGGCCTTAATCTTCTCGCGAACGCCTTCGCCACTCACTACGCCCGTGCACATTTTCAATTCTTCCAGTCCCTGTTGCAGCTGAATCCACGCGGCCAACGGGCCGCGGATTCTTTTAATCTTTTCGAATGATGTCGGATAAACTCTCTCATTCGAATAGAAAATCTCTTCATTCAATTTTTCGCCCTCGCGCAAACCCGTAAAGCGGATGCCCACTTCCCTTTCCGACTTGCCGGAAATTCGAATCAAGGTACGCGCCAAGTCCACAATTCTGACGGGCTCCCCCATGTCCAGCACCAGCGTGTCACCACGATCGCCAATCGCAAATGCTTGCAGTACCAGCGAAACCGCTTCCCGCGCGGTCATGAAAAACCTTTTAATCTCGGGATGCGTAATGCTGAGCGGCTGATTCCGACGAAGTTGTTCCTGGAAC
>DATFTB010000269.1:0-5157 GCA_035262325.1 Candidatus Acidiferrum sp.
GTTATAGCTAACAGAGACGACCGAGGTTGGCTTGGGCGTGGTGGAACAGGAAGAGAGAAAACGGTTCGAAGAATGCGTCCTGCCGCATCTCGATGCCGCTTTTAACCTGGCGCGCTGGCTCTTGCGCCGCCGCGAGGACGCCGAGGACGTCACCCAGGAAGCCATGCTTCGCGCTTATCGGTTTTTCGGTGGCTATCGCGCCGGCGACGCTCGTGCCTGGCTCCTGCAAATTGTGCGCAACTGCTGCTACACCTGGCTGCAGAAGAACCGCGCCGGCGAAGAGCTGACCGACACAATGGAGGAAACGATTCCCGACGAAGGCGATTCACCCGAAAATCTCGCAATCGCCGGCTTCGATCGCGAGCGGCTGGCCAGCGCCCTCGACTCCCTGCCTCCCCATTTCCGCGAAGTCCTCGTCCTGCGCGAGCTCGAAGGCTGCTCCTACAAGGAAATCGCGGCCATCACTTCCCGCCCCATCGGGACGATCATGTCCTCCCTCGCGCGCGGCCGCCAGCAATTGAAAAAAGCCCTCACTCAGCCGAAGGAAAGCGAGGTCCGCCGTGCGGTGTGAATTGTCCAAGCTTCATGTCCACGCCTACATCGATGGTGAACTCGACGCCGCCGGCGCGGCAAATTTCGAGCAGCATCTCAAAACCTGCCCTGACTGCTCCTCCACGGTCTCCACCGCAGGCTCGCTTCGCTCATCGTTAGAGCAGGCCGAGCTCTATGAGCGCGCTCCACTCGGCTTGCGAAACAAGATTCTGTCCGGCCTGCCCTCGTCCGCTCCTCCCCGGAAGCGAGAAGCATCGGCGATCCGCTGGCTTGCCTTGGCTGCTGGCCTGCTCCTTGCAGCTCTCCTCGGAAGAGAGATCTTTGTCACCACCGCGAGGCTCACCGAGAAACCTTTGGCGATCGCGGCCGTCGATGCGCACCTTCGCTCGCTTCAGCCGGGCCACCTGACCGACGTGGAATCCTCAGACCAGCACACGGTAAAGCCGTGGTTCGACGGCCGAGTGGATTTCGCGCCAACCGTCCAAGATTTCGCCGCTGAGGGGTTCCCGTTGCTCGGAGGGCGCCTCGACGTGCTCGGCGGCCGCACGGTGGCCGCTCTCGTCTACGGCAGGCGCAAGCATGTCGTCAGTGTCTTTGTCGCGAAGCTGCAGGGCTCAGAAGCATTGTCTGGCGAGGGAGAGATGCAGGGTTACCACTGGCTTGCCTGGCAACAGAACGGCCTCCAGTACTGCGCCGTCTCTGACGTAGCCCCGGCGGACCTCAAACAGCTGCAGCAATTGCTCTCGAGAAACTAGGCGAAACTGCTGCAACTTCCAACCTGCAACTTCCAGCCTTCTGTCTTTTGTCTTCCAACTTCTGTCTTCTTCGGTTACGCTTTTCAACGTAAGCCAACAACGAGAACTCTGTGCCAGAGACGCCTCTCCAGATTACTCATCCGCAATCGGACGACGCCGGCACTCCTTCGGTGACGGAAGTCCTCACCGACGCCGCAAAGCACAGCGTCTTACAAGTCCAAGACTACGCCAGGCTTTCCTACCAGTCGATCGCGAGCCTCTTCACGCCTCCCCGCTACGGCCAGGACACCATCCAGCAGATGGACGACATCGGCGTCGGGTCCCTCCCCATCGTTCTGCTTTCCGGCTTTTTCATCGGCGCGGTCATGGTGCTGCAAACCGGCTCTCAGTTCCAGCGATTCGGCCAAGTGTCCCTTACAGGGGATATCGTTTCGCTGGCGTTGGTGCGCGAATTGGGCCCTTCGATCACGGGCCTGCTGGTCGCTGGCCGCTGCGCCTCCGGCATCGCGTCGGAATTGGGTTCCATGCAGGTGACCGAACAAGTCGACGCCATGCGCGCCATGGGCACCGACCCCGGGCGCAAACTGGTCTCGCCCCGCGTGCTGGCGTCCCTCATTGTGGTCCCGCTTCTTACCACCATTTCGGTCTTCATTGGCCTGGTCGGTGGCATGGTTGCCAGCGTCTTCTCTCTTCGCCTAAGCGCCACCACGTTCTGGCAGCGCGCCATTGCGATTCTTGAGTTCTCTGACCTGATGCAGGGTTTCACGAAATCGGTCGTCTTTGGATTCATTCTTTCAACCGTAGGGTGCTACCAGGGACTGAACGTGCGCGGCGGTACGCAGGGAGTAGGGCGCGCCACCACTCAGGCCGTCGTTGTTTCCTCGGTATTGATTATTGTCGCGGACACCTTCCTTACCAGACTCGCGCTGTTTTTGGCGGACAAACTCTGACACATGGGCTCACCCACCAGCTCCGTCATTGCTCCCGGGTCGAACGGCGCAGAGGCCTTGCGCTTCGCGGATGTCTGGATCGGTTTTGATGAAGGCCCCATTTTGCGCGGCTTGTCCTTCTCCCTCGAGACCGGAGAAACGCTGGTGCTTCTCGGTGAAACCGGGACCGGCAAGACTCTGACGTTAAAGCTGGCCGCGGGCCTGCTGCGGCCAGATTCGGGAACGGTTCGCGCCCTCGGCCAGGAGATCTCCGCCAAGTCCGAGCGCGAGTTGCTGCATTTTCGCCGCCAGGTTGGTTTTGTCTTCCAGGAAGGCGCTCTTTTCGACTCCCTCACGGTCGGCGAAAACGTTGCCTACCGCCTCGAAGAGGATGGAGTGCCCGCCGAAGAGATCGCGCCGCGCGTCCAGGAGGTGCTGCGCTTCGTTGAACTGGAGCATACGGGCGAACGACTGCCGTCCGAACTCTCCGGTGGCATGCGCCGTCGGGTCTCGATCGCTCGCGCATTGATCGGCCGCCCGCCGATCGTGCTCTATGATTCGCCGACTGCCGGGCTCGACCCCATTACCTCGCAAACCATCATCACTTTGATTCTGCGTCTCCGCGACGTTTATCGCGTCACTTCTGTTCTCGCCACCCATCGGCTCCAGGACGGTTTCGCGTTGGCCAATTTTCATTTTGATCCAAAGATGCGGACGGTTCGTCGCGGGGCGTCAAACGACAAGACGGGTCCGGCGGTGACGCGTTTTCTCGTGCTTCGCGATGGGCAAATTTATTTCGAAGGCAGTCCCGAGGAAATGCTCAACACCAAGGATCGTTATCTGCAACGCTTCTTGATTTGAATTCTGTGTTGCTGGCTTCAGGCTGTTGGCTAAACTCGGTATAGTGGTTTCACTGTGCCCCCGGCGGTTTGCGGAGGAATCTCGAATGGCGCGCGGCAAACAACTGACTTGGTCGGAATTGCGCGTAGGACTGTTCGTGCTTGTGGGCCTCCTCGTACTTGCGGTTGCTATTTTCTATGTCACCGGCGCGGGTGTGTTCGGTCCGAAGTACCACCTCAGGACCTTTTTGCCCGAAGTTTCCGGCCTGGCGACGGGCGCGCCCGTGCGACTCGACGGGGTCGAGATCGGCAACGTCGACCGCATCGCCTTGGCTCCGCGCGAGCATGGCAAGCCCCCCGACCGTCTGCGCAACATCGAAATAGGCATGAAGCTTGACCGCAAATACCAGAATGACGTTCTCACCGATTCCACCGCAATGCTCGTCACCGAAGGCTTGCTTGGCAATCGTTACGTCAACATACAGCGCGGCTTCACCGGCGTGCCGCTCAAAGACGGACAAATAGTTACCGGCACCGAAGAAAAAGCCATCAAGGAAGTTGTCGAGCGCAGCGCCGACGTCCTCAGCAATCTCAGGGCCCTGAGCGACGAGGTCCGAGACCTGATCGCCGGTGTGCAGGCCGGCAAGGGTTCTCTCGGAAAACTCCTCACCGACGATCAGGCCTACAACCACCTGAATCGCATTCTCGCGAACGGCGACCAGATCGTCAGCAACGTCCAATCAGGGCAGGGCACAGTCGGAAAGCTGCTGATGACCGACGAGATGTCAACAAAGGTAGAAAACGCCATCGATCAGGTGAACGCGGTCCTCGCCGACCTTCGCGCTCAGAAGGGAACCCTCGGCAAACTGCTCTACGATCCCACGCTTTATGATCAGGCCAAGGAAGCGCTCAGCAACGGCAACGCGGTCATCGGTGATGTGCGCGCGGGCAAGGGTACGCTCGGCAAGCTGGCCACCGACGAGACCCTTTACAACAAGCTGCGCGACACTAGCAACAATCTCGCCGAGGCCAGTTCGAAACTCAACCAAAACAACAATACCGTCGGCAGACTGTTCTCCGATCCGCAACTCTACGACAATCTGAACGCCGCCTCCGCCGATTTGCGCCAATTCCTCGAGGAGTTCCGCAAAAACCCCAAGAAATACCTGACCATCAAACTCACCCTCTTCTAAGGCCAGGATGGACGCTTGCCCGCTGACCAGATTTCGCCGTCACTCCGAGCGAGCGGTGGTGTGCTTGCGGCGTCGCTTAGGCCTCGTAGAGGGCCAACAATGCTCGACTCTATCTGAATGTTCCATCCGAAACGTCCGCATTTTTGCCTCGTCCCCGTCCCCTATGTTGTAATGAACCATTAACAATGACTGACTACCCTCAAGAATCTAGCAGCGCCAGCTCTTCGATGGAAAATCAAGACACGACGGTCCGGGTCAGCAGGCCGGAAGTCTCGAAAACCACCCTTCCCCAACCCGGACGCCCTATTCCGAGCCGCGCTTATCCCGGCGCGCTCATCGTCGTCGAAGGAACGGACGGCTCGGGAAAAAGCACGCAACTCTACCTCCTCAAACGTTGGCTCGAGATTGGCGGCTACCGGCTCCATTTCACCGAGTGGAACTCTTCTCCGCTCGTCAAGTCCGCCACGCGTCGCGGCAAACAGAAGCGCCTCCTTACGCCCACCACTTTTTCCCTGCTGCATGCCGCGGACTTCGCCGACCGCTGCGAGCGGCAGATTATGCCTCTTTTGCAGGGCGACTATCTCGTTCTCGCCGACCGCTACATCTACACCGCCTTTGCCCGCGACGCGGCCCGCGGCTGTTCTCATCGCTGGCTCCGCAATCTCTACCGTTTCGCTCCAATCCCGGACATCACCTTCTATTTCCGCGCGCCGCTCGATGTGGCCGTGAACCGCATCCTCAGTGGCCGCCCCAAGCTGAAATACTACGAAGCGGGCATGGACCTCAGCCTCTCCTACGACCGCGCCGAGAGTTTCAAGCTTTTTCAGGCCCGCATCCTCGAGGAATACGACGGGATGGTTGACACCGATAGCTTCGTCGTGCTCGACGG
>DATFTB010000270.1:0-26482 GCA_035262325.1 Candidatus Acidiferrum sp.
ACTTTGGGGTTCGTCGCCTGCCCGTAGGACGCTTCGCATGAGTCATATTCTCGTTGTCGGAGGGACCGGCACCGTCGGCAGCCAGGTTCTCTCTCGATTGGCGGCCACAGGCGCGCAAGTCCGCGCAATGGCGCGCAACCCAGCCGCTGTTCGTCTGCCGCCGCAGGCCGAGGTGGTCCGAGGAGACCTTACTCTCCCCGAAACACTTGATTCATGCCTAAAGGGCATCGATACGGTGTTCCTCGTGTGGACCGCCCCGGCGGCCGCGGTTGGTCCTGCGTTCGGGCGGATCGCGAAACGCGTACGGCGCATCGTATTTCTATCAGCTCCAATCAAAACGGCACATCCGCTCTTCCAACAGCCTAATCCGCTCCGAGTGATGTTCGAGCAAATTGAGCGCTTGATTGAGACCTCCGGACTCCAGTGGACGTTTCTGCGGCCCGGAATGTTCGCCGCGAATTCTCTGAGCTGGTGGGCGCCGCAGATTCGCGTCGGCGATGTCGTGCGCTGGCCCCATCTCGCCGCTCCCACAGCCCCGATCGACGAGCGTGATATCGCCGCAGTCGCGGTCCGCGCGTTGTGCGAGGACGGACACGCGGGAGCGGAATATGTCCTGACCGGACCTGAATCGTTGAGCCAGTTTGAGCAGGTATCAACCATCGGCCGCGTGATTGGCCGCTCGCTGCGCATTGTAGAGATCTCACCAGACGAGGCGCGGCGTGAGTTGCTCAGGATTGCGCCTCTGCCTGCAGTGAATATGCTGCTCGAGGCCTGGGCTGCCGCCATGGGCCAACCTGCGCACGTCACTTCTACAGTCGCAGAAATCACAGGAGCGCCCGCAAAGACGTTCCTCCAATGGGCAACAGATAACCTACAGAGTTTTGGGCGTGATCGCGCCTAGCCTTCGCACCCAGAAATCACGTCGGGTTGAACGTCCATGCAGAATCGCAAATTCAAGCATTGTGAAGTGCCGATTATATCCAATGGTTTCCTCAAGTCCTGGTTGATCGCGAAATCGGAAAAGTACTTGTATTCCTGATTTCCGTTAATTAGGACTTGAATCCAAGAATGTTATGCTCCCCTGTCGCGGGAGGTTCGAGATGAGAGTCCTACTGGCGGGCGCAACCGGGGCTATCGGACGCCCATTGATTCGCGGCCTGAAACAAAATGGCCACAGTCTGTTTTGCTTGGTTCGTTCGGCGGAATCTACGCGCATTCTTGGCGACATGGGCGCCGAGGCTTTGATCGGCGATGCTCTCGATGCGGCCTTCGTCCGGGCCGCTATTGCGCAAGTTCGCCCCGATGCGGTCATTAATGAGCTGACCTCATTGCCGCGGCATTACACTCCGACCGAGATGAAGTCCGCCGCGGTACGCGACAGCCAGGTCCGCAGGGAAGGAAATGTCAACCTTCTAGAAGGCATGCGTGTGACCGGTGTGCGCCGCTATATCCTGCAGGCTTCGGGATTCTGGTATGCGCCCGGTGTAGGGTTGGCTGACGAATCGTCATCCTTGGCCGTTGATGCTACACCCGGCGTCGCCGATAGCGCTCGCACCTACATTGAACTTGAATCGACCGCCTTTCGGACATCGGAAATAGACTGCGTCGCGATGCGTTACGGATTCTTTTACGGGCCGGGCACTTGGTATACGAGCGCTGGGGATATGGGCGAGCAAGTACGCCGACAGCAGGTGCCGATCATCGGCGCTGGTCAGGGCGTGTGGAGTTTCGTCCACATCGACGATGCTGCATCCGCTACGGTCTCGGCGCTCGAATGTGCTCCCGGCGCCTATAACATAGTAGACGACTACGCGAGCCAGCAGTCGGAATGGCTGCCAGCGTTCGCACGCGCTTGTGCTGCGCAGGAACCGCCCCAAATCACCGAGCAAGAAGCTCTGGCGACCTCTGGCGCCGACAGCGTCTATTACGCGACCCGTCTGCGTGGTGCTTCTAACAAGAAGGCCCGAAACGAACTCAATTTCCGACCGCGCCCGCTTGAATGGCTCGAAAAAGGCTAGTAGGTCCTGATTTGCGTCGGGAAACCGATAACTTTGGTACCGGGACCCAACTTACCGCGGACCTCGTTAACCAGAGCCTTGCCGCTTAGTTATGACAATTTCCGAGATGCCTCGACAGTCCTCAGCTTTCGCGGTCGCCAACTGTCTAGCTGCTCTTTGCTCTAACTTGAGTCTTCGGCAGGGTGATCCGGCCGGAGGCAATGAGCGCGGTGATGGATTGTTGTATCGCCTCAAGGCTGGAAAATCGGGGGCTGTATCCAAGACGCTGCCGGCTCTTCTCAATGGAGACGCAGGAGCTACGCATAATGTGTCCCCAAGAGGATTCTGCATCGCTCTTCTCTAGACTGAGCTTCCACTGATCGAACGGCGCAAAGGAAATGCGAGGTTCCTGCCCGAACCAGCGGTACATCGCTTCGGCATACCCTCGTAGAGTGAGAGCCTGCGATGAGACGGTATTGAAAACTTCACCAATCGACGCCGCTCTTTGTTCTATGGCACAGACCACCCATTGCGAGACATCATCGGCGTGGACGTGATGCAGCATCTCTAGCCCTAGGTTAGGCAGAACGAGTTCTTCGCCTCGGGCGATTAACGAGAAAACGTTGGGATTCCGATTGGCTTGAGGATTGATCGGCACCCAACCCTCACCAACGATGTGGCCGGGCCGGAAGCATGTGGCAGGAAAGCCGTCTCTCCTAGCCTGCTGCAAAAGCCAAGCCTCGATCTTTGCCTTGTTGATCCCGTATGTGTCAATGGCGTTTGTACAGTCGGTTTCTGTAGAGGGGACCGAGGTTGCATGTCCATACACCCAAATGGAACTGCAGAACAGATAGTGCTCGATCTTCCCGCGCAACGCCTCGACCAGCTGCTGCGTTCTTCCAAGCTCGAACGAGATCATGTCGATGACAATGTCTGCGTTAAGGCCAGCGATCCGCGAGCCGAATTTGCCCTCGGCTTCTTCGGCCTTGCGGTCCACAGCGACTTGTTCGATAGCTTTCCAGGCCGGATGCTGTTTATAGGGCGATGCCGTGCCACGGCTGACGTTTATAACCGCGTGTCCACGCTCGACAAGCTCGGGCACGAGGTACGTTCCCACATGTCCATTTCCTCCAATGATGACGATCCGAGCCATGGTTTCCTCCTATGCCTTTCAACCTTCCATTGTCAATTGGCTTATAATTTCGACCAAATGGAAGAAGTCTTCAAAGCGGATCAACTCAGATTAGCACGCAAAACTTGCTCGAATTGTGTGCGACCACCTGTCTGTTTGTTTTTTCGGCGCAAGCCCTCGAAGCGCAGCCACCTGGCGGAAGGCCCTGAGACCAAATACTCCATTGAGCGTATTGAAACGGAAGGCAAAAACGCAGAACTGCGTGCCTGCATTATTTCGCGTCCTGGAGACGCCTACAGCGCCAAAACGGTCCGCCGCGATGTAACAGGCGCTCCGCGACACCGGGTTCTTCGAAGATGTGCGTCTAGAGGTCGAAGACAGCCCTCACCAGCCCGACGCGACAATTGTAGTATTTATCGTTAGGGAAAGACCCGTTGTTCGCCGGATTGAGTACAGAGGAATCAAGACGATAACCGAGCCCGAAATCCGCAACGCGCTCAATTCGTCGATGTCGAAAACAACGTTCACGGTATTCGCCGAAGCAAATCTCTCAAACGTGGCTTTTACGGTCGCAGATGGGCTTCCACGCGCCGAGAGTGGTGCGTTGATAACCAACGCAGCACGCGCCAACTTCATTTGGTCGAACCAGCCTCCGACGGAGAGCCTTACTCCCTTGTCATCGGCCAAGCTCCCAACCTTCGAGCAATCCTCATTAGTCAGAAATCGCTTTCTGCGCCGGGCGCAGTGGGCCTTTGTCGCTAGCACGATCGAGGGTTTCATAGATTTCGATCGGGTCCGTTAGTTTGGCGAAACTCTTCTTGCCACCGAGCTGTTTTTTGAAATCGACCATGGTCGAGCCCAAACTCTCCAGCCAAGCAGGATTCCGTCGGTTGCATAGTAACTCTGGAATGAACGGCGAAGCATCATAAAGGACATCGCTAGGTGCCGTATCGACACAGTCGCTAAGCATCACTTTTTGAGATGTAATGACAGTACGAGAGGCGCTTCTGAGCGCATCATCAGTCAACTGGCGCATCGTTTGCTTTGCGGGGCGTTCACGTTGATGCGGTCGGTTGCTGTTTGTGCTGATCACTCCGTTCGCAACGCGTTCATCGGCGCGATACTGGCCGCGCGATTTGCCGGCACCATGGCGGCAATAAATGAACAAATTCCCAGCGCCAAGGTCGCCGTTCCCAGGGCCGGCGGGTCCCACCATCTCACTCCATAGAGCTGCGCGGAAATCAGCTTGCCCGCGCCCATGGCCAGCGGCAAACCCAGCATCAGTCCGATGGCAACCCGCAAAAACGCTCCACCCAGCACGAGCTGCATCACCCGGCTTCGGTCGGCCCCGAGCGCCATGCGGATGCCGATTTCGTTGGTCTTCTGCGCGACCGAGTACGCGGTCACGCCGTACAATCCCACCGCCGCCAACAGCAGCGCCACAATCCCGAACAAACCCGCGAGGCTTGCTACCGCTCGCTCCTGATCGAACGACAGCTCGACTTGCTGTTGCATCGTTCTTATGCTGTTGAACGTCAGGTTGGGATCGATGTCCGACAGTTTTCTCGCGAGCAAGGCTTCGATTTGGCCGGTGGGCAAGTCTGTCACCAGCATCATTCCAGTCACAAAGTGCGACATGCGGTCAATTTTTTGCAGGAGCTCGTGGTCGTACTTAGCGGTTTGCGCCAGCGGCAGGTAGAACATTGGACGAGCCGGCTTGTCCAAGGCAAATCCGGCGAACTTCGCGTCTCTCACGATACCTACAATGCGAAACATCCCGGCGTTTTCCGGCAGGTCCATGCCAAAGTGCTGCTCGAGTGGGTCCTCGTCGTTGCGGAAGAACCGCTTGACGAATGCTTCATTCACCAGCGCCACGTTCGCGGTGGTCTCATTGTCCGCCGGCGTGAATGCTCTGCCTCGCAACACCTGCACGCCAAGATTCTGCAGATAATTGGCGCTGACGCGGTCCCAGGATGCACCGGACTCCTCGCCCATCTTCTTCGCCGGGTGCCCGGCTACCACAATCATCTCGCCCCAGTTATCGGTTAGCGGGTTGTACATTGCCAACCCCACTCCTTTCACGCCAGGGACCTGCGCGAGTTCATCTTCCATTCTGCGGTTCAGCACCAGCACCCTCTCGGGCGTATACGACGGGGGAGGATTATTCAAACTCACGATGACACGTCCGGCGATGCGATACCCGAAATCCTGGTGCTCCAGTTTATTCAAGCTTCGTCCCAGCATGGTTGCACCGGCCACCAGTACCACGGACACCGTCGCCTGGAGGATCAGCAGCGCCTTCCTCGCAAAGGACGTGCGGTCGCTCGTTCCCCTTGCGCTCCCGTGCAACGCCTCGGCGGGATCGGTCCGCGTTGCTATCCACGCGGGCACGGTCCCGAAGATGATTCCGGTGAGCAGCGCCAATGCCAAGGCAAACCCCAGCACCGCCCACGACGGCGTCACGTTGATCGGCAGAAACGTCGCGTCGCGAAACGCCAGCCGCAGCAGCAACTGTTCAGCCGCCATGGCCACTGCCAAGCCCACAACTCCTCCCCCGATCGCCAGCAGCACGCTCTCCACCAGCGCCTGCGTTACAATCTCGTGGGCCGTTGCGCCGACCGCCATACGTACGGCGGTTTGCCCGCGGCGTGCTACTCCCCTCGCCAGCAGCAGATTCGCTACGTTCGAACAAGCAATCAGCAGCACCAGCCCGCATACCACCAGCAAAATCTGCAGGCTCCTCCCGTACTCCTCTTTCATTACGGCGACGCCAGCCCCCGCTGGCACCACATGGAGCACTTGCTTCGGCAACATCCGGATCACGTCCGGCATCCAGTTCGCGGGATATCCCGAGTCGTACTGCAGCCATTGCCGCAAAGTTGTGGTCAGCCGCGCGGACATCCCTTCCGTGGTTGCCCCTGGCTTCAATCTCCCGATGACGCGCAGCCACGCCGAAATCGGCTGCCGCAGCAGGCTGGCTTCTCCCCGGATCATCGGTTCCTGTTGCACCGGTACCCAGATGTCCGGCGGGTCGCTTTCCAGCATCTCCCCGAAAAATCGTGCCGGAGCCACGCCAATCACCGTGAATGGGTTGCCTTCCACCACAAATGTGGCGCCGACCACCTTCGGATCGGCGGCATAAATGGTCTGCCACGCGCGATGGCTTAGAACGATCACCGGCGCGCCCGATGCTTGATCATCCTCGGGAGTAAACACCCTGCCCACATAGGCGCCCACGCCCAGCGTCGTAAAGTAGTGTCCATCCACATATTCCGATCGCAGCGGCCTCGCGGTGCTTTCCACTCCCTGGCGCCTCACGCTCATGCGCCCGCGGCCCGCCTGGAACGCCGTGGTTTCTTCAAATTCCGGCAACTCCTTCTTCAGCCGTTCGTAGAGCGGAAACGACACCATGCCCCAGACGTCCTGCGGGCCGCCCTCCACGCAGCAGTCGTCACCCTCGCCGACGCGATAAAGTCTCGCCGGGTCGCTGACCGGCAAAGATTTCAGCATCACCGCATGGATCAGGGAAAAGATCGCCGTGGTCCCACCGATCCCTAAAGCCAGGGTCAGCACCGCCGCCACAGTAAATAGCGGTGACAGACGGAACTGCCTCATCGCATAGCGGAATTTGCCTGCCAGGTCGCGCATGGATACCCCCGATGTATCTCAGTACGCAATTTCAGCCCGGCAAGTTCCCTACGCGACTGATTGAAGGATGAGACGTCTGATGTTGAGCTTGCTGACCGCAAATCGCCCCATGGGTGGAAAGGATCGGTGAATCCCCACGGCGCGGTTTTCTCGCGCTAGCTTCGGCCGTTTTCTTGGCAGGACACTTTACGCGAAGGCTCAGTCCGAGCCCTATGCCAGGGAAGAGAATATAACAGCAGCGGGCTTACCTGCCACTTAAAAGAAGCAGTCCGCGCCCGCAATTCTATCGAGCGCAATCGGTTCAACGCCTACGGACGGCTGCGCTGCGGCGTCCGGCCACGCCTCTTCGTTCCGCAGCAAACCAAATTCGGCGAACGAGCGTCCAATTGCCGAATAGATTCGCTGGCTGTGTGGGCCGATGAATGGGGGCAGCCGCATGCCTGAGGAGAAGAATGAAGGCCAAATTGGGGAGCGCTCCGGTGCCAAGTGCGTCCCGTTCCGGAAAACCGATTCTCGCAGCTGTGGTTCTAGCCCTGACCCTTTCCGGTAGCAACCTTGCGGGCCAAGAACAGCCCAGAATTGCCGTTGAAGTGAACACGGTGAGCGTGCTCGCCACCGTGCGCGACAGACACGGCAAGATTGTCCCTGACCTCGCCAAGGATGACTTCCTGCTCGTTGAAGATGGCCGGCCCCAGGTCATCAACTATTTCGCGCGCGAAAAGGATCTGCCCCTGCGCCTCGGCCTGCTGGTGGACACGAGCCTCAGCCAGCGGCGCGTGCTCGATCAGGAGCGCAGCGCCAGCTATGCTTTCCTCGACAACCTCCTGCGCGCTGACAAAGATGTCGCGGCCGTGGTTAACTTCGACCGTGATGTGACCCTCTTGCAGGACTTCACTTCGTCACGGCCGAAGTTGCAGACCGCCCTGCAGCAGCTAGAAACACCGCGAATGGACACCCAAGGCGTAAGGGGCCCAAACCCGCGCGGCACCGGAGGCGCCCGGAGGGGTGGGGGAACGTTGCTTTACGACGCGGTTTATCTTGCGTCCGACGAGTTGATGAACAAACAGAAGGGAAGAAAGGCGCTCATCATCCTGTCTGACGGGGTCGACCATGGGAGCAAGGAAACACTCGCCGAAGCAATCGAAACAGCCCAGCGCGCCGACACGATCGTATATTCCATCTTGTTTTCCGATGAAGCGGCGTACAGCCATTACGGAGGGCATGGAATGGGTCCGTACGGCGGACACGGTGGAAGATTTCCTCCACAACAGGAACGACCGGACGGAAAGAAGATTCTTGAGCAACTCTCAAAGCAGACTGGCGGCCGGCTTTTCGAGGTATCGAAGAAGGAGCCGGTCGACAAAATCTACGCCGACATCGAGGAAGAACTACGCAATCAATACAGCCTGGGATACACGCCAGAGAAGAATCTACAGCCGGGCTATCACAAGATTTACCTCTCCACACACAACAAGGACCTGAGGGTTCAGGCGCGCGACGGTTACTATTCGGGACCTGAAACGCCGCGAAGCAGCGATTGATATTATCGGCCAGCGGTTCTGGCATCTGCCTGGGTGTTTAACTGGCGAACAGCAGGCCGTGGCATCAGCTTGCTCGGGCTGGCTTGGACCTGCGGTTCGGCCTGGACCGCAGATTGGTGCTCGAGCAGGGATCAAAGCCCAGCTGGACTAGGCTCCCCTCGAGAGCCCCTACGGCTTGCGGTGCTGGTGCTGCGGCCGCAACAGAAGTGGGCGCGTTTGACGGGATGGGTAGCTGCCGTTAGTATCGAAGAGGGAACCGGCGAATGAAAGCAGCTTATTTTGATTGCTTTAGCGGCATCAGCGGCGACATGACGCTTGGCGCGTTGGTGGACGCCGGCTGTCCACTAGAGCGCCTTCGCGGCGAGCTGAAGGGCCTCGATGTTCCGGGCTGGGAAATTTCTGCGGAAAAAGTCTGGAAGAACGGAATGGCGGCTACGCACGTGTCTGTGCGCACGGCGGACACACAAACACACCGAACCTTAGGTATCATCCTCGGCATCCTCGAGAACTCACAATTGGCGGTGCAGGTGAGGGAACGCGCCTCCGCGATTTTTCACCTTTTAGGAGAGGCTGAAGCCGCCGTGCACGATGTTCCGCTCGAGAAGATCCATTTTCACGAGGTAGGCGCCGTCGACTCCATCGTGGATATCGTCGGGGCTTGTATCGGATTCACGGCGCTGGGAATTGAGCAATTTGCGTGTTCGGCGCTGAACGTCGGCGGTGGCGCGGCAAAAATGGCTCACGGCGTACTCCCTGTACCGGCTCCGGCGACGGCTCATTTGCTGCTTGGCAAGCCTACTTATTCGAGTGGACTGCAAAAAGAGCTGGTCACACCGACTGGAGCGGCCATTGTCGCGACGGTGTGCCAATCGTTCGGGCCGCAGCCTCCTCTTCGAGTAGAGTCAATTGGCTATGGCGCCGGAACGGCGGATTTTGACGGGCAGCCAAATGTTTTGCGGATTATGGTCGGCGAGAGCCTGGGGCGTTCCGAGGCCGCGTTTGACGAGGAAATTCGCGTAGTTGAGGCCAACCTGGACGACCTGAACCCGCAGGTCTACGGCTATTTTGTCGAGAAGGCGTTGGCAGCAGGAGCGCTGGATGTTTTTACGACACCCGTGCAAATGAAGAAGGGCCGGCCGGGCACGCTGCTGACGCTCCTTTGCAAGCCGGGAGACGCGCACAAGCTGATGGATTTGGTCTTTGCGGAGACCACGACTTTCGGCCTCCGCAGCTACACCGCCGAGCGCCGCCTCTTGCCGCGGGAGTGGCAAAGCGTCCAGACGCGTTTTGGGGAGGTGCGGATGAAGGTAGCGCGCGTAAATGGCAAAGTGCTGCAGGTTTCGCCGGAATTTGAGGACTGCCGTAAACTTGCGGAGGAAAAGAAGGTCGCGCTACGCGAGGTAATGGAAGAAGCGATGCGCCAGGGCCCAGCGAAGAACGGACAAGGCTGAAATGGCGGAGAAAAAGGAAAAATTCTACCTAACCACGCCGATCTATTACACGAACGGCCTGCCGCATATCGGACACACCTATACGACCGTGGTAGCAGACGCCGTGCGACGCTACAAGAAGATGCGGGGCTACGACGTGGTGATGACCACCGGTACCGACGAACACGGCGTAAACGTGGAGCGCGCCGCGAAAAACGCAGGCATCCCGGAATCCGAATTTGTGGCCCGCATGGCGGATGCCTGGCGGGCTTTGTGGGATGAATTGGGTCTGACCGCCGACGAGTTTGTTCGCACCACCGACCTTGGACACGTGCGCACGGTGCAATGGCTGTTCAGGCTCTGCAAAGAGAATGGCTACGTCTACAAGGGCCATTACACGGGACAATACTGCATCTACGACAACGCCTTCGTAACCGATGCCAAACCCGGTGACAATTGCCCGGACTGCGGCCGCCCGACAGAAACGCTGACCGAGGAAAACTACTTCTTCAAACTATCGGCATTTCAAAAACCGCTGCTGGACTTTTACCGGAAGTTTCCGGACTTCATTCAGCCCGAATCGCGCCGCAACGAAATCATCAGCTTTGTTGAGGGCGGGCTGAAGGACCTCAGCATCACGCGGACAACCGTCCGCTGGGGCATACCCGTGCCGGGAGAGGAGCCGCACGTTTTCTACGTCTGGTTTGATGCGCTTACGGCCTATTTGAGCGCGGTGGGTGGCCCGGAATTTGAGAAACGGGGGATGTGGCCGGCAGATCTGCATCTGGTGGGAAAGGACATCATCCGTTTTCACAGCGTCTACTGGCCGGCGTTCTTGATGGCTGCGATGCTGCCGCTGCCGAAGCAAGTTTGGGCGCATGGCTGGTTTTTGATGGACGCGGCGAAAATGAGCAAATCCAAGGGAAACGTGGTGCTGCCACGGCCGATCGTCAGCGTGCTGGGTATGGACGCATTGCGCTATTTCCTACTGCGCGAAGTCGTGTTCGGCCAGGACGGTAATTTCAGCTACGACGCCCTGGTAACGCGCTACAACAGCGATCTGGCCAATGGTTTGGGCAATCTGGCCAGCCGCACCGCGGCCCTGATCGAGAAGAACTTCGAAAGCCTGGTGCCGAAGTCCGGGGAACGAAAGTCACAGGACGACGCCGTTGCCAAGGAAGCGCACGATGCTATCGGCGAAGTGCTCGAGCGTTACGACAAGATGGAATTCGCGCGCGCGCTGGAGGCCATCTGGGGTGTGATCGCAGCCGCGGACAAGTACCTGACCACCGAGCAGCCTTGGACGCTCGGAGATTCTGAGGCAGAGAGGGTGCGGAAGGCGACGGTGCTCTGGACCACCGCTGAACTGCTCCGCATTGTCACCGCACTGGCCCACCCCGTGCTTCCAGAGAGCACCGCAAAGGTCTGGGCACTGCTCGGCCAGGAAACCTCGGTGACGGCGGTCGAGTTGGATGGATTGCGCTGGGGGCAGCTCGTCCCTGGGACGCCGTTGGGAAAGTCTCAAACCCTCTTCCCGCGTATCGACAAATCAGAGGCAGTAGAGAGGATAGAAGCGATGGCAAACGAGGAACTGAATCCCGCGGCCGAGCCGGCTGCGAAGCCAACGGCGAGTGCGCACGCACTCGGGGCAGCGGCAACAACCTCGCCCGCTGCGGGACCTGCCGGCAAAATCGGCATCGAAGACTTCACGAAAGTAGAGATGCGCGTGGGCCAGGTGAAAACCGCCGAACGCATCGTTGGCGCGGACAAGCTTCTGAAGCTCACCGTGGATATCGGGTCAGAAATTCGCCAAATCTGCGCCGGAATCGCGCAATTCTACGAGCCCACATCGTTGATTGGTCGAAAGGTCGTCGTGGTAACAAACCTGGCGCCCCGCAAGTTACGCGGCGTCGAATCGAACGGGATGATCGTTGCTGCTTCGGTCGGGCCCGACGGCCGCCCGGTACTAGCTGGCTTCCACGAAGACGTGGAAGTAGGGGCACGGCTGAAGTAAACGGCCACATGGACCTGATTGACTCGCACGCGCACATTGACTTCCCGCAATTTGCCGAAGACCGCGAAGCCATGCTCGAGCGCGCGCGCGCGGCGGGCGTTAACACGCTGTTGGCGATCGGCACCGGCCCAGGTCCCGAGAAACTCGACGCCGCCCTCCCGTTCGCGGACAAGTACGACTGGATCTACACCAGTGTCGGGATCCATCCCCACGAAGCAAAAGAGGTGACCCCAGCCCACCTCGAGACACTCGCAGCCTTAGCGCGGCACCCGAAGGTCATCGCTTGGGGCGAGATTGGCCTCGATTACTTTTACGACCACTCTCCAAGGGAACTTCAGCAGCAGGTGTTTCGAGACCAGATGGAACTCGCCCGCACTCGGAAACTCCCCATCGTGATTCATTGCAGAGACGCCTGGGACGATTGCTTGAAGATTCTGGAAGACGCCTGGCGACCCACGGGACTCGGCGGAATCCTGCACTGCTTCAGCGGCACCCTGGAACAGGCCAGGCGAGGGCTGGACATGGGTTTCCTCATCTCCTTTGCTGGCAATTCAACGTATCCGAAAGCTCAGAACCTTCGCGACGTTGCGAAGCATTTGCCGGCCGAAAAGCTTTTGATCGAGACGGATTCTCCCTACCTTGCGCCGCAAGCGTACCGGGGCAAGCGGAATGAACCTGCTTACGTAGCGGAGGTGGCCAAGTCCCTTGCGATTGTGAGAGACTTAGGGACCGAAGAAATGGCGGCTTTGACAGCGGACAATTTCCGGCGCTTCTTTCAACTCCACCGACCAAGTGTGTCCCCGGCAGCGGTGCCTCGCTGAGTTTGCTGGCGGGTACAGGGAGGACGGCCATAGGGTTATTGACGGTCAAAGAGATCTTTGAGCTGGTGCGCGAAGACCTGTTTAAGGTGGAGCAGGAACTTGCGCGCCAGAGCGCCTCGGCTTTCCAGCCTGTGTCTGAGATCGTGAGCTACCTGCTCGGCGGGGGTGGAAAGCGGCTTCGGCCCGCACTGCTGCTGTTGTGTCACGGCTATGCGTCGGCGAGACAGGGCACCCCGCGGAGCGCCATCAAAATGGCCGCTGTCGTGGAACTGCTCCACAGCGCGACCTTGATCCACGATGATGTCATCGACAGCGCTGACACGCGGCGCGGGCGTCCTTCCGCAAATTCCCGATGGGGCAACCACCGCAGTGTGCTTGCCGGCGACTGGCTCTACATGCAGTCGTTCCAGATCGCGCTCGAAGAACGCAATTTTCATGTGCTGGATATCCTGATCGATCTGACGCAGAAAATGGTCGAAGGGGAACTGATTCAGCTCGCGAAGATCGGCCGCATGGACGTGACCGAAGAAGACGCCCTGCAGCTGGCGACGTACAAGACCGCTTGCCTTTTCAGCGGCTGCGCGCGGTTGGGCGCCGTACTCGGCGGAATGGACGATGAGCACGAGGATATGCTTGCGGACTACGGCCGCTACGCTGGCCTTGCTTTTCAGCTTGTCGACGACCTGCTCGATTTCACCGGATCTAGTGAGCAACTCGGAAAGCCGGTGCTCAGTGATTTGAAGGAAGGCAAGGTCACTCTACCCCTGATCTATGCGATGGAAAACGGTCACAGTGAGGCGCGTGAACTGGTGGCACGGATCCTCGAGGAGAAGGAATTTCATTCCGTGCAACCGGAAACCCTAGTGGCCCTGGTTCGCGACTCCGGTGCCCTGGACCGCGTCCGCGGCCTGGCGCATGATTACGCGAGGCGCGCCAAAGCCTGCCTTAATGGAACCAGCGCATCGGACTATGGCCGCGCGCTGGTCACATTGCCCGACTTTATCCTTGAACGAGAGAACTAGCACGGAACGGCGCTCGACCGCAGCCGCGCTCAGGTGCCATCGAGATTGAACATGCTGCCGTTTAAGCTGGTGTACCACGAAGGCTACGACCTCAACCTTGGCGCGCACGTTTTCCCCTCGCAAAAATACAGGCTGGTTTGCGAGAAGCTGCTCGCCGACGGATTTGCGTCACAGGATGATTTCCTGCGTCCCGAGCCGGCAGGCGATGCCGACATTCTTCGCGTACATACGGCGGAATGGGTGAAAAAGCTCCAAACCGGCACACTGTCCCTCAGCGACGTCATGAAATTGGAAGTTCCGTACTCTCCTGAGCTGGTTAAGGCCTTCTGGCTGGCTGCCGGCGGAACGATTTTGGCGGCCCAGACAGCCATGAGGGATGGCTTCGGCTGTAATCTTGGCGGAGGCTTTCATCACGCCTACCCGGGGCACGGCGAAGGGTTCTGCGCGATCCACGACGTCGCGGTGGCGATCCGCCGCTTGCAGGCCGATGGCTCGGTTCGCAAAGCGATGGTCGTCGACGCTGACGTGCATCATGGCAACGGAACGGCTGCGATCTTTGCCAAGGATCGTTCGGTGTTCACGCTTTCGATTCATCAGCAAAACAACTATCCGGCGCATAAGCCTGCGTCCACGCTCGACCTGGACCTCGAAGACGGCGTGGGAGACGAAGAATACCTGGGATTGCTGCTGCCTGCCGTCAGAAAAAGCATCGCCAACTTTCAGCCGGACATCGTGTTTTATGTGGGTGGCGCCGACCCGTACCGCGAAGACCAGTTAGGCGGACTGGCGCTAACGCTCGAAGGGCTGAAAACACGAGACGCCAGCGTATTCGAAGAAGCCCGCCGGCGGAACGTGCCCGTTGCTACAACCTTCGCGGGCGGCTATGCCATGCACGTTGAAGACACGGTTCGGATTCATGTGAACACCGTGCTCGGGGCCAGAGCGGTCGCTGAAAAACATGCCCGCACGCAGCCGACAGGGAACTAGGGCTTGGCGGCGACCGACGTGGGTGAAGTAGTTGGCGCGCTTTGCATGGTTCGTTCAATCGCTTCCGTCAGTAATTTTTCGACGGATTCGTAATCAAAGCCCTCGGTACGGAATGAAATTTTGCCAGCGCGGTCCATGATCAAGGTGGTCGGAAACGAATAAACTTGAAGGAACTTGTCGAGCCCGTCGGCAAACAGCGCGGTGGTCTTCGGTTTTTCGCCCTCGAGATACGGTATCACGAGCGCTTCATCATCGTCGCAATTCAGCGAGTAGAACAACACATCGTTCCGCCCGGCATAGCGCTGGGCGATTCTGTCGAAGTGAGGTTCCATGGCGCGACATGGCCCGCACCAGGTGGCCCAGAAATTCAAGACAAGAATCTTGCCTCGTGCTTCGCCGAGCGGCACCGGAGAACCGCCGGACACCCTTCTTAGAACGAAGTCGTAAGCCTCTTTTCCGCCCTGATTCCTCGGAGGTTTGGCTGGCGCCACGTTGATCGCGGCATCGTCGAACGCCTGCAGCATGTACTGGCCCAGGCCGTCTTCGGAGCCATGCGCGAGTCTCCAGACATTGCCGATTTTCTTGCGCAGTTCCAAGCGAGTGGAGCCGCCTCCCGTGCCGTCGGAGAGCGCAAACGCCAAGGCGTACTCGTGCAACGCTCCGTTAAGGTCTTTGCGGAGCTCCGCGAGCTCCCCCAGGCGTTCGGCCGCCAGCGAGGTCGGATACAGGGCATAGCTTGCCTGGTAATCTTTCTGCGCGTTGGCCAGCTCGTCGAGCTTCTGGTAGAGGTGGCCGCGAGTCAAAAGAACGGACGAAGTATCGTGCTTTTTTTCTTTTTCCCAGTCTTCGGCAGACACCCGGGGAGATTTGTCAGACACAGAAGTAGCTTCGACGTACCCGAGGACGCGGGTGCAATAGGTGATGCCACGGCGCCAGGCGGGTGCGTCACCGTAGCGCTCAACAAGCTGGATGGTCAGTGTCGTGTTGGAGACATCGTCCGGTCTTAGCGCTACGAGACGCTCTGAATAATCGAGCGCACGCTGGAAATCGCGCAGTTGCAGGCTGGCCTCAACGATGGCGCGATAGATCTGGGGGCGCTGCGAAGATTCCGGATACTTCTTCAGGAAGGCCTCAAGGTTGCGCAAAAGCGCGCCGCGATCATTTGCTGCATCCTCTATCGCCTTGCGAAGTTCCTGCTGCTCCGCCGCATTGACTTGAGGAGATCTTCCGGTTGCGCCCGCTACCGGAACGCCAGGGGCACCCTGCACTGGCTCCTGTGGCAGTGCAAAAGGCGGAGTAAGCAGGCGGAGTACAAGCGCAGCGAGCAAACTGGCAGAGGCTGGGCGGTTCAGTGGCACGCTCTAATTGTACCGGGACGTGCGACGAATTGCAGGACGGCGTTTTTGTCCGACGTGCGAAGCGTCAACCGGCTGACCCAACGCTTGGCGGAGCCGACTCGAAGGGAGCATCGGGCAGACGGCCCGAGGCGCTCACGACCCGCGAACATTGATCTCACCGGAAACCGTATGCACCTCAATCCGGCCCGAAGACGACCCCACATGGGCGCGCAGCGAATGCTTCGACTGCTCTTCCAAAATCACGGGCAGATTCGTGCGAATGTTCCCCGAAGTAGCCTCGGCGAAGAGCAGGAAACTGGCCTGCGGCGGCACACGAATGTCCACAGATCCGGAAACGGTCTTCAATTCCCACAGCCGATTGGCGGAAGGATCTCCGCTTACGTTCACGCTTCCGGAGATGGCGTGGATCTTCAGATCATTCGTCGCACCCTTGATATCAATCGCGCCGCTCGCCGCGGAAGCGTCCACTTTGTCGCCTGGATTGCTGATGCGGATGGAGCCCGAAGCGGCGTTGACCTTGAGGTCGCCCTTCACGTCGGCGAGCGCGACGTCGCCGGAAGCGCTCGACACGCGCAAAATTCCGCCGATTCCCGATACGTCAATCGGGCCGCTCGCGGCCGACACCGTGGCGTCACGCTCCACGCGATACACGTGCAGGTATCCCGAAGCAGAAGACACCTTCACCGGGCCGCGAACGTTGTCGATGGTAACTCCGCCAGACGCGACCCCGGCGTCAATCTCGGTTTCCCGTGGCGCTTCGATGGTGTATTCGATCGAAAGGTTCTTGATCCAAGAAGAGTTCTTGCCGACCCGGATCACGTCGGCATGCTGTTCGATCGGAGGATTGGCGAGGACTTCCTGAATGTTCTTCTCCGAGCCGCCGAACAGCGACCAGCCTCCGGTGACCCTCCCGAGAATGTGCACTCGTCCGTCGGCCGTGCCTTTTATTTCGACATTTCCCGAGCCGTTGCTCAGTTCCAGGCGGATCGGGCCGGAAACCGAAAGGGTGCGCTCGAAGGTATTGTCACCGGCCGCTGCGCGCAGCGGAACGAGGACTACGGCGCACAGCAGGAGGAATCCCGGTAGCGCCGATTTTTGTGCTGGCTGGATTGGCTTATGCATTGGGCCTTTTATGCCCCTCCTGACATAAGGTACGCAACCTGAGCCGATTATGTTCCCGCGGATTTCGGCAGCGCCTCATTGAGCGAGCCTTGGCGGTAGCCTTCGAGGTCCAGCGCCACGTATGTAAAGCCCGCTTCTTTGAGGGCTGCGGCCATGGCTGCTGCCATTTTGGGGGTCAGGGCGCGATGCATTTCATCGGCAGCCAGTTCGATGCGAGCGAGTTTGTCGTGCAGCCGCACCCGGAACTGGTGGAATCCAAGGGCGCGCAGGGCAGCTTCGCCTCTTTCAACCAGCGCAAGCCGTTCCGCGGTCACTTCGGTGCCATAAGGCAGACGGGAGGCCAGGCAGGCTGAAGCCGGTCGATCCCACGAAGGCACGCCGGCACGCTGCGCCAGGAAGCGAATTTCGGCCTTATGAAGGCCTACATCCAAAAGCGGCGTGAGCACGCGATGTTCGGTGGCAGCCCGCTGTCCGGGCCTGAAGTCGTGAGTGTCGTCGGCATTCACCCCGTAAGCCACCGCCTCGATTTGTCGGTCCAAGGCGATCGCGCGAAGCGCAGAGAAAAGTTCATCCTTGCAGAAATAGCAGCGGTCCGAATTGTTGGAGCGGTAGGCAGGGTTTTCCAGTTCGCGGGTCTCAACGAATTCGTGACGCATGCCGGTTGTGCGGAGCAGAATTTCCACCTGTTCGCGATCGAAGACCGAGTAACTCGCCGATATGGCGGTGACGGAGAGCGCGTGATCGCTTAGAACATGGTTAGCCGCCCAGGCAAGGTAGGCGGAGTCAATCCCGCCGGACAGGGCAACGATCAGCGAGGGTAGTTCCGCCAATCTCGCGAAGAGAAGTCGTTCCTTCTCGTCGGCGATTGCCGCGGAGACTCCCTGAATCTGTACGAAAGACCTCATCCTTCACCGAGTATAGCGCAAGGCCGCGAGTTGCCGATATTCCGACCATACCCTACCGCCGCCGTTCACTTGAAATCCAGGAGGACATCGACCGTGCCTTTAGCCGGGTCGGTCTGCAGCCAGTGGCCCACGGTGTCGTAGTGCACCGGCAGGTCGCGGAAGATCGCTTCGCGATGAGACTCCAGTTGCGTGAGGAATCTCTCAAAATAGACTTTGTCAAGGACGTCGCCGGGCTTGACGGACCAGGCGTCCCGAATCATGCGTTCGCCTGCGAGCGACATTCCGGTGACGGTCATCGCGCTGTAGCGATACTGGCGGCCTTCCACAATCGAAATCTTGTAGGAAACGGTGTGGGCCTGGTCGTCATAGGCGGCAACCGGATTGAGGGCGACTTCCAGATATCCCAAATGGCCGTAGGCGTTGCGCGCGCGGTCAAAACCGGCTTCGATGTTCATTCCATTCGCCACGTCCCCGGCTTTCATGCTTAGCGCAGCGTTCAAAGTTTCCGTTGATACCGCGCTGTTCCCGGACCACGCCGCGCCTTTCCACTGATACACCGGCCCCGGCTCGCACGGAACGTAAACGGGAATCTCCGCCGGAAGTTTCTGATTGGGATTGCCCGAAAGGCGCACTTCGGCGGGCCCGATTTTTGCCCGCAAATTGCCCGTCTGAAGATAGATGGGACGGATGGCTTCCGACAGAAACAGATCGACGGCCAATCGCGAGTAAGGCTTGCCGACGATCTCGGACAGATGCTGTTGAACGGCGCGATTGCTCTTGAGGGTTGGGTCGCTGAATTCCACGCTGGCGATTTTTTGTGAGAGCCCCGCTACTTGAAACTGTTGCACCGAGCCGTCTGACAGAGGATCGGCCAAAACAAAATGTTGGATCTCGGCTGGCGTCCCGTGCGCCGCAAGGAATGCTGCGAGCGAGTTCCCGGCCAGCTCCACGACCGTGCCACCCTCCGGCAGTGTCCCGTCGAAAAAGGGCAGGCCGTTGCGTATCGCATCGTTCAGTTCCGAGTCGGAATACCACGGAAGATTGTCGTAAACAACGCGAAGCCTTGGAGATTCCTGCACCTGGAATGTCAGCGTAACAGCGTCGTTATGGGTGTCGTACTTGTACGTGACCTTCGCGAAAAGGCCGCTGCGAACCAGCAAGTCGCTCGCGTCCTGAAGGTCTTTCTTGCTCACTGGAGAGCCCACCGAGAGTCCGGAAAGCGACGCCACCTGGGCTTCCGTGAAGGTCTTCATTCCCTCGGCGCGGATTTCGTGCAGGGTGGCGGTTTGCGAATAAAGCCGGCCTGCAAGGGGAAACGCAAGGAGAAAGAGCAGAATACACCGAAGTCGCCGCTGCATGAGGCTATTGTAGCGAAAATGCAGCAGCCAGGGAGCCCAGTTGCAAAGGATGCTCAGGTCAAAAGGATGCTCAGGTCAAAAGGGCGTCGAATTTGGCGTCGTTGGTCCTGGCGCCGCGGACCTCGGCTGATTGCGATGAATTTCGGTCGACAAGTCGAGCACCCACTGCGGGAAGGTTGGCTCGCCCTTGGCCGGCTGCCCGCGCGTCGCGGCCCAGTGTTCGATATAGCCGGTTCCTCCCCCCACATATTCGTCCGGTTGGCTGTACGCGGGGTCCTCCAGAGCGGCCTCGAGTGCGATGAACTGGTAGCCTCGTTTCCGCAGCAGATCGATGAGCTCTCCGATATGATCGGCTTCAAGCCAGTTCGCGTGCAGCAAAAGGATCTGCTTGGGTTCGTACCCAACCAAGTCTTTGGAGAGTTTCTCGAAATAGTCGAAGACTGTCGTCGTATAGGAAAGATAGGAACTCACAAGGCGCTGCTCTAAGGCCGCGTCGCCGTGTCTGCGCGCATCCTCATAAACTCCTGCATACATCCAGTCCCACGCATCCATCGTGACCGGCGCGACCTGGTAACCGCGCGAGGAGAGAAAGGCCTGAACGTCGCGGCGGGTCTTGATGTCGCGGCCCTCATCCAGAAAGGGATAACGAAGGTAGCGCAGCCGCATTTTGTGTTGTGCGAGCAGCCAGCGGGTCACGGTTTCTCCGCGAACGACCTCCTCTTCCCAGTTTTGGATGGGCACGTTGTTCAGAGAGGGATGGGAATACGTGTGATTGCCGAGCTCGAATCCATTTTCAAGCCACAGATTCAGTGCCGCTATGCGGTCCTCCACCTCGCCGAGGCGGTACAGCTTTTGTTCATTCACAAAACCCACCGCCGGAACTTTTTGGTCCCGCAAAGTGCCCAGCAACTTCGCCGTCATTTCCTTGATTTCAGCGCCTGTCATGAAATTTGCCGCGCCCGCGGGAAGGTCGTCAATTGTGACGGCGACGGCCCGCTGGGGCGGCGTTTGTGCTTGTAGTGGAAGGATGGCGCTGAAGACAAGAAGTCGGAAAAGGACGGAGATGTGGCGTTCGCTGGTTTTCATGGCGTCCCCTGGGATGCAAACGTGAATGCTTCGCTGGTTGTGTTTCGGCAATGGATAGTACGTTCGATTCTAGTGCGCGCGGAGTGATAGCGCAAAAACATCGCCATGTCCGCTCCAGTTGCTATTCGACGGTAACGGACTTTGCCAGATTGCGTGGTTGGTCCACATCGCAGCCGCGGCGCAGCGCAATATGGTAGGCCAGCAATTGCAGCGGTACGATTTCCAGCATGACGGAAAGCAATTCCGGTGCGGCCGGCAGTTCGATCAAGTGGTCCGAAGCCCCACACGCCAGGCGGTCGCCTGTGGTGACGACGGAGATAACAATGCCGTCGCGCGCCTTCACTTCTTTTATGTTGGATACGCTCTTTTCATACAGCGTCATGGAGGCCGGATCACCTTCGTCGCGCGTTGCAAGAACCACGACGGGCAGGTGTTCGTCAATCAACGCGTTGGGCCCGTGCTTCATTTCGCCCGAAGGGTATCCTTCGGCATGGATGTAGGAGATCTCTTTGAGTTTCAGAGCTCCTTCGAGGGCGATCGGGTAATGGATCCCCCGCCCAAGGTAGAGGAAATCCGACTGGCGGAAAAACTTTCTCGCCAGTTTTTCGTATAATCCGCTCTCTTCGGCTTGTAGGACCGTCTCGATCTTGTGGGGGATTTGCGTCAGTTGCTGCATGAGCTTCCGCGCGGCCTCGGGCGGGAGCTTGCCGCGAACCTGAGCAAGATAGGAAGCCAGCAGCACCAGCGCGCAGATTTGCGAGGTAAAGGCCTTCGTCGAAGCTACGCCGATCTCGGGGCCCGCGTGTGTCAGGATCGTCCCGGCGGCCTCGCGCGTGATCATTGCCCCCATCACGTTGCAGATGGCCAAGGTGGGCGAGCCTTTTTGCTTTGCCTCTCGCTGGGCCGCAAGCGTGTCCGCGGTTTCGCCGGACTGGCTGATGCACACCGTCAGGGTCTTGGCGTCCAGGATAGGATCGCGATAGCGAAACTCGCTGCCGTAATCGACTTCGACCGGCATGCGCGCCAGACGCTCGATCATGAATTTGCCGGTCAGGGCGGCGTGCCAACTGGTGCCGCAAGCCACAATCCGGACGTTCTCAAATGCGCGGAACTGCCGCTCGCTGATTTGCATTTCGTCCAGAAACACCTTGCCGGTATCCTGCGAAATCCGCCCTAGCAGCGTGTCGCGCACGGCACGGGGCTGCTCGAAGATTTCCTTTTGCATGAAATGCTTGTAGCCGCCCTTCTCGGCCATGATGGGGTCCCACGAAACGTGGTGAGCCTGCCGCTCGACAGGCTTGCCGTCGAGATCTGTCACGCGGACGCCATTCAGCGTGAGAACCGCAACGTCGCCGTCTCCCAGAAAAAAAATTTCGCGCGTGTGTTCGAGCAGCGCAGGAATATCGCTGGCCACAAAATACTCTCCGTGTCCCAGGCCAATTACGGAAGGTGGGCCAATGCGCGCGGCAACCAGTTTCTGCGGGTCCTTCGCGGAAAGAAAAACGAGCGAATAAATGCCACGAAGGCTTTTGAGAGTTTTTCGCACCGCCTCTTCGAAAGCCATGGTCTTGCCGTGCTTCTCGACCAGGTGGGCCACAACTTCCGTGTCGGTTTCCGTAACAAAGTCGTGACCTTCGCGCTGCAACTCTTCTTTCAGCTCGAGATAATTCTCGATGATTCCGTTGTGGACGACCACGTACTGACCCGTGCAATCGCGGTGGGGGTGCGCATTTTCCTCCGTCGGACGCCCGTGGGTTGCCCAACGCGTGTGGCCTATGCCGTAGGTGCCGTCAAGCGGGGCCTTCTGGATCGCTTCCTCGAGGTTGCGGAGTTTTCCGGGAGCGCGCCGAATTTCAAGTTTGCCGTCTGCCCCAACCACGGCGATTCCGGCCGAATCGTAACCGCGATATTCCAGTTTACGCAGGCCCTCGACAATGACCGGAACAACTTTCTTCGAGCCGATGTAGCCGACAATACCGCACATTCGCGAAATCTCCTGGCTGGCTGAACTTAAGCGTAGCACGCGGCCACGCCGATGCCTCTAAGGACAGGGCGTGGAAGGGCCACAAGGTTACGGCACGGGCTGATTCATCGTGCGGACGATATCGTAGGTGTTCAGTTTGCCGTTGGCGTCGAAATAAAAGGTAACCCTGGCCGTCACGGGCTGCAGCTTTTCGGTATCGATGTGGCGGATGATGGCGATGAGCGTACCGGGCTTGTCCGACGGCTCGGTCGGATAGCCGCGCGTCGAAAGGAACTGGGAAACGGCGGCCTCGGGCGTACCGACTGGCAGTTCCGTCTCCAGCATGTTTTGGATTGGCTTCAATTGCGGATCATCGACCTGCAAAGCTTTTTTACAGCCGGAGGAAAATAAGACGCCTGCGGTCAGCAGTATAGCCAGTGCCCGAACAGGTAATGACACTGGGCGAGAAGCGCGCGGCAAGGCTGTCAAGGTCGCCACCTACTCGACAATCTCGAAGCGATATTCCTCAATCACCGGGTTGGCAAGAACTTCCTTGGAAATTCGCTCAACGTGCTGTTGGGCCTCATCATGGCTCCAACCATTCAGGTTCAGAACAAAGAATTTGCCTTGGCGCACATCCGAGATCTGTCCGTATCCCAGGCTGCTGAGCGCGTGTTGAATTGTTTGCCCTTGCGGGTCGAGCACCGTCCGCTTTGGCATTACCCAAACATGTGCTTTCATGCTGAGCATTATAGCAATTCCTCCTCAAGCGTTCACATCGGCCCTGTGGATCAATAATCGCGTCACAGGTTATCGTTCGGACTCGAAAAGGTATTTGTCCACCGCCGCGAGAAAAGTTGCGCGCTCGTTGTCCGCGAGAAAGGACTGTTCGAACGCCGCGCGGTTGATGCGCAGCAGTTCCTCGACCGCAAGACCCATCTGGTGGGCCTGGAAATACTCGCCCGTCAGATTGGTGTGAAACATCGCCGGGTCGTCGGTTGACAGGGACACCGGCACACCGGCCCGATAGAGCTTGGGCAACGGATGGTCCTGGATGTTCGGGTCGGCAGCGTTCAACTGAATGTTGAGGGCTTTCGTTCGCAGGTTGCTCGTCGGACAGATCTCCAGCGGTATCTTGCGCTCTCGGAGGAGCATCATCAGGTTCGGATCACGTATGGCCGCGATACCGTGCCCGATGCGCTCCGCCCCGAGAAGATCGATGGCGTCTCGTATCTGCTGAGAGCCGCCCGTCTCGCCCGCGTGAACGAGGAGCCGCAGCTTTTCTTTTCTCGCTTGTAGGTAAACCGGCTGGAAATCCGCGAGCGGCACTGACAACTCGTCGCCACCGAGGCCGAAGGCCGCCACGCCTTCGGAGCGAAGCTCGGCGGCGCGTTCGATTACCTCCAAGGCCGGTTCTGGACCGAACTGTCGCACGGCGTCAAACACGTACTGAACGCGCGGTCCTTGCCCCGCGGCATGGCTGCGGGTGAACACTTCACGGATCGCGTGAAAATTCGCACGCACGTCTTGCTTGCGCAGGAGCATTACGCCAACCGACAGCGTAACTTCGGCATAGGCCACGCCCTCGCTCCGCAGACCGCCGGCGGCGTCTTCCGCCAGGCGTGCATAGTCCTCGGGCTCACGCAGGAACGAGGTAGCCCATTTGTAAAGTTCCAGGAATTGCGCAAAGCCGCGCGAGTCGAATCGCCTGTGAATTTCGCCAGGGTCCAGCGGGACATTGTATTTCCTCGCGAGATCGGCGACCCGGTTTGGCGCCAGCATGCCTTCCAGGTGAAGGTGAAGCTCCGCCTTCGGCAGCTTGGAGAAGAAATTCTTCAAATTGGAATTGCTGGTCACGCGTGGTTCAATGTGGCAGTGGTGGCTTGCCAGCATTGATCCACGCTGTCAGCCAGTAGGAGCCTACATCGGTCGATGCGTCGGAGAGCTGCCGGATCAGCGCCGCCGCCGTAAGATTATAGAAGCGATCATAGTATTCATCCGTGTAGGAACCCAGGCCCTTCTTCGCGTGGCGGTCGGAAAGCAGGATGGATTCGACCAGGCTGTGCGCATTCAGGCTGGAGTCAAAGGCAAAGTCCGTGGGATCAGAAATGAAGAATGCGTCGCGTGGATTCAGGGGAAAAAACGAGCCATAGCGGTCGATCAAAACCGTGTTGAAGCGTTCATTTACCCCGCTCTGGCCCGTAAGCCTTCCGTCAAAATTCTCGCTTGTGTTGAACGGATCGTGTGACTCGGCCACGTAATTGGCCAAAAATGCGGCGTCGAGCTTGGCCTCTTCCCAGCGTCCCGCCCTCAAATCCTCCGTCAGCTTCGCGCTGTACACGCCGATCTGCCATGGCAGAAGGCCGGTCGAATCGATTTTGGACTTGCTGTATTTGGCGAGCGCCGCCTTGTAATTTCGCGGCAGGGCTTCGAAGGGGAACTTGCCGTACTTGTCGAGTTCGATGAAATGATTCAGTCGCTCGTTCGGATTTTTGTCGATGAGATTCAGCGAGTCGTTGACGTGCTGGATGAGGAAGGTTCGATTGGCCTCGAAGAAAGGCCGCATCTCGTAAGGAAGCGTATCCACGGCATGACTAATGATCAGTCGCTGGGCGTTGCTTCCCCAGGCAAACAGCTCGGCAGGCAGGAACCCGCCGCATACGGCCAGTACGCCGGCAATCGTCCTTCTGCTCAGATTCCACTGCCTTTGGCGTGCGGTCATACGCGATGGTTTAGGCCCTCGGTGCCGGATTCAGCGTGCTGCGATGGCGGCTATAGGCAAAGTAAATCACAAGGCCGATGATCATCCACACGAAAAAGCGAATCCAGTTTTCGAGAGTAAGACTCGCCATCAACAAAACGCAAGTGATGATCGACAGAATTGGCAGCAGCGGTACCAGGGGCACCTTAAAGCCGCGCGCTCGGTCCGGTTGCGATTTGCGCAGCACCAGGACCGCCGCCGCAACGAGCACAAAGGCGAACAGCGTCCCGATGTTGGAAAGGTCGGCCAGAGTGCCAATATCAAAAATTCCGGCAGGAATACCGACAACGATACCCGCAATCCACGTCGCGAAATGCGGGGTGCGGAAGCGATGGTGGACCTTCGAGAACGCCCCAGGCAGCAATCCGTCGCGCGACATGGCGAACCACACTCGAGCTTGGCCGTACTGATAGACCAGGAGCGATGAGATCATGCCCATCAGCGCGCCGATCGTGACCCAGCGCTGCAGTTTGTCAAGGCCGATATTGTGCAGCGCCGTGGCCACCGGCGCGGCATCGCCTTTGAAGATGTGGAAAGGCTGAATTCCGGTGAGTACCACGGCAACGCCCACGTACAGGGCGGCGCAGACGAGCAGCGACGCCATGATGCCGAGCGGCAAGTCTCGTTTCGGATTCCTGCACTCCTCTGCGGCGGTGGAAACGGAATCGAACCCGATGTAGCTGAAAAACACGATTGCGCCGCCCGTGAGAATTCCTTGGAAGCCATTTGGAGCGAACGGAGCCCAATTGATTGGGTTGATGTACCTAGAAGCGAAGACGATGAAAATGCAAATCGCCAGAAGCTTGATGCCCACCATGATGCTGTTCGATGTGGCCGACTCCTTGATCCCGGTAATCAGGAGCACCGTCAGGAGCATCACGATGAGGAAGCCGATGAGATTGAAGTGCGGCAACCAGCCGATCATTGGTTGGTAAGCGGGCGTGCTCAATGTGTCGGGAAGCCGGATGCCGAAAGAATACAACAGGCTGTTGACATACGCGGAAAAACCGACGGCCACGGCCATGTTCGAAACAGCGTATTCGAGAATCAGGTCCCACCCGATGATCCATGCTACGAGTTCGCCCATCGTCGCATAGGTGTAGGTGTAGGCGCTTCCTGCGATCGGAATCATCGAAGCCAGTTCCGCGTAGCAAAGTCCCGCGAACCCGCAGACGATCGCGACCAGAAAGAACGAGACGGCAATCGCCGGGCCGGCTCCCGGTCGTCCCGCGGCGCCCAACGCGTGCGTCCCATGCAGAATTACGTCAAGCACCGGCGCTTTCAGCAGGGAAGGAACCAGAACTTCCTCGCCAGCAGCGGCCGTGCCCGTCAGAACG